>CAZGXF010000001.1:0-10728 GCA_964529575.1 uncultured bacterium
CTGCCCGAGCGCTTCGTGTGGGACTACCAGACCACGCGCATGAGCACCCTCGAGGTCCACGCCGTCGACCTGGTGCGCGACCAGCTCAGGGAGCTGGGCTGCGTGCCGCTACTGCGCCTGCGCCGCACGCCGCGCAAGACCCAGGTGCTCACGGCCGGCCTGGTCGTCGGCCGCCAGCGCCCGGGCACGGCCAAGGGCTTCGCGTTCTTCGTCATCGAGGACGGCCCGGTCAGGGCGCAGGTGATCATCTCCCCCGACCTGTGGGACGAGCAGCGCGTGCTCCTGCGCGACGCCTCGATGCTCGTCGTGGACGGGGTCGTGGAGGACACCGGCCACCAGCTCACGCTCAAGGCCGTACGCCTCGCCGAGGTGCCCGGGCCGATCCACGTGCGCGGGTACCACTTCGGCTGAGGGCGTAGGAGGCCGCCCGGACGCCCGACGCGGGTTCAGGCAGCCCGCACGCCCGACGCGGGTCCAGGCCGCGACGGCCGACGCTAAGACGGCGGGGCGGACGAGGCCTAACGGAGGCTCACTTGGCGGGTTGGAGCGCGGCCGGCCGCGAAGGCTCGGTGGGAGCGGCCACGCGCGCCCTGGCCTCGCGGGCCCGGGCACGGGCCTGGGAGGCGCGGCGCAGCGCGTGCACCACGAGGTCGACGTTCTTGGGCGTCATGTCCGGGCCCTCGGTGATGATCTCACCCACGTGCCGCAGCCGGATGAACCCCGCTTCGACGACGTCGCTCATGCCTCACCTCCCTCGTCACTATAGGGCAACCCCGGCGCTGACGCAGGGTCCGCGGCACCGTCCGCCGGTCCCTCGGCGCCCTCGGGCTCGCCGACCGCCACGGGCCCACCCGCCTCGTCGCCCGACCGCTCGCGCTCGAGCAGCCTCTCCTCCTCCACCAGGTCGACGAGCAGGAGCTGGTGCTGCTGCACGTCGCGGATCAGCAGCACCTCGCCCTCCTGGACCGTCTCGCCCGTCTCGTCGAAGTACTGCTTGGGCTCCTCGAGGATGATGTCGCGGTTGGCGCCGCTGGTGTCCACGTACTTCAGCTTCCCGAAGTAGGTGGTCCCGCCCATGCGCACCGTCACCACGTGGCGGCTCTTGTCGTACGTGTCCTCCCAGAGCTGCGCCCACGGGCTCTTCTTCGGCTCGGGCACCAGGTGGAACCACCCGTCGAGGACGTGCAGGACCACCGCGGCCAGCGCCCCGAGGACCAGCGCGAAGAGCGTGTGCACGGCGAGGCTGAGGAACATCGCACCGCTCACGACGGGCGTCTCCCGCAGGTAAGCGAAGAGGTCGCGTTCCGGCCAGGCCAGGTGCATCGCCACCGACGCCAGCCACCCGCCGAGGAGGCTCAGCACCAGCGCGAAGATCAGGGTGCCGATCTGCACGAGCTCGAGCCTGATCGTGTTGGTCCGCTCGGCCCGCTTGATGAGCTGGGTCCAGACCCACTGGAACAGCTTGATCGCGATGAAGCCGGGCGCCAGGAAGACCAGCAGGTCGAGCACGGTGTTGCGGTTGATGGACGGTACGGGAGCCACCTGCGCCAGGGCCACAGGCCCGACGACGAGGAGCGCCAGCGAGACCAGGGAGCGCACGACGTACCTCCTTCGCTGCGACCTCGCTACAGCGAACCACAGCCGAGGCGTCTTGTCTCCCCCGCACCCGGCGCGTAACCTGCACCACGAGCAGCATCAAGACGGACCCGCGAGGTGTCGCCATGTGGGAGACCGAGGTCGTGGTGGTGGGCGCCGGCGTCGCCGGCCTGGGCGCGGCGAAGACGCTCATGGCCGCCGGCGTCGAGTGCGTCGTCGTGGAGGCAACGGGGCGGATCGGCGGCCGGGCGCGCACGTCGACGCGCGAGTTCGGCGTGCCGTTCGACGTCGGTTGCGCCTGGCTGCACGCCGCCGACAGGAACCCGTTCTTCCCCGACGCCCAGGCCGCGGGCTGGACCCTGCAGCACCACGACATGGCGCTCGACCACGTCTACTTCGGCGACCGCCGGGCGACGGCCGAGGAGGCCCGCGGTCTCGTCGCCGCCGAGGCGCGGCTGCAGCGGGCCGTGACCGAGCACGCCGACGACGACGACCGCCTGGCCACCCTGGTCGAGGCCTCTCACCTCGAGGACGCGATCTCCACGTTCGTCGGGCCCATGGACTTCGGGAAGGACGACGACGAGATCTCGATCGCCGACTTCCGCGCCGCCGAGGACCTCGACCCGAACTACCTGACCCTCGAGGGCTACGGCGCCCTCGTCGCCCACTGGGGCCGCGACGTGCCCGTGCACCTCTCCTGCCCCGTGAGGCGCGTGCGCTGGGACGGCCCCGGCGTCGCGGTCGAGACCGACCGCGGCGAGCTGGCCGCCAGGGCCGCGATCGTCACCGTCTCGACCGGCGTGCTGGCGTTCGAGGGCGTGCGCTTCACGCCGGCCCTGCCCGAACGGCACCTGACGGCGGTGTACGACCTGCCGATGGGCCTGCTGACGAAGGTGCCGCTGCGCGTCGCCGGCACGCGTCTCGGCCTCGAGCCCTTCACCGACGTGCTGCTGGTGGGGCACGCGCGCCACGACATCTACCTGCTCTGCTTCCCGTTCGACCTCGACCTGATGGTCGCGTTCGTGGGCGGGGACTTCGCCTGGGAGCTCGAGGCCGCCGGCGCGGCGGCCGCGGTCGACTTCGTCACCGGGCGCCTCGAGGGCGTGTTCGGCAGCGAGATCAGGCGGCACCTGAGGCACGGGACCATGACGAACTGGTCGGCCGAGCCGTTCGTGCGGGGCGCGTACGCGGTCGCCGCGCCCGGCGCCGCGACGGCGCGCCAGGCGCTGGCCGAGCCGGTGGGTGACAGGGTCTGGTTCGCGGGCGAGGCGCTGGCGGGCGGGCTGATGCAGACGGCCGGCGGCGCGCGCCTCTCGGGCGAGGCGGTCGCCAAGCAGGTCGCGGCCAGGCTCCGCGGGGACGACTAGGCGGGGCGACGCGCGCTGGCGCCGCCCCGCCCGTCGGCTACCGACCTGCCGTTCAGGAGCCCTTGACGGAGTCCTTGAGGGTCTTGCCGGCCTTGAAACCTGGGGCCTTGCTGGCGGGGATCTTGATCTTCTCGCCCGTGCCGGGACGGACGCCGGTGCGGGCCTTGCGGCTGCGGACGTCGAACGTGCCGAAGCCGGTGATGCTCACGCTCCCACCCTGGGCGAGCTGAGCCTGGATGCCGTCGAAGACGGCGTTGACGGCGGCGCTGGCCTGCTTCTTGGTGAGGCCGGCCTGGCTGGCGACGTGGTCGATCAGTTCAGACTTGTTCATAACGCCCTCCGGCCAGAGCATATGCGCCAGCGCGGCGTCCTGCACGGCATCACGGTGAGAGGAGCGGCGCGAAGGCCCGGCCAGGCGGCCCGCCAAGCGCTCAGCGGCCCGCGGGCCCGGCCTCCTCGGCCTCGCGCCTGAGCATCTCCTCCCCCGTCGCCCGCGCGTCTGGGTCGGGGCTGGCGGCCAGCGCGGCGGCGATGCGCCGGCGCTCGTCGGCGCTCTTGTTCTGGCTGAGCTTGGCCTTGCCCTCGAGGCGCGTGACGCGCAGCTCGAACCCGACGATGCCGCGCAGCATCCCCTCCCTGTAGCGCTCGGGGAGCCCCTGCCACTGCCGCCAGTACCCGGGCTCGTTGTGGCCCACGAGCTCGCCGAGGAGCTCCTCGTTGGCCGCGGCGTCACGCACGACGCGCGCCCGGCCGTGAGCGTGCACGGCGAGGTAGTTCCAAGTGGGCACGCTCTCCTCGGCGTCGTAGTGCCGCGGCGAGACGTAGGCGTGCGGGCCTGTGAACACCGCCAGCACCTCGCTCGACTCGATGTCACGCCACTGCGTGTTCGCCTTGGCGAAGTGCCCGCGCAGGTACACCTCCTCGCCATCGACCCGTACCGTGAGCGGCAGGTGCGTGGCCGCGGGCCGCCCGTCGCTCACCGAGACGACCAGGGCGAACGAGTGGCGCCGCATGAACTCGAGCAGCCGGTCGCGGTCGTCCTCGCGGAACATGCTGGGGGTGTACACGCCCACAAGGCTATACGTCGGCGCGGCGCCGGGGAGCCGGTCGCGACCCGCCGCCCACGCCGGCCGGCCCCCGTCGGACGGCCGACCCGTCGCGCCCCTGAACGGCGTACGGCCGGGCGCGTGAGACGCGGTGCCCAAGGTGAGCCGGCACCCAGTGTCTACATCGCGGTGACACGGTACACTCCGCCTCGGCCCGCGCCGTCGCACCCCCCACGACGGCGCGGGCCCTGTCCCCTAGCCACCTCTCGGTCGCCGCCCTCGCTCGGCCAGAGCGGCCGCTCCCCCCTACCCAGGACCGCTCCGTCGGAACACGCCTACGCCGGCCATCGGCCCGCCCGATGGGACGGCGCCGCGTATCGGTGCGCGCTTTTGTTCCTCCTCCCGGGCGCGCCTAGGTTGGTCGCGTCCGGTCGGGCCGGACGACGGGAGGTGAGGCCGGTGACGCGCTGGCAGATGTTCACGGAGTGGCTCGAGGAGGTGAAGCGGGCGAGGCGCGAGCGCGCCGCTCTCGCCCGCGCGCTGGAGGTGTTCGCCCAGCTCCACCCAGATTGGTACGGGGCGCTCTTCGACGGGCCGTTCCTCAGCCGCTACGACGTCCCTACGCTCCTCGCGATCGACCCGCGGGAGTTGGCCACGGAGTGGGCGCGGCAGTTCGCGTTCCGGGACGTGCGGCGGCGCGAGCGGGAGATCGCCCGCGTCGCCGACGTCGCCACGAGCCTCCAGGAACTGCTCGCTGCCGAGCTCCGGCGCCATGAGGGGCGAACCGCCGCCACGGGCCCGACCAGGGCTCCAGCACGCCGTCCCCTGGCCCAGCGATGAGGCGGCGCACCGCGGCTACACTGCCGGCATGAAGCTCCAGAGCCTGCGCGCGCTGCTCGCGATCATCGAGCACGGCAGCTTCTCCGAGGCGGCGCTCGAGCTGGGCCTGTCGCAGTCGACGGTCTCGTACGCGATCGCCGAGCTCGAGGAGGAGCTGGGGGTGCGGCTGCTGGAGCGCGGCCGCTTCGGCGCGGCGCCCACACCCATCGGGGAGCGCATCGCCGACCACGCCAGGCAGGTCGAGGCGGGGCTGGCGGCGATCGCCCAGGAGGCGGCGACGCACCGCGAGGAGCTGCGCGGCGAGCTGAGGGTCAGCGCGATCCGCTCGCTGGCGGTGCACGTCCTGGCCCCGGTGATGAGCTCGCTGCGCGAGACGCACCCGGACCTCCGCATCACCGTGAGCGAGATCGCGAGCTGGGCGCGGGAGCCCCTGGCGCACCTCCGCTCGGCCCGCGCCGACGTGGCCCTGACGATGTCCTCCCGGTCCGAGGACGTCATCTTCTGGCAGCTCTTCCGGGACCCTTACGTCGCCGTCGTGCGCGACGACGGCAGCGTCCGGGGCGACGCCGTCCACCTGCGCGAGCTGGTGCGCCGGCCGGTGATCATCAGCGGGGGGCCGTGCTGCTGGCCGGTCCGCGGCGCGCTGCTCGACGTCGACCCGACCTTCCAACCCGCGTACGAGATCGGCGAGGACTCGACGATGCTGGCGCTCGTGGCCCGCGGCCTCGGGGTCGCGCTGATGCCCGCCCTCACCGTCGACGGGCTGCCGCCGGGCACGCGTGCGGTGCCGCTCGCCGAGCGCGTCGAGCGCAGCGTGGGCGTGGCCGTCCTACCCCGTTCGCTGAAGGTGCCGGCGGTGAGGGTCTTCCTCGCCAGGCTGCGCGAGCTCTTCCCCGCAGGCGAGGTACCGGCCCTCGGCGTCGTCGACGCTCGTGAAGAGGGCGAGGTGTCGCGAGGCTGGCAGCGCTCGGCCGAGCGGACCGCGGTCCGGGGCGGCAGCTAGGTCGCGGCCGGGTCGGGTCAGTCCAGGCCGCGAACCCGCAGGAGCTCGCGCAGGTAGGCCACGGAGGTCGGCTCGATCTGGTAGCGCACCGTGATGACCTCGCCGCTGGGGCCCCAATCCATCACCTTGTCGTGGATCGACTGGCTGTCGATGAGCACCTCGGCGCGGCGGACCAGCTCCTGCGCCTCGGGCTCGTGGGCCAGCGCCGTCGCCACCGGCTCGACCCGCATGTACGTGCGCACCATGGCGACGAAGCGGCTGAGCGTGGCCGTGTTCGAGGCGACGATCGTCAGCGCCGCATCGGGCGCGAGGCGGGCCAGGCGCACCAGCGTGTCCGACGTCGGCACGACGTTCACGTTCACGACCTGGTGGTCGGCCCCCACCTCGGCCTGGACCTCCTCGAAGTGGAAGGGGGTCGTGATGAAGAGCTGCCCCTCCTCGACGAAGTCGCTAGTCCGCCGCCGCAGGTCCGTCGTCAAGAGCGGGCGCACCCGGCCCTCCAGCAGCGTGCACAGGCTGGCCGCGAGCTCCTCGGTGTCCCGCGGGCTGCACTCGACGAACCACATCGTCGGCCCGTCGGCCCGGAACCCCTCCGCCTCCGCCTCGGTCACCAGGCGCGCCCACGCCTCGCGCGAGAGGCCGAGCCGCCGCGCCTGCAGCGCCAGCGAGTAGAGGCTCGCGCTCAGCTCCGCCATGGCCTGGTTGGCCTGCGCCTCACCCGGGACGTCGACGACGAACGTGCCGCTGCCCCTGACCGTGCGCACGAGCCCCTCGTCGGCGAGCTCGCCGTAGACGCGGCTGACCGTGTTCGCGTGCACGCCGAACTCCTCGGCGACCGACCTGACGCCAGGCAGGCGGGCGCCCACCGGGTAGGCGCCCGACCTGATGCGCTCGACGATCACCTGCTTCACGCGCTCGGTCTTGCCCGCCGGCGCGTGGTGCAGAGGACCGAGCCCTAGATCTTCATCCAACATCGTCCCCTAAACCTACAGCGCTCCGGCGCCGGCGCGCCTCGCCGCGGCCGCGCTCGCCGCCACGGCCTCGCGCAGGGCGGCGACGGCCGAGGCGCCCGCCAGGTAGGACGTGCGCGGGTTGACCGGGCTCGGCTTCGTCGCGATCCGTACCTCGACGGTCGCGGCGTCTCCCTCGACCTCGATGAGCTGTCGCGTGAGCTTGGCCGCGGGGTCGGAGACGACGACGACCTCGGTGCGGTCGGGGCCCAGCCCCGCCAGGCTGAGGGCGATGGCGACGTTGACGTTCGCCGGGAAGCCGGCCACCGCCTCCCGCGCCGAGCCCCTGAAGACGGTGACGGCGCGGTCCTCGGGGAGCTCGATGCCGTTGCTCTCGAGGTACGGGGCGCCGCGCAGACCGGCCGGCGCCTTCGTGGTGGTGATGCGCGCGCTCTTCAGGCCGCCGCCCGCGGCCAGCGCCCTGACGGCGTCCAGGCCGCCGATCCCGCCGCTGGGCAGGACCACGGGCACGCCCCTGGCCGCGGCCTCACGGTAGGCGCGCTCGACGGCGGGGTCGATCAGCGCGCCGACGCTCATCACCACCGTGCCGACGCCCGCGGCCCACAGGCCGGGCACGTGGGCGCGCACCGCCGCGCCCCCGGCGGCCTCGATGACCAGCTCACAGCCCGCGGCGGCGAGGTCCTCGGGCGCCACGGCCTGGGCGCCGAGGCGGGCGGCGAGCCCAGCCGCGGACGACGAGCCGGCGCCCCGGCCGGCGACGGCCACGACCCGGGCCCCGGGCACCGCCCCCTCCAGCAGCCTCTCGGCGACGAGGGCGTTGATCCCGCCGGCGCCGAGCAGCCCGACCTTGACCTCGCTCACCGGGCGATGACCAGGTCGCGCGGGACGTCGGTCATGACCTCGTGGCCGGTCTCGGTCACGAGCACCAGGTCCTCGAGCTGGTAGCCGCCCTGGCCGAGGATGTAGCGGCCGCACTCGATCATCACGACCATCCCGGGCTCCAGCACGAACTCGGAGCCCTGGTAGATCATCGGCTCCTCGTGCACCTCGAGGCCCATGCCGTGGCCGGCGTGCTCGCGCTTGAGTTCGGGGTCGATCGCCTGACCGGCGGTCAGCATCGCGTCGTAGACCTGGCCGGCGGTCACGCCCGGCCGCACCGCCGCGATGCCCGCCTCCACGGCCGCCCGCACGGCGGCGTAGTGGCGCGCGTCACGCTCGTCGGCCCTGTCCCCTACCACGTACGTGCGCGCGAAGTCGCCGGCGAACGAGCCGTAGACGGCGCCCAGGTCGAAGCGGACGACGTCGCCCTCCCGCAGCGCGTAGTCGGTCGGCGCGCCGTGCACGATCGCGCCGTTCTCGGCCGCGCCGACGATGAGGAAGTCGACGTAGTCGCCGCCGGCCTGCAGGCAGGCCTCCTTGGCCAACGCGGCGAGCTGCTTCTCCGTGATGCCGGGCCTGATGTTGTCCCTGATGGCGCGGGCGCCGGCCTGGGTGGCGTGCATGGCCTTGCGGATGCGCTCGAGCTGCTCCGCGCTCTTGATGGCGCGCAGCCGGGCGACGAGCTCGGAGGCCGGCGCGAAGCGCGCGCCCGGCAGCGCCCTCACGAGCTCTTGGTGCACGGCGTAGGGCAGCGAGGCGTCCTCGAAGCCGATCGTCCCCTCGTCCAGGCCCGCCTGGCGGATGACCTCGGCCACGGCCCCGACCTTATCGACGATCACGTCGGGCCGGCCCGGGTAGACGTACTCGGCGGTAGGCCGCACGTCCTCGATCCAGGTGTGGCGCTTGGCGTCGTCGAGGTCCTGGTGCGGGACGAAGAACACCGGCGCGCGCTGCGGGTCGGCGAAGAACACGACGTAGTAGAGCCGCGGCTTGATGCGGTTGCTGTTGACGTGCATGAAGTCGGTGAAGACGATGACGTTCTCGGTGTAGGCGAGCACGAGGGCGTCGAGGCCCTCCTCCCGCATCAGTCGTTGTGCCTTGGCCTTGTCGAGCAGCATCTTCTCTCCTTGGTCTCAGTAACGGAGGGACGGGTCGAGGACGTCCCTGAGGTCGTCGGCGATGACGTTGAACGCGAGGCTCACGACGAGGATCACGGCCCCGGGCATGGTCGTGTACCACCACCCCTGCAGGAAGTAGTTGCGGCCTTGGGTGACGAGCGAGCCGAGCTCGGGCGAGGGCGGCGCGGCCCCCAGGCCGAGGAACGAGAAGCTCGCGGTGGTGAGGATCGCGACGCTGACGTCGAGGCTCATCTTCACCGCGAGCGGGGTCAGGGCGTTCGGCAGCAGGTGGCGCGTCATGATCCGGCCCGACGTGGCGCCGAGGGCCCCCGCGGCCTCGACGTACTGCGTCTCGCGGAGCTGCAGCACCTGGCCGCGCGCCAGGCGCGCGTACTGCGGCCACCACACGAGCGCGAGGGCGATCATGGCGTTCGTGAGGCCGGGCCCGAGGACCGTGACGATGGCCATCGCCATGATCAGCGACGGGAAGGCGATGAACATGTCGGCGATGCGCATCAGGACCGTGTCGAACCAGCCGCGCAGGTAGCCGGCCAGGATCCCGATGGGGATGCCGACGAGGGCCGTCAGCAGCACGACGCCGAGCGCCGAGCCGAGCGAGAGCCGTACGCCGTGCACGACGCGGCTGTAGAGGTCGCGGCCGAGCTCGTCGGTGCCGAACCACGCCTCCGCCGACGGCGGGCGGAGGCGCTGCCCCATCGCGATGGCGAACGGGTCGTCGGTCGCGAACAGCTGGGGGAACAGGGCCATCGCCACGGCCAGCACCACCAGGACCAGCGAGGCCCAGCCGAGCGGGCTGAGGCGGCGCAGCAGGGCCCGTCCCTTGGCGCGGCGGGCGCCGATCACCGCGGGCGCGGCCATCAGTCGAGCCTCACGCGCGGGTCGATCAGCGTGTAGCTGAGGTCGACCAGGAGGTTGACCAGCGCGTACACGAACGTGGCCCAGACGGTGAACGCCATCACCACCGGGAAGTCGAGCTGCCGCAGCGCCGTGTAGGCGTACCGGCCCACGCCGGGCCAGGCGAAGACGGTCTCGGTGAGGACGGCCCCGCTGAACATCTGCCCCAGGCGCAGGCCGATCACCGTGACGATCGGGACCAGGGCGTTGCGCAGGGCGTGCTTCCACAGCACCGCGCCCTCGCGCAGGCCCTTCGAGCGCGCGGTGCGCACGTAGTTGCTCGACATGACGTCGAGCAGGCTGGAGCGGGTCATGCGGGCGACGATGCCGAGCGTGAGGGACGCCAGCGACACCGAGGGGAGCACGAGGTGCTCCAGGCTGGAAACGAACAGGTCCCACCTCCCGGCGAGCACGGAGTCGATCGTGTAGAACCCGGTGACGAAGGGCGGCGGTGACATCACGTTCGCCAACCGCCCGCCGGCGGGCAGCCAACCCAGGGCCCTGAAGAACACGAGCTGGAGCACCAGCCCCAACCAGAACACCGGCATCGAGAGGCCGAGCAGCGACAGGAACCGCGCGGCCTGGTCGACCCAGCCCCCGCGGTAGAAGGCCGAGGCCACGCCCAAGACGAAGCCCACGACCACGGCGATGAGGAGGCTGGGCACCAGCAGCTCCACCGTGGCGGGCACGAAGCGCGCGAGGTCCTGGATGACCGGCGTGCGCGTGACTATCGAGGTACCGAAGTCGCCTCGCACCACGGCGGCCAGGTACCGGCCGTACTGCACGACGAAGGGCTGGTCGAGCCCCCGCACGCGCCTGTAGTTGGCCACCTGCTCCTCGGTGGCGTCGGGCCCCAGCGCGGCCCGCGCGGGGTCGGCCGGGACCACGGTGGCCAGGAAGAACGTGACGGTCGCCGCCCCGAGGACGGTCAGCACCATGAACGCGACGCGGCGTAGCAGGAACGAGATCATCCTGTTGCTCCTGGCGCCCGGC
>CAZGXF010000001.1:10828-64444 GCA_964529575.1 uncultured bacterium
GAACGCGACGCGGCGTAGCAGGAACGAGATCATCCTGTTGCTCCTGGCGCCCGGCGGGAGGGGCGTGGCCCCTCCCGCCGTACCGGCCTCGCGGCCGGCGTCGACGCCGTTCCGCTAGCCCCTCAGTCCTGCCTGTAGAGCGGGTAGATGCGGATCGCCGGGTACCAGGTGGGGTGCATGTAGAAGCCGCCGACGTCGGCGCGCAGCGTGTAGATCACCTTCTGCACCCCGATGTTCACCTGCGGGGCGTCCTCGACGATCAGGTCGACGGCCTCCCTGTAGGCGGCGAGGCGCGCCTCGGCGTCGGTCGCGAGCGCGCCCTGCTCGATCAGCTCGTCGACGCGCGGGTTCTCGTAGAACCCCTGGTTGCGGCCGAGACCGCCCTGCGCGGCGGAGTGGTACATGTACCAGAGGTACGCGTAGGCGTCGGGCATCCGCGGCGGCGTGTAGAGGAAGTTCGCCATCCTGAAGTTCGGGTCCGAAGCGCTGCGTTCGCTCTCTCCCCAGGCCGTGATCGCCCTGACGAACGCCGGGAAGTCCTGGGCGATGATGTTGACCTGCACCCCGATCTGCGAGAGGTAGGCCTGCAGCACCTGCGCCGCCAGCTCCTGGGGCTGGTCGCCCGTCGTGAAGTAGACGTCGAGCGTCATGCCCTCCTGGCCGGCCTCGCGCAGCAGGCGCCGCGCCTCCTCCAGGTCGACGTGCGCGTACGGGATCTCCGGCTTGTAGCCGCCCAGGAAGTCGCTCGGGACGGGCCCGTCGGACGGCCCGAAGGCCCCGCCCACCGCCTCGAAGAACGCCTCCGCGTCGAAGGCGAGGTTGATCGCCTTCCGGACCCGCGGGTCGGCGGTGGGGCCCGCCGCGGCGTTGAGGTTCAGGTAGAGGACGCGGACGCCGCCGTCGCGCTCGACCACCTGGATGTCGGGGTTCTGACGCAGGGAGGGCAGGGCCTCGGTGGGCACCGCCTCCGCGATGTCGATCTCGCCGCGCTCGAGCATAAGCTGCGCCGTCGACGCCTCGGGCACCAGCAGCATGACGGCGCGGTCGAAGTGCTCGCCGTCCCAGCCGCCCCAGTAGTCGGGGTACGCCTCGAGCACGAACCTGTCGCCGCGCACCAGCTCGGCCAGCACGTAGGGGCCGGTGCCGGCGGCGTTCGTCGCCGCCCACGTGCCCGCCCAGGGGTCGTCGGCGGTCGCCTGCGCCTCGAAGGCGTCCTGGCTGACGATGCCGACCATCGACACCGCCTGCGGGAACGGCGGGCCGCCCGGCCTGATGGTCATGCGCACCGTGAGGTCGTCGACCGCCTCCATCGACTCGAGGTAGGCGATCGCCCAGTACGGCCCGGCCTGGAGGGCCTGGACGCGCTCGAAGGAGTAGATCACGTCGGCCGAGGTGAGCGCGGAGCCGTCGTGGAACGTAACGCCGGGCCGCAGGTGGAAGGTGTAGACGGTCTGGTCTTCCGAGACTTCCACGGACTCGGCCAGCACCGGCGACAGCTCGGACGTCGGGCCCTGTAGGCCCACGAGGGGCTCGTACACGTTCTCGAGGAACGGCACGGCGCGCGAGGAGGCGGTGTGGGGGTCCGTCGTCTCGACGTTCCCGGACAGCGCCACGGTGATCGTGTCGGGATCGCCCTGCGCGGAGGCCAACGAGGCCAACGCGAGGACGATCGCTACGAGGTACCTGTACGGCTTGGCGAACACCCTGCTACCTCCACATCTGGTGTAGGGTGGCACATTACACTAGACACTCGCGGAGGTAAACCCACCCGGCCGGCGGTGGTTCGGGGGCGCGCCTGCGGTACGGAGGCCGGTCGCCGTACGCGGCCACCCGCCCTCCACGCGGGGTGATCGCGCGGCGGCCTCGACGCGGACGGCTCTCCGGCGCCGCCCTCCGGTACCGCTACTTCCCCGCTTCCGAACCCGGCCCTGCTCCAGTACCTCTCCTCTCCCCTATCGGACGTCGGCGACCCTGGGGTGGTGCGGTACCCCCCTTTCCCCGTTTCCGCGCTCCTGGGTACCCCGGCCTCCCCAGTTGCCGGCGTCTCGCCCCTCTCTCGCGGGACCAGTCGCACCCCTCCCTCCCAGCCGGCGCCCGCTCCGACCGTCCTGTCCGGCGTGCCGCGGCTGCACCGGCCCCGTCGGGTCGAGGGCCGGAGCGGTACCGCGGGTTCCCCACTTCCCGGCACCCGCGCTCGCGGTCACGCGCCCAGCCGCCTTCGCGGACGCAGCTCTGCCGCCCGCGCGTCGACGGTTCGGCACGTACCGCCCCTTCCCCACTTCACGACGGCGCTCATCGCACGCCTCGCGCTGGGCGGCGCGTCCGCCCTACGCTCGGCGCGTTCGTTCTACCGGGTCGCAGCGCGGCCCCATGGACGACGTGCGCCGCGACGTTGCACGCGGCGCACGAACGTTCGAACTAGCTGTCGTGCCTGTTCAGGCGGTCACGCGGCCCTGGTGTCGCGCCAGCGCGTCCCGCACCTCGGCGGCGTGGGTCTCGGGCTCGGTGACGTTCCAGGTCTGGGCGACCTTGCCCTGCGGGTCTATCAGGTAGGTCACCCTGAGGATGCCCTCGAACCGCTCACCGGTCGGGCGCTCCTTCTCGCCCCAGGCGCCGTAGGCGTCGATGACCTCACGGTCCACGTCGGCGAGAAGCGGGAAGTTCAGCCCGTACTTGGCGGCGAACTCCTTGTGGCTCGCCTCGTCGTCGGCGGAGACGCCCATCACCACGGCGTCGAGGTCGCCGAGCTCCGACATCGCGTCGCGGAAGCCGCAGGCCTCGGTCGTGCAGCCAGGCGTGTCGTCCTTCGGGTAGAAGTACAGGACCACCCAGGCGCCGCGCTCGTCGGAGAGCCGGCGGACGCGTCCGTCCTGGTCGGGCAGTGCGAAGTCGGGGGCGGCGGATCCAACGTTCAACATGGGGAGCCTCCTCGCCACCGGCGGCGGCCGGCGCTGCTAGCACGAGGATAGCCGCCACTTGCATCGCGAGCCGTAGCTGCCGCCAGAACGCCGTGGTCCCAAGGCCGCCTCGCTGCGAGCCGCGCTCGCTGTGCCACGACAACAGGCTCTAGCTGGGCGTTACGACCCGCCCGCCCCGGCGGCCTCTCAGCCGGCGTCCTCCAGCTCGCTCCTCAGCTCCTCGAGGAGGGCGTTCACGCGCGCGAGGCGCTCGGGAGGTAGCTGCACCAGCCGTCGCTTGTTGAGCAACCGCTTCGTGGTGGAGACGAGACGCTGCGTCCGGTCGAGCGCACCCACGGGACGGCGTTGCGCCAGCGCCTCGCGCCCGGCCCGGAGCTCGGTGATGCGTCGCCTGATCTGGCTGAGCGACAGGTCCTCCGCGATCGCCACCGCCAGCAACCGCTCACGGTCGTCCGGGTCCTCCACCCTCGCCAGCGCCTGCGCCTTCGTGAAGGCGATACGGCCCTCGCGCACCGCGGCCAAGAGGCTCTCGGGGAAGTCGAGGATCGGCAGCCGGTTGCTGACGAACGACGTCACCGTGAAACGGCCCAGGCGCTCGAACAGTTCGCGGACCGCCTCGCGCTCGCGCTCGTCGACCTTCCTCGACGTGATGCGCCCACGCTCCTCGTTGTAGAGCGCCTGCAGGAGCTGAACCACGTCGCGCCTGTCGCGGCCGAGGTAGAGCTCCAGCAGACCCAGCACGGCCTCGGTCTCCTCGACGGCGTTCAGGTCCTCGCGTTGGAGGTTCTCGATGATCGCGATCTCGAGCGCCTCGCGGTCGTCGATGTCCACGATCACCGCCGGCACCTCGTCCAGCCCAGCTAGCGCAGCGGCCCGTGTGCGGCGTTCGCCGGCGACGAGCTCGAAACCGCCACCGACACGCCTGACGATCACCGGCTCCAGGACGCCCTTGTCGCGGATGCTCGCGGCGAGCTCGTTCAGGCCGCTCTCGGGGATGTGCTTGCGGGGCTGACGGCTGTTGTACCGGATCGCGCGCAGCGGGATCGTCGTGCCGCTGCCGCCGACCTCCTCGGACTGCTGCGGTTCCGCGATGCCGCCGAGGATCGCTTCGAACACCGCGGCACGGTCGATGCCGCCCTTACGCTTGGCCATCAGCGTCCCTCCACGGCGCTCAACAGCTCGTCGGTGACCGCGCGGATCTCGGCGTCGGCCTCGCTGCCCGGCGCGTAGAGCGGCACGGGCATGCCGGCCACCTGGGCGTCGGAGTAGTACGCGGGCCTGCTCGCGAGGGGTGTCGAGACCGGTGCGATGTTGACGAGCTGCTTCCGGATCGCGTCGAGGCTCTCGCGGTCGTGGCGCGTGCGCCGGTCGTGCTGCGTGAGCACGAAGAACGCGACTTCCAGGCCGGGCGCCGCCTTGCGGTACTCACGCACCATCCTGATCACGGTCCCGAGGCCGTCGAGTCCCTTGCGGTTCGTGGGTAGCGGCACGACGACGTTGTCGGCCGCCACCACGGCCAGCGCCGAGAGCTGCCCGAGGCTCGGGGGCGGGTCGATGAGCACGTAGTCGTAGCCCTCGAGCTTCCTCAGCGCGTCACGCAGCCTCACCACGCCCATGAAGACGTTGAGGATCTCCCGCTCCAGGATGGCGACGTTCAGCTGGCTGGGTATGAGGTCGACACCGTGAACGCGCTTCGGCGCCGGCAGCCTCAGCTCGGCCTCCGGGTCGTCGAGCTCCTCCTCGGCGGTCGGCATCACCCCCGGGTACACGGTCTCCTCTAGCTCGACGTCGTCGAGGCCCATCCACTTCGTGAGGTTCGCCTGCGGGTCCACGTCGACCAGCAAGACGCGGTGCCCGCGTTCGCCGAGGACGTAACCGACGTCGCGCACCGTGCTGGTCTTCGCCACCCCGCCTGCGTGGTTGAAGAACGTCAAGACCTTCATGGGCTGGGCTCCCGTCGCGCCTCAACCGTTTCGGCGCCATGCCTGCCGCCTCCTGGGACGCGACCGCGGAGTCGCGGGGCCCCGCTCTGCTCGGACATGGGTCGATGATACCCGTGCGCGCTGCCACCCCCGCGGCGCCCTAGGCTCGCCGCCATAACGTTATGGCGGACCCACCGCGTCAGCGTCGGTGAGCTGCGCCCTCTCTAGCCCTCGCTCTCCTCGCTGAACGCTCGATCGCGGCCTAAGCGCCCGCGCGGCCCAGCCCCACCGCTCGCCGCCCTCGGAGACTTAAGGCGATGGTCGGTCAGCCCGGACCCTCGCTCGCGGCCGCCGAGTGACGACCGAGCGGCGGACGTGGCACAGCGCGCCGACACGGAGCGAAGCGATGACTACCCCGCTTCCGCCGATCAGCGGGCCGGCGCCATAACGTTATGGCGGCCCACGCGGATCCGGTCGCCCTCACGCGGCTGGCTGCCAGGCCGCGAGTACCTTCGGCTTCCCACTTGGAAGCCCGACCGCTCAACTCCGCGAGAGAACGGGGAGGGGAAGGGGACCGGGCCGCTTCCGCCGGCCGCAACTGCGCCGGACGGGGTGGCCTCCCGGGCGTGGCAGCAGCGCAGCCCTGCGACCCGGCGTAGCGGATCTCGCCTCCGTGGGACGAGTACGCCGCCTTGCCGCGGGCGGCGATCGCGCCGCGTCTTCAGGAGCCACCGGACCGCGCTCGACCGTGACGCGGCGGGCAGGCGCCGTCCGTACCTGGTAGTTGCGACGAGGCGGCCAAGTGGGGAAGGGGAGGTACCGCTCCGCGTAGATCCAGCCGGGACAGCGCGTGCGCGGCTATGGAAGCAGCCGGTCGGCCGCAAGTGGGGAACGAGGGGGACCGACCGCCGAGCGGGGAAGCGCGGGTACTCGACGCGGGCGCTCACGAGGCCCGGTCGCGAGCAGGCAGGTAAGCCCTCCCTTGGCACGATCAACAGCAGGTGTTGCTGAAGTTTCAGCAGACCTACTTTCCCATTCCCTTTAAGCGGCCGCGGCTTCGCGTGCTGGACGGCGCCGCCGGGTCCCAAGCGGGAGGGGAGGGGTACCCGGGAGCGGGAGGAGCGGTACCGAGCCGGGGAAGGCGCGGGACCCCTGCGGGGAAGGAGGGGTACCAAGCGGGGGGAACAGGGTACCGAAGCGGGGAAGTGGGGGTACTGGGATGGCGTCTCCCGTTAAGCGGGGAAGAAGGGGGAAACGTTGACGCGGAATCCCCGCTACCGTTAGGCTGACGCGAGCGCGCGAGGCTCGGAAGGGCGGTATGGACGCTACGAGCTCCCAAGCGGTACCCGTGAGCGAGGTTACCCCGGTCGAGGTCGAGCCGCTCGACGTCAAGGGCCGGCGCCGCGCCAACGGCCGCAGCGGCGGACGGTCGAAGGCGGCGCGCCCCAAGGGCGGGAGCGCGGTAGCCGGTAACGGCAGGGGTGGCGGCGGTAGGGGAGGGGAGACCCCGGCCGGCGAGGGGCGCAGCAAGCTCACCGTCACCCAGGCGAACCCGCTGGCGCTGAGCCGGCAGGAGATGGGCATCCTCAGCAAGCGGCTGCTCGTGCTGGCGCTCTCGGACGTCACGCGCGACGACTCCGACCTGGAGCCCATACGCATCACCGCCTGGGAGTTCGCGCAGCTCTTCAACATCAAGGGCAAGAGCATCTACTCGCGCATCGAGGAGTCGGCGCGCGAGCTCCTCGAGCAGACCGTGCAGATCAAGGAGCCCAACGGCGACTGGGTGATGTTCCAGTGGGTCTCCGAGGCGCGCTACGAGGGGGGCCAGGGCGGCAAGGGCCACATGGCGTGCATCGAGCTGAAGATCCACGACAAGCTCAAGCCGTACCTGCTCCAGCTCCGGCGCGACTTCAGCATCATCCCCACGGACCAGCTCCTCAGCTTCGAGAGCTTCAACAGCATGCGCCTGTTCGAGGTGCTCTACACGGCCAGCTACGCAGGGGAGCGGCCCCACCTCACCTTCGACGTGGACGACCTCAAGCTGCGGCTCGGCCTCGACGGCAAGTACGAGCGCTTCAAGGACTTCCGCTACGTCCTCGACAGGGCGCAGGAGGAGTTCAAGCGCTACACCTGCCTGACGTTCACCTACGAGGCGGCGAAGGTGGGGCGCAAGTTCCAGCGCGTGTCCTTCCACATCCTGAAGAACGACGTCTTCAAGCCGCGCATCCGCCTGCCGGCCAGCTTGGCGAAGCGCATCCCGCGTCCGCAGGACAAGGAGCGCATGCTGAAGGAGCTGCAGGCGCTCGACGCCCTGCGCGAGATCGGGTGGGCGCAGGACGGCGAGAGGACCGTGCAGCGCTTCGGCGCCGAGCGGGTGCTGCGCATCGTCGACTACGCCCGCAAGCTGCAGGCCAGGGCCGAGGCCGCCGGCAGGCCCATCTACAACCTGCCCGGCTTCGTGAACAGCCTCCTCGCCCAGGGCGTCGAGCCGCCCGAGGAGGAGCAGGCGCACGCCCAGTCCCCGGCGGCGTTGACGCGCGAGGAGGCCCGGGCGATCGCGTCGAGCATCCTGGACGGCTACCACCAGGCGCGCAAGCGCGTGGCGCAGTCGGCGTGGGACGCGCTGACACCCGACAACCGCGAGCTCGTGCACACGCTGATGCAGGCCACGCTCCATCGCTTCACCCTCGAGCGTATCGGCGCCGAGGGCTGGAGCGGGCCGTTGTACGAGACCAAGCGCCTCGACGTCATGGCGAGCCACGGCTTCGTCGTCTTCCCCCAGCACCTCAAGGACGTCGAAGGGTACGTGTCGACGCTCGACCTGCTCGCCGAGTACCCGGAGGGAGCGCGCGAGATGATCCGCGCCGAGCTCGAGGAGGCCAGCTGACATGTGCGGCCGCTACACCCTGTACACGCACGAGGACGACCTCGCCACGCTGTTCGAGGTCGAGACCTACCCCCTCACCGCGCGCTACAACATCGCGCCCACGCAGAGCGTGCCCGTGGTCCGGCAGCGCCGCGACGGCCAGAGGGTGATGGAGGAGATGCGCTGGGGGCTCGTGCCCCACTGGGTGAAGGACCCCAAGCAGTTCAAGGCGAACCTCTTCAACGCGCGCAGCGAGAGCGCGGCCGAGAAGCCCTCGTTCCGCGACGCGATGAAGACCCACCGCTGCCTGGTGCCGGCGTCCGGCTTCTACGAGTGGCGCGCCGAGGAGGGCGGCAAGCAGCCGTACTTCGTCTACCGCGCCGACGGTCAGCCGATGGCGTTCGCCGGCCTGTGGGCCGTGAACACCGGCGGCGAGCAGCCGCTGGCGAGCTGCACGATCCTCACCACCGACGCGAACGAGGAGATGCGCTCGCTGCACGACCGCATGCCGGTCATCCTCGAGGAGGACGAGTGGCAGCGCTGGCTCGACGTCGAGGAGACCGACCCGCTACGCCTCGAGGACCTGCTCGACCCCGCGCCGCCCGGCCTGCTGCGCATGCACCCCGTCTCCCGCTCGGTGGGCAGCCCGCGCGTCGACGACCCCAGCCTGGTGCAAGCCGTCACCTGACGGGGCCCGCCCGACCCCTAGGTCGCGCACGGAACCGCGTCCTGGACGGGGTGGGCGGCGCTATGTAGCGGACATCACATGCCCACCTCAATAACTTAGGTAGAGTCCGTCTCATGAGCCCGCTCGGCCTGCTCGCGTTCCTCTTCGCGGTCGTCACGTTCGGCGGCAGCGCGCTCGTCTACCTCTACGACCTCCTCGCAGCGCGTGTCGCCGGCCAGCCGGTGGGCGGCGAGGGCGGCGGGTCGAGGCGTGCCCTGCGCGTGCGGCGCCAGGTCCCCGGCCGCGCCCTACGCACGCCCCGTGGCGTCGTCGTCACCGTGAGGGCCGGCACGCCCTTGGGCAGGCGCGAGGCCCCGGCGGGCAGGGGAGAGGTCGCCGGGAGGTAGGCCGTGGGGGCCTCCCGAGGCGGCGGCGTTAGCCGTCGCTCCTAGGCTTTAGGATTCAGGGCATGAGCACCGCGCCCGACGTCGTGCAGCGTGTAGACGAGCTGCGTCGCGAGATCAACCGCCACAACTTCCTGTACCACGTAGCGGACCAGCCCGAGATCTCGGACGAGGCTTACGACGCCCTGCTCGCCGAGCTGCGAGAGCTCGAGGAGCGCCACCCCGAGCTGGTCACGCCCGACTCGCCGACACAGCGCGTCGGCGGCGCGCCGGTCTCCGGGTTCGCGACGGCCGTCCACGCCCGCCCGATGCTCAGCCTCGACTCGAGCGCCAGGGAGGAGGACCTCCGCTCCTTCGACGCCCGGGTGCGCCGGGCCGCGGAACCTCTGGGCGTCGAGGTGGCGTACTCCCTGGAGCCGAAGATCGACGGCCTGTCGGTCGAGCTCGTCTACCAGGACGGCGTGCTGGAGCGCGCCGTGACGCGCGGCGACGGGGTCGCCGGCGAGGTCGTCACCGCCGGCGTGCGCACGATCCGCAGCGTGCCGCTGCGGCTGATGGACGGCTCCGGCTACCCCGCCACGCTCTCCGTGCGCGGCGAGATCTACCTGCCCATCGACTCGTTCGACGACGTGAACGCCGAGCTGATCAACCAGGGCAAGCAGCCGTTCGCGAACCCGCGCAACGCCGCGGCGGGCACGGTGCGGCAGCTCGACGTGCGCCTCACGGCCAGCCGGCCCCTGCGCATCTACTGCTACGACGTGCTCCAGGGCGAGGACGGCTACGCCACCCAGAGCGAGCTCCTGGACGCGCTCAAGCGCTGGGGCTTCCCGGTGAACCCGCTCAACGCCGTGGCCGAGGACGTGGACGGGATCCTCGCCTACTTCGCGAGCATGGAGTCGCAGCGCGACGAGCTGCCTTACGAGATCGACGGCATCGTCATCAAGCTGCAGGACCTCGCCGCCCGCGACCGCATCGGCTACACCGCCCACCATCCGCGTTGGGCGTACGCGCTGAAGTTCCAGCCGCGCAAGGAGGTCACGCAGGTCCTGAAGATCATGCCCAGCGTCGGTCGCACCGGCGTGGTGACGCCGATCGCGCTGCTGCGGCCGGTGAACATCGGCGGGGTCACGGTCAGCCGCGCGAACCTCCACAACGTGGAGGACATCGTGCGCAAGGACATCCGCGAGGGCGACCACGTGCGGGTCGAGCGCGCCGGCGACGTGATCCCCCAGGTCGTGGAGCGCGTCGACACCGGCGACGAGCGCGGCGCCCCGTTCACGATGCCCAGCGAGTGCCCGAGCTGCGGCACGCCGCTCGTGCGCCAAGGCCCGTACACGGTCTGCCCGAACGCGCTCGAGTGCCCCGCCCAGCTCGTGGGGCGCATCACGCACTTCGCCAGCCGCGGCGGCCTCGACATCGAGGGCCTGGGCGAGCGTACCGCCCGGCTCTTCGTCGAGACCGGCCTCGTGAAGCGCCTGCCGCAGCTCTTCGACGTCACGGTCGAGCAGGTCAAGGAGCTCGACGGCTTCGCGGACGTCTCCGCGCGGAAGCTGGTCGACGCCATCCAGGGCGCCCGCGAGCCCGAGCTGGCCCGCTTCCTCTACGCCCTCGGCATCCCCGAGGTCGGCGGGGCCGTGGCCCGCACGCTCGCCCGCCGCTTCGAGACTTTCGAGGGCGTGCGGAGCGCCACCGTCGAGGACCTCCTCGCGGTCGACGGCATCGGCGAGGTGATGGCCCGGCAGATCCGCGGCTACTTCGAGGAGCCTCACAACGTGGAGGCGCTCGACGAGCTCACCGCGCCAGGGCGGGTCTCCCCGCGGCCCGACACCAGCGGTCGCGCGGCGGCGGAGGGGGCGGCGTCGGCGTTCGCCGGCAAGACCTTCGTGTTCACCGGGTCGCTCGAGGCCATGAGCCGCGAGGAGGCCGCCGAGCTCGTGCGCGCCCTGGGCGGCAAGGCGTCCGGCTCGGTCAGCGCGAAGACCGACTTCCTCGTCGCCGGCGAGGGCGGCGGCTCCAAGCTCGAGAAGGCGAACCAGCTCGGCGTGCCGGTCATAGGCGAGGGGGCCTTCCTGGCCATGCTGCGCGAGGCCGGCGTCGAGCCGAAGGCCCCCGCGGCGTGAGCGGCCGCACCGCGGCGGGCCGCGAGCGGGGCGTGGGCCCGGGCCGGCGGCTGCGGAGGGCGCCGTGAGCAACGCCGAGATCGCCAGGCACCTGGACCGCCTCGCCGACCTCTCCGAGCTGGACGGCGACAACCAGTTCCGCGTGCGCGCCTACCGCAACGCCGCTGCCGTGGTGCGCGACCTGGAGGTCCGCCTCGAGGACCTGGTGGCGCGGGGCGAGGACCTGACGCTCATCAAGGGCATCGGCAAGGAGATCGCCGAGAAGGTCAGGACGCTCGTACGGACCGGGGCGATGCCGCAGCTCGAGGCGCTCGAGCAGCGCGTGCCGGTGGGCCTCCTCGAGGTCGTGCAGGTCAAGGGCGTGGGTCCCAAGCAGGCGGCGACCTTGTGGAAGGCCCTGGGCGTCACCTCCGTGGACGAGCTCGAGGCCGCCGCCAAGGACGGGCGCATCACCGCGCTGCCGGGCTTCGGCGCGAAGAAGGTAGCCAACATCCTGCGCGGCATCGAGACCTACCGGCGCAACACCGGCCGCGTGCTGCTGGGCCAGGTCGACGCCGTGCTGCTGCCGCTCCTCGAGCGCCTGCACGCGGTCCCGGGAGTGCGGCGGCTCGAGGTCGCCGGCTCGTACCGCCGGCGCAAGGAGACGGTCGGGGACGTCGACGTCGTGGCCGTAGCCGACGACCCGGCCGCGCTCGCGGACGCTCTGGCCACGTACGACGAGGTCGCCGCCGTCCTCGGCAAGGGGGAGACGAAGACGAGCGTCGAGCTGAAGAGCGGACTGCAGGTCGACCTGCGCGTCGTCGACGAGGACAAGTTCGGCGGCGCGCTGCTCTACTTCACCGGCTCGAAGGAGCACAACGTCGAGCTGCGGCAGCGCGCGCTGGAGCGCGGCTGGCACCTGAACGACTACGGGCTGTTCGAGGGCGGCGAGCCGGGCAAGGAACGCAAGGGCGGCAAGCTCCTGGCCAGCCGCACCGAGGAGGAGATCTACGAGCGGCTCGGCATGGCCTGGGTGCCGCCGGAGCTGCGCGAGGGCAGGGGAGAGGTCGAGGCGGCCGCCGCCGGCACGCTGCCGGAGCTGATCGAGGTCGGCGACCTGCGTGGCGACCTGCACATGCACACGACCTGGTCGGACGGCCGCGACAGCCTGCCGGCGATGGTCGAGGCCTGCGTCGCGCTGGGGTACGAGTACATAGCGATCACGGACCACAGCGGCTCGCTGGCGCTGCAGGGGGGCCTCGACGACGAGAAGCTCGCGCGCCAGCACGCCGAACTGGCCGAAGTAGTGGCGGGTCGCGACGACATCCGCGTGCTGCGCGGCATGGAGGTGGACGTCCTCAAGGACGGCAGCCTCGACGTCACCGACGAGCAGCTCGCGAACCTCGACGTCGTGCTGGTGAGCGTCCACAGCTTCTTCGACCTGCCCGAGGCCCAGCAGACCGAGCGGGTGGTCAGGGCCCTGCTGCACCCGCGCGTGAACGTCTACGCCCACCCGCTGGGCAGGCAGCTCGGGCAGCGCGACCCCATCGCCGTCGACCTGGACGCCGTGTTCGAGGCCTGCCGGGAGAACCGGGTGGCCGTCGAGCACAACGCCTCCTTCCGCCGCCTCGACCTGCCCGACGTGCACCTCCGCGCCGCGGTCCAGGCGGGGCTGAAGGTCTTCATCGGCACCGACGCGCACAGCGTGCGCGGCCTGGGCGCGATGCCGCTGGGCGTCGCGCAGGCGCGGCGCGCCTGGGTCACGGCCGCGGACGTCGTGAACACGCGGCCCCTGGCCGAGGTGCTCGCGTTCATCGCGAAGCGGTGAGCGTGGCGCGCGACGGCGAGCGACGGAGGGGCTGGCCGGGGAGCGCCGCGCTCCGAGCGAGCGGACGGCCCCCGCGGCAGCCCGCCGAGGGCCGCCAGCCCGCCCACGTGCCCGGCTCCCGGCGCGCCCTCGTCCCGCGCGGCCTGCTCGCCACGGCGGCACTGGTCGGGCTGGTCCTGGGGCTGGGACTGGCCGCCGCGCCGTTGGGCGACGGCGCCCTGAGGCCGCTCACGGCGCTGGACACCACCGCCGGTCTGGCGGTCTACGAGGCGAACTGCGCCGCCTGCCACGGCTTCGCCGGCGAGGGGTTGACGGGGGCGGTACCGCCGCTGGCCGGGAACGTGCCGCGGCTCGTCGTCCTCGAGGGTGGGCGCGAGTACCTGGTGGGCGTGCTGCTGCACGGGCTCAGCGGCGAGATCGAGGTGGCTGGCCGCCGCTACGACGGCCTGATGCCGAGCTGGGCGCACCTGGGGGAGCAGCAGGTCGCCGACGTGCTGAACTTCGTCGCCACGGCCTGGGGCAACGCCGCGTTCCTGCCGCCGGACGCCGTCGAGTTCACGGCGCTCGAGGTGACGCTGGCGCAGGCGTTCCCCGCGGACCACGCCACGCTCGGCGCGGCGCGCCGGGCGCTCACGCGGCTGAGCGAGCAATAACGCAATGGCGCCGTCGCCGGCGCCGGCGGGCGGCGCGGACCGACCCCGAAGCCCTGCCGACGTTACGCCCCCCGCCTGCAACCAGGCAAGCGGCTTCGATGGTAGGGCGGTGGCTCTACGCCCTGGCGCTGGTCGGCCTCGTCTTCGCCCCCTGGGCGTTCCATCGGGGGCTGCTGAGGGGCCGAAGGTGGAGGCCGGTCCGGGTCAGAGCAGCCTGAACGCGAGGCCCGCCACGACCGTCGGGAGCAGGGCCGCCAGTACGAGGCCCAGCGGGCTGATGGCCTCGCCGTCGAAGTAGCGCCTCAGGATCGACGCGCCGGCGGGGTTCGGCGCGTTGGCGATGATCGTCAGGCCGCCGCCCGTCACCGCGCCGGCCACGAGGGCGTACTTGAACTCGTCCGTCAGTCCCTCGACCAGCGAGCCGAGGTAGGTGAGGGCCGCGTTGTCCGTGAACGCGGTCAGGCCGGCGGCGCCGAAGAACACCTGGCCGCTGGTCATCTGCGCCAGCAGTGGGCGCAGCCACCACTCCTGCATGCCCCCCAGCGTGACGAGCCCGGCGAGGAAGAAGGCGACGAGCAGGCCCTCGCGCAGGATCAGACGGTCCTGGTGCCGCTCGTAGGCCTTGGCCACGCCCAGGAAGAGCAGGAAGATGCCCATGAACACCGCCGGGTGGTGGGCGAACACGACGAGACCGACGAGGAACGCGACGTGCGCGGCGACGAGCGGCAGTGGGACGCGCCTGGCCAGCGGTCCCACCGCCGGCTGCAGGCGCGCGAGCTCGTGGCGGAACAGCAGGGTGGCGCCCAGGCCGTTGACCAGTACGGCGAGCGCGGCCTTCCAACCGAAGTTGCTCAGCATGAAGGGCATGTCCCAGCCCCAGGTGCCGGCGACCATCAGCACCGGCGGCGCCGCGAAGTTCGTCAGCACGCCGCCGATCGAGACGTTCACGAAGAGCACGCCCAGGGTCCCGTAGCGGAGACGGTTCGAGACCTCGCGGCTGTAGAGGCTGTTCGCGAGCACGAGCGCGGCTAGCGTCATCGCTGCGGGCTCGGTGATGAAAGAGCCCAGCAGGGGTACGACGGTGAGGGCTACGAGGTAGGTGCCCATGCTGCCGGGCAGCGGGAGCGCCCGGGAGAGCACGCGCACCAGGCTCATGGCGGTCTGGATGATCGGCCGCGTGCCGGCGATCACCATGATCGCGAACACGAACAGCGGCTCGGTGAAGTTCCGCGAGTCCACGTAGGCCGTGGCCGCGTCCCTGCCTTCCAGCAAGGCCATGACGACCACCAGCACCATGGCCCAGAAGCCGAAGACGACCTCGACCTCTCCGAGCAGGTGCCACACGCCGGCGTGGCGCGGGCGCGTCTCCTCGAGCCGGGCGAAGACCTTGGTGGAGAACGTGTGCACGAGGGCGACGGCGAAGAGCACGGCCGCCACCACCTCGATCGTCCCTGGAGTCACGCTGTGAGCCCTTCCATGTGAGGGGACACGCTAACAGATGGAGCGCGGCAGGCGCGGCGGCCGGCTCGGGCCGTCGCGGTCGCGCGGCGGCTAGCGGGTCAGAGGCGCTCGCAGCCCTGGGGCGGCGCCTCGGGCAGCCGCGGCGAGTAGCGCAGGCGCGCGTCGACGCGGAGGAAGGGGAGGGGAGGGCGCCGCCTGTAGACGTTGGCGGCGAGCCACTCCAGCTCCTGCTGGTGGCGATCGGCCGGCAGGTCGCACCACCAGACCCTCGCCTGCGAGTTCCACCGGTAGTAGCGGGCCTTGAGGTCGTCCTTCTTCTCGAACGGGCTGCCCTCGGCCCACAGGCGCACCGACTGGCGGTGCGCGCGCACCAGGAGGTCGGCGAGCGCCGTGGGGCCGCCGTCGAACAGCGCGTCGCTCAGCAGCCTCACGCCCACGTGGCAGTCGTAGATGGCGCGGTGGGCCTGGTAGAAGAACCCCTTGGCCAAGGCCAGGTTCTCGAGCTTGCGGCTGCGGAAGCCGGCCGAGGACCAGTCGACGTCGTTCACCGAGCAGGCCCAGGGCAGGTCGCGGAAGAAGGGGAGGCGGGACTCGACGAACGGCCTGTCGAAGGCGGCGTTGTGCGCCACGACGATGTCGGCGTCGGCGGCCAGGGCGGCGACCTCGTCGTCGTCGATCCGTTGGCCGCGCACCATGGCGTCGGTGATGCCGGTGAGCGCCACGATCTCGTCAGGGATGCTGCGGCCCGGGTCCTCGAAGGCGTCGAACGCCTGGCTCACGCGGGCGACGCGGCCCTGTTCGTCGTAGTGGAAGACGAGCAGCGCCAGCTCGATGATGCGGTCGTGGGGCGACATGCCGGTCGTCTCGACGTCCAGGTAGACGCCCTTGCGCAGCGACGCCGCCTCGTGCGGCTCGGGCGGCCCGTCGAGCCGCTCCTCGAAGCGCCGCAGCACCCGGTACCTGCCGCTGGACTCGAGGGCCTTGGCGAGCTCCTCCAGGTCCTCGCCGACGGCGCCGGCGGCCTTCCGGCGCCGGCCGCGCGACGCGCCTTCCCCACCACGGCGCGGCGCGGGGAAGAGCGGCCGGTCGTGGTCGAGCTCGCCGAGTTCGAACAGGCCTGGCTGGTCGTCGTCCGGGCTCACCTTAGGGCGTCAGGGTAGCACCGATCTCCTGGCCCCAGCCCGGGCGCTGCGCGCTCGGTGCGGTGCGAACGGCGCAGCCCCGGCCCGATGAGCGTGCTGGACGCTGAAGGACGTGTGGGATGCCCCTCATGTTGGCGGTCAGGGCTGGTGAAACAATGGCTCTCGCGCCGTGTGCCGCTCCCCCCCAGCGGTACACGGCGCCTTACCAAACGGCAGTTTCGCCCTCGCGCCTACGGCTACGAAATCGTTATACCCATGCGACCCGTGCAGCTAGAACCGAACATCCGTCCGATCGCGCCCGCACGTGCTCCCCGCAGGTGGCTGCGTGCCGCCCTGATGTCGATCCTGTTGTCGTTCAGCGTCGCCTCGGCGCGCGACAGCCTCATGGCGTCCGCCTACGCCCCGGTGGTGGCGGACCTGATGGAGGCCTTCCAGGCAGAGGAGACGCTCTGCCCGCTCGCCACCTACCAGCACGACCTCTGCTTCGAGGCCAAGCCCGCCGGCGCCACGTGGCTCGCCGAGCAGCTCGCCGCGGTCGTCGCGGACTACGCGCCCGCCGACCTGCGGAGCGGCGATTGGCGCTCGGCGAACGGCGTCTGGTCCGTGGCGCTCAGCTTCGGCGAGGGCGACGGCTACGGCTGGGTCGAGGTCTTCCTCACCGAGACCGGCCCGGGCGCGGTGCGCGGCACCTTCGTCTTCCACGAGCCCCGCTGAGGTCACGGAGACCGCTCTCCCGCTCGCCTAGCTCGACGCGGCCCTAGCCGCCGGACCGACCGGTACATCAGGGACGCCAGGCCAGCGAACGTCCTCCAGGACGTCGTTCGTAGGTCGCACGGGCCGGTGCCCCCGGTACGCATAACGTGACGTCCGGCGACACTGAGGGTTCGGAACCCGGAACGCCCCGATGCGCTCGTGGCATTCTGGACGCGGTGCCCGTAGTATGTGGCAGAGTGTACGGAAGCCAGGCGGGGGCGCTGTATAGCGCCGGATCATGGGGCGGGCGGTGACCGAATTGTCTAGACACACCTTCGAGCTGGACCTCACCAGCGTCTGCGTCAGCAGTGGCACGATCCAGCTGCCTCTCAAGATGCAGCACTTCTTCACCCCGGGACGCGTACGGGCCGAGGTCGACGGCCAGACGCTGGAGCTCGAGTTCCAAGCTCCGCGGCGCCTCACGGGGTTACGCGAACACTTCGCCGAGCGCGGCCTGCGGAGCAACGACCGGGTGCGCTTCGAGCTGGACGTCGAAGGCGACCACGTCGTCGGCCTGCGGGCCACCTGCGTGCGCCGCGAGCGGCCGAAGGCCGCGGAGGGGTCTGCCCAGAAGGAGCAGCCGAAGGCCTCCCACGTCGAGCCGGTGACCAGCACCTGGGAGAGCGGGGGAGGTGTGCGCGTCGTCAAGCGGGTGAGGATCCCCGGCCTGGCGTCCGCCCACGGCCCGGCGGAGCTCGTCTCCGCCGCCGCGGCTCCGGAGGGTCCTGGCGCCGACGGCGCCTCCGCTCCGCCCGCCGGTCGTGGCTGGAACGAGACGCAGGAGCAGGAGGTCTTCCACGACGGCATCACCACGGTGAGGGCCGTGCGGCGGCGCAGCGCCACCGCCAGCGCGGAGAGCCCGTCCGCCCCCGAGGCCGTGCCGATCGCCGCGTCTGGCACGACCACCCCCGCCCAAGGCGAAGTGGTCCGACCAATATTCCCCCACTCCAGCGCTCCGGAGCGTCCGGTCGCGAGCGCTGCGCCGGTCCAGCTCTCGGACCTCGTCGCGCCGCCCATAGAAGGGTTCGGCGCCGACGCGAGCCTGCGCCGGCCGCGGCGCTGGGCGCTGACGCCGCGGCTCAAGCTCGCCGGGCTCTCCGGGGCCAGGCAGCCGCACACCAGCGGTCCCGCCCGCGCGAAAGAAGACGTGGACGCGGCCTACCGACCGTTGACGCACGAACGCCAGGAGGCAGCGCCGCGTGAGCCGGAGGCCTCGCTCTCGCCGCAGCCGGAGGTCGTGCTGTCGCCCGGCGTGGTCGCCGAGGACAGGGGTCGGGCGGTCGCGCCAGACGTCGCCTCGACCCCGCCGGCGGAGCAGCGGGGGAGGGGAGAGAGGCGCGAGCTCGTGAGCAGCGTAAGTCCGACGCCCGTCCGCGGCCCCGCCGCGCTCTCCACGACCCAGGACGGCGGCGCCAAAGACGCCGGCATCAACCCGTTCAGAGCGGCCATGGGCGGCGGGCACGTGCCCCCGCGCCAGGACCGCCCCGCGCCCCAACCGTACGCCGGCGAGCAGGCGGGCCGGATCGAGCCGCAGCGCCCGACGGGCGTGAGCCGGCCCGCGGCGGCTCCCCTGGAGGAGAGCCGGCCCGTCGCGTCGCACGTCGAAACGCCGCCGCCCGCCCGGTCGGCCGAGCAGCCGCTCAGCCAGACGCTGCTGATCGACGACGCCGACTTCGGCGGCGAGTACCTCGCGCCGGCGCCGACGTTCACGCGGACCGGTGCGCCAGCGGCGAGCCTCGAGCACGACATCGCCCGGGTGGAGGAGTACCTGCGCTCGCCCGGCGCCCCGGCGATCGTGCGGTCCGAAGCCGTGGGACAGGTCCTCGGCATCGGCGAGGAGCGAGCCGAACGCGCGCTCGAGCGCATCTCCGAGGCGCCCGACAGCGTCAGCCGCATCAGGCGGGGCGCCTACATGGTGCGGCGTCGCCGCGACTGAAGTAGGCCCCCTGGTCGGCAGGAGGCCGGTCCCGACCGGCGCCTAGCGCCTGGCGGCGCGCCGCAGGGTGCGCAGGTGCAGCGACATGGCGTCGCGGGCCGCGTCGGCGTCCCCTACCTGCACCGCCGCGACGATGGCCGCGTGCTGGGCCGCGTTCAGCGGCTCCGGAAGAGTCGGAGCTCCGCTGAGGCCCACGAGCGCGGCGACCAACGCTGCTGCCAGTCCGTTCCCCGACGCAGCGGCTACCGCACGGTGGAACGCGGCGTCGTCGTCCTCGTCGTACGCGAGCTGCGGACGCCGCCTGGCCGCGCTCGCGGCGAGCTGCGGCTCGATGACGGTCCGAAGGTCGAGGGCTTGTGCGTCCAGACCGGACCCTGCGTCGCTCGTGGCGAGGAGGCTGCTCAGCTGTTGCGCCAGGTCCGGTCGCCTCACGACGATCCCCGAACCGTGCCTCACCTCGACGAGGCCGAGGAGCTCCAACCGGGCGATGGCGGCTCTCAGGGTCGACCGCGAGACCCCTAGCCTCTCGGCGAAGGCCCTCTCGGGGGGGAGCCGCGTGCCGTCAGGCGCTGCGTTCACGTAGGCGAGCACGGCGTCCCAGGCCTGGTCGGCGGCCGTCACCTTGCGGGGCATGGGATCGTCCACCCTCGCCACATGTGGTCCTACCACTCGCCGAGTCTACGTTCCCGTCTCGAGAGAGGTCAACCCGCCATGACCCGAGAGGCGCGGTGGGCGCGGTGCATATGCGCTGTCGAGGGGAAGGGAAGCCAAGTATGGACCCGCCTGACCGTGAGCGCATATGCATAGAGGAGCTATACGGTTTGATAAAACGCCTTCTCAAATGCTGTTGATGCGCTCCGCCGGGTCCCGCGTACGCCCGCTCCTCGCCACCGCGACGCCGCCCCGAGAGGCCGACCCGCGTGCGCCAAACTCATCCACCTGGCCTACACTCGGGCACGAAGCAGGAGAGAGGTACCTCGAGGGGTCGGGACAGGAGGCACGTGACCACCGCACCCAGACCAACCTTCACCGCCGTGGACGTCGCCGAGCGCGCTCGAGAGATGCGCGAGATCCTCGCCGGCACGGTCCACAAGCACCTGGACGACATGGACCGCGACCAGGCGACGCTCGAGCAGGACCCGGACGTCACCCGTTGGCTGTGGGTGCCGCACGAGCGCGGGACCTACCTGGCGGCCCTGGTGCCTCACGGCAAGCGCTGGGCCGCGGAGGTCGCTCGCAGCTGCCGTGACGACCACGAGCGGGCGCCGACCCCCTACCTGGTCACGCCCGAACGGGTCACCGCGGTCACGTGGGAGCTCGCGGTCGCGATGATCGAGGACCTACCCGACCCGGGCTACACAGTGGTCGACCGCGCCGGGTCGACGCTCCTCCAGACCCGCGAATGGCGGCAGGCCCTCAGCGCGCTCGAGCACGAGAGCGACGCGCTGGCCCTCACCGAGACGGTTACCGGGCAGGTGCTCAAGACGAAGGCGCTCGTCAGCGCCTGAGGGCCGGCCGCCGCGCGGGCTGGATGCGAGAACATAACGCAGGTTATGTTCCCACACGACCGGGGAAGACCGCTGACGCGCCGGGGTCGCACGTTCACGTGGACTCGCGGCGCCCGACGTACGCGGGGCTCTTGCAGGAGCGGGTGATCGCCGGCCAGACCGTCTACGCCTGGCCGGACCTCGCCTCGCTGGCGGCCCCGCGCTGAAGCCGCGGCCCCGCGCCGAAGCGGCCCCGCGCTGAAGCTGCGGCGCAGCGCCGAAGCGGCCCCACGCCATCGCGCCCGGCCGTCCCGCCCGCGCGCTCAGGCCGGCCCCGCGCCTGGCGAGTATCCTGCGGGCGCACGCGCCGTGGGCCGTGCCGTGGAAGCGAGACCCGAGTTGCTCCGACGCCTGACCCTCATCGTCCTGGCTCTCCTGCCGCTGCTGGCGGGCTGCGACGTCAGAGCCGACCCTCGCATCACCAGGCTCAGCACCTACACCCCCAACGTGGGCGGCGAGCTGGTGGTCTACGGGGTGAACTTCCCCGAGGCCGTACAGAACGCCGTGAGCATCGGCGGGATGGTGCTGCCGGAGGCCAACGTGCGCACCGTCGACAGCCGCCGCATCGAGGTGACGGTCCCGGCGGGGACGCCGAACGGCCTCGTGACGGTGCGGACGCCCGACGGCGACCTCGACACCTTCGACAGGCCCGTGCAGGTGGTCGCCGGCGTCGAGATCGACCCGCTGACGGCGTCGCCCGGCACGCGCCTCTTCCCCATCACGGCCCGGGCGCGGGACGCCGACGGCGACCTCGTGCCCGGCGCCGTCCTCGAGCTGTACACGGACGGCCAGGGCACCTTCAGCCCCAACCGGTTCGTCACCACCGACGAGACGGGCGAGGCGCACGCGACGCTCGACCTGAGCGGCGTCAGCACCTACGTCGAGGTGCAGGTGCGGGCCAGTCCCCTCAGCGCCACCGCGTACTACTCGGACCCCGGCTCCCTCTTCCTCGGCCGCGAGGTCGTGCTGAGCGACGCCGCGGGCAGCTACCCCGTGTACCTGCACGTCGACGCTCAGGGGCGCGCCGCCGTCGCCACACTCAACCGGCGGGTCACCGTGCCCCCCATCGCCCCGGCGGCCGTCTCGGGGCCGGGCCGGCCCGTGGAGAGGAACGCGGGGCCGCGCGAGGTCATCGTCGCGTACCGCCCGTCGCTCGCGCCGACAGGCTCGACGCGCGAGCTCCTGCTCGACGGCGCCGGCCTGGAGCGGGTCGCGAGCGTCGGTCGCCTCGACCTCGTGCGCGTGCCCGAGGGCGCCAGCGTCGAGGACGTCGTGGCTCGCCTGAGCGACGACCCGCGCGTCGAGTACGCCGAGCCCAACCACGAGCTGTACCTCGCGGCCCTCCCCAACGACGCGCACTTCCACCGCCAGTGGGGCGCTTTCGCCGTGGGCGCGCCCACCGCCTGGACCGTCTCGGACGGTGCCGGCGTCGTAGTGGCCGTCGTAGACACCGCGTTCGACCTCACCCACCCCGAGCTCGCGCCCGCTCTGCTGCCCGGCTACGACTTCTGCGCCGACAGCGGGTGCGCGACCTTCGACGACGACCCGCACGCCTCCACCAGCGTCGCCGAGCACGGTACGCACGTAGCCGGCATCGTCGCGGCCGCACGCGACGACGGGCGCGGGACGGCCGGCTTGGCTCCCGGCGCCCGCGTGGTGCCGGTGAAGGTGTTCGCCGACGGCGCTGCGAAGACCACCGTCTTCACCGTCGCGCTCGCGATCCGCTGGGCCGCGGGCTTGGCGGTGGACGGGACCGCGCCGAACGCGTACCCCGCCGACGTGATCAACCTCAGCCTCAGCGGCGGCGGCTTCAGCATCACGCTCGCCCAGGCGGTGGACGAGGCGGTGGCGGCCGGAGCCGTGGTGGTGGCGGCCACCGGCAACGGCTATAGGGCTAGCGTCGACTACCCAGCCGCCCTGCCGAACGTGATCGCCGTGGGCGCCATAGGCGAGGACTGGTCGCGCGGGAGCTACAGCAACTACGGCGCCGGGCTCGACCTCGTGGCTCCGGGCTCGATGGTCCTCTCGAGCCGGCCCGGCGGCGGAGTCCACCACATGACCGGCACCAGCATGGCCAGCCCCCACGTCGCCGCGGCCGCCGCCCTGCTCCTGGCAAGGGACCCCTCGCTGTCCCCCGACCAGGTCAAGGAGGCCCTGAAGGCCTCCGCCTACCTCCCGCCCGGCGCCGACGCCGCCGAGTTCGGGGCGGGCGTGCTGCGCCTGGACGGCGCCCTCGGCATGCCCTCCCCCACCAGCGACGCCGACCGCTACGCGGACGTCACGGTCGGTGGCCACGCGGTGACGCTCGACCTGCGCGACGGTACCAGCAGCGCGTTCACCCTCGGCGGCACGGAGCCGGGGACCGAGTTGGACGTGCGGCTGGCGCACGGGGATCGGGAGCTCACCGGCGTCGCCACCGAGTGGTGAGTCTTAGCGTGTCCCGCAACCACCACAGACCCTCGTGGCGCGCCGCGATACCGTCGCGCCAGACGGAGGCCGACTTGCTCTCTCCACGGTCACGCCCGCGGTTCGCCCTCGCCTTCACCGCCCTCGTCGCGCTCGTGCTGGCGGGCTGCCAGGTCCCGGGCGAGCCGCCCGACGCGACGACGCTCACGGTCTTCCCCCCTACCCTCTCCTTCGACGGCACCAGCGAGGCGACGATCACGGTCTCCGCGAACGGTCGCTGGAGCGTGGCGCCCGACGTCGCGTGGCTGGAGGTCAGCGCCGACGGCGGGCCCGCCGGTTCGACGACCCTGAAGGTCACCGTGGACCGCGATGGCCTCCCGCCCCTCCTCTACGCCGGCGCGCTCAGGTTCGCCGGCGCCGAGGAGCTGACGGCCGTGCCGGTGAGCATGCGCTTCCCCACCGTCTCCGGCCGCGTCGTGGACCCCGAGGGCGGGATGGTCGCCGGCCTGAGGGCAGCGGGTGCCGACGCCGCGGCGGCCCAGGCCGCGGCTGACGCCGAGCTGGTCCCCGGCGAGTACCTCGTGCTCCTGAACGCGTACATGGCCGCGGCGCTCGAGGCGGGGGCCCCGGGGCAGGTACGGGCCAGCGCCGACCCGAGCCTGGCGACCTACCGGGCCGTGGCCGCCGGCCTCGCGGCCGACCACGGCGTCACGGTGCTGGCGCCGGTCCTCGGCGCGGCCCTGCCCGTGATGGTCGTGGCCGCTAGCGACGAGGCGGTCGCCGCCCGCATGGCGGCCGACGGACGCGTACGCGCGGTGGAGCAGAACCGCCGCTGGCGCGTGCCGCAACTGGAGCCGATCGCGCCGGGACCGGACCACGACTTCGGACGCCAGTGGCACTACGACAGCATCGACCTGGGCGACGCCTGGGCCGTGACGCTGGGCGAGGAGGAGGTCGTGGTCGCGGTCATCGACACCGGCTTCGCCACCGCGCACAGCGACCTCAGCGGCAACCTCCTCCCCGGCTACGACTTCGCCGAGGGCGACGCGGACCCGAGCGCCTACGACGACTGCGCGGGCCACGGCACCCACGTCGCCGGCACGGTGGCGGCCACGTGGAACCAGGCCGAGAACGTCGTGGGCGTGGCGCCGGGCGTGCGGCTGCGCCCCGTCAAGGTCGGGACGATGTCGGGCGGCGTGTGCGACGTGAAGACGGACGCCGTCGCCAACGCCCTGGCCTACGCCGCGGGCCACCAGCTGCAGGGCGTGTCGCCCATCCCGCCCGTCGACGTGATCAACATCAGCCTCGGGGGGTACGGGAGCTCGACCGTGCTCGAGGCCGCGGTTGAGGCGGCGCTCGACGCGGGCGTGGTGGTGGTCGCCCCCGCCGGCAACGACGGCCGGGGCACGGTCATGTACCCCGCGGCCTACGACGGCGTGATCGGCGTCTCCGCCACCGACGCCGTGGACGGCCTCGCCGACTACAGCAACCACGGACCGCAGGTCGACTTCGCCGCCCCCGGCGGGGACACCGGCATAGACCTGAACTCCGACGGCTACCCCGACGGCGTCCTCAGCCTCGGGTGGCACCCGCTGACCGGCGAGGACTGGGTGCTCATGCAGGGCACGAGCATGGCGGCGCCCCACGTGTCCGGCGTGGTCGCCCTCGTCAAGAGCGTCGACCCCGAGCTCGACGCGGCGGGCGTCATGGCCGTGCTGAAGGCGTCCGCCCGCGACCTCGGCCCCGAGGGGTTCGACCAGTACTTCGGCTGGGGCCAGGTGAACGCCGGCGCGGCCGTGAGCGCGACGGCCGAAGGCTCGCCCCTGCGGTTCAACCGGGTGACCGTGAGGCTCCTCGACGGGGATCAGGTCGTGGCCTCCACGCGGGCGAGGCTCTCGGGCGCGTTCGACCTCGGCATGGTCGCCTCCGGCTCGTACACGCTCGAGGCCGTCACCGACCTCGACCTCGACGGGTCGACCGACGACCCGGGCGAGTTCCACGCGAGCCTGCCCGTCACGGTTCAGTACACGGGCGACCTGGTCGTGGACCTGGACGTCGAGCCGCGCTGAGCGCGCCTGCGCCGCTCTCGACCACCGCCGCCGCGGGCCTATCCTCCCCGCGCTCCCGCAGCGGGCGCCCGCTCGGCACCGGTAGCTGCTGGCCGCTGTTATGTTCTCGCCATGGACGAGCCGCTGGCGCCGAGGACCCCCGGCTCCCGGACGCGATGAAGGGGGAGCTGGCGCGCTGGTCTCTCGAGGCGGAGCTGGCGCGGGTCGACCGGCTGATCGGGTCCAGCGAAGGCGAGCGCCGCCGCTTCGCCGCCAAGGCCGTGAGCGAGCGCGACCACGAGGGCTTGTGGCTGGTCACGCGCGCCTACCTCGAGGCGCAGCAGCGCGCGGCGAACACGGTCAGCTCCTACCGCAAGGGCGTGATGCTGCTCCTGGAGGCCTGGCGCGGCGTGGACCTCCTGAGGCCCACCAGGGCCGACGCCGAGGCGTACGTCCGGCGCCTGCGCGACCCCCGGCGCGAGGCCGACCCGGAGGACCGCGGCGCCGAGGCCCAGCGGCGCCAAGGCAAGAGGCCGGTCAAGCCGCTCTCCCCCGCCACGGTGCGCCAGCGCGTGGCGGCCGCGAGGGCTCTCTACGAGGCCCTGCGCTGGACGGGCGTCACCACGGCGGACCCGTTCGAGGAGGTGGCGCTGCCGAAGCTCACCGAGAAGCCGGTGGAGAGGGCGAAGGCGAAGGCGTACACGCTCGAGGAGCTGGAGTGGATGGCCAGCGTGGCGCGCGACTGGGACGACCGGCTGGTCCTGCTGCTGGGCGCCCACGCCGGGCTGCGCGTCTCGGAGATGCTGGCGCTCACCTGGGACGACGTGGACCTGAGGGCCGGCCGCCTCACCGTGCGCTTCGGCAAGGGCGGCAAGACGGCCGCCGTGACGATGAGCGAGGAGCTGAGGCGCAACCTGCTGGCCCGCAGCCAGGACGTGCCCCCGCGTGCGCCCGGCGAGCCGGCGCCTCACGTGCTCGAAACGCGCTCGCGCTCGCGGGTCTACACCCGGCTGGAGGAGCTGTGGGGGCTGGCGTTCACGGCGCGCGGCCTGCCGCCCGAACGGTTCACGAAGGGCGTGCACGGGCTGCGGCACTTCGCGGGCGTCTACTACGCCAGCCAGACGCACGACCTCAGGAAGGTGCGCGACCACCTGCGGCACGCCAGCATGAGCAGCACCGAGGTCTACATGGCCGCCGCCAAGGACACCGACGAGGTCAGGGGCTGGAGCCTGGGGCTCGACGAGCCCTGAGCGCCCTCGCTCCTCGGCGTCGCGCGCGAACCTACCCGAGGGAGGCACCATGACCGTACTGCTGGACGTGGAGTCCCGCGGCTGGCACCACTGCGAGACGACGGCGCTCGGCGTGCTGCTGCGGCACCAGGGGCTCGACCTCTCGGAGCCGATGCTGTTCGGGCTCGGTGGCGGCCTGTCGTTCGTCTACTGGGACGCGAAGGGCATGGACGTGCCGTTCCTCGGCGGCCGGGTGAAGCCGTTCGACCTGACCCGGAACCTCGCCGCCAGGCTGGGAGCCACGCTCACGGTGTCCGAGACGGCCTCGCCGGGCAAGGCCTGGCGCGACGTCGTCGAGCACCTGGACGCCGGCCGGCCCGTCGGCCTGCAGCTCGACTCGTTCCACCTCGAGTACTTCGGCACGAAGGTCCACTTCGGCGGCCACGTGGTCGCCATGTACGGCTACGACGAGCGCTGCGCCTACCTGGTCGACACTGGCCAGCAGGGCGGGAAGGTGCGCACCAGCCTGGCGAGCCTGGCGCGAGCGCGCGCGGAGCGCGGACCGATGGCCGCCAGGCACCGCTCGTTCACGGTCGCGCTGCCGCCTGATGCGCCCGCTTGGCGCGACCAGGTGGTGCCGGCGATCAGGGCCTGCGCCCAGGCGTTCCTGTCCGCCCCCATAGCGAACCTGGGCCACCGCGGCATCGCCAAGGCCGCGAGGCTGGTGCCCACGTGGCTGGAGCGCGCGTCCGACCCGGCGCGTGACCTGCCCCAGGCGGCGGCGCTGATGGAGAGGGGCGGCACCGGCGGCGCCCTGTTCCGCGACCTCTACCGCGACTTCCTCGCCGAGGCGCTCCAGCACGCGGACCGCCCCGAACTGCGCGCCGGCCACGAGCTGTACGCCACGGCCGCCACCCTGTGGACGGAGGTCGCGACCCTGATCGCCCGCGCCGGCGAGTCGGGCGAAGCCTCCCACCTGCGCCGCGCCGGAGCGGTCCTCAGCGAGGTCGCGCGTGTCGAGGAGGACGCGATGCGCCGCCTCGCCCAGCTCTGACACGCGCCGCTGCTACGCCACCCGCGTGCGGCAGGCGGCGCCACCGCGCCCCGGGCGACCCCCGGCAGGGCGCCGCGACGTCAGTCGGCGCGCGCGAACAGCTCGGCCTGTGGGAACAGCTCCTCGAAGGAGGGCTCCAGGCCGAGCTGGTCGAAGGCGTAGACAGCGCCCTCCTGCTCCTTGCTGCGCGACCAGCGCGCGTCGGTGTCGCGCTTGCGCCGGTACTCCACGACCCTCACCCTCCTCCCCGCCAACGGCTCCAGCACGAGCCTGAGGGTGGTGTGGAGGGCTTCGAGGCGGCGTTCCACTACCGCCGTCTGGGTGACGGCACGCTTCTTCGTCTCGGGTGCTCTGGTGAGAGGCTTCCTCGCCACGGTCTATCCTTCCTAACGGTCCTCAGCGTGCCGCGCGCCGCGGTCGGCAGCTGCGGCGGGCCGCGGTCGCCTCGGAGCGGCCCACGCAACGATACCCTCCGTATCTAAGGGTGTTCGACCCTTCGCGAACAAGCCGCGCCGCCTCCCTCGCCCCGGGACGGCCTTCCGGGCCGGCATCCCCGCCAGCCTCCGCGCCCGCCCTAGCTGCCGGCGAGGACTACGCCCCCGCCTCTCTGCTTGGCGTCGTACATCGCGGCGTCGGCGGCAGATAGCGCGTCGACGAGCTGCTCGGCCCGCGGGACGACGCCCAGGCTCGGGCGTACGGCCACGCTTCGACCCGCCACCTCGAACGGGGCGGCGAAGGAGTCGTGGAGGCGGTCGAAGAACGGCTGCACGGCGTCCTCCGCCAAGCCAGACGCCAGGACCACGAACTCGTCCCCGCCCAGGCGGGCGACCAGGTCGGAGCCGCGCACCGCCGACCGCAGACGGCGCGCCACCGCCCTGAGCAGCTCGTCGCCGGCTCCGTGGCCGAGGCGGTCGTTCACCGCCTTGAAGCCGTCCAGGTCGAGGTAGCAGAGCGTGAGGCTCGCCTCACCGGCGTCGGCCGCCGCGAACCGGCGAGCAGCCTCGACCTCGAAGCCGCGCCGGTTGGCGAGCCCGGTGAGCGGGTCGGTGTGGGCCAGGGCCAGCGCCCTCCCCTCCCTCTCCTTGTGCTCCGTGACGTCGACGAACGTCGCGGCCACCCCGCCCCCGAACGGCGCCGCCGTGACGCGGAACCACCTGACGCCCTCCAGGGTGGGCAGGGTCGCCACCAGCGAGACCTCGGCCTGACGGTCGAGCGCCTCGGCCAGGCGCTCGTGCAGCTGGGGCGCGGCGCCCAGCGGACCGCCGCTGGCCAGGTCCTCCTCGGGCTCGATCCCGAAGACCATCTCGGCCGCGGGGTTCGCGTACGCCACCCGGAGGGCCGCCACCGCCGGGCCCGCTAGGCGGGGCCCGTGCTGGGCGCGGCGGCGCGGCACGAGCAGCAGCATGGCGTCGCGCGACGCCCGCATCACCGCCCGCAAGAGCTCGCGATCGGAGCGTAGGCGCGGTACGGCGAAGAGCAGCACCACGCCCGCCAGGTGCCAGAACCCGGTGACGAGGGCGGTCCAGAGGCCCATCGCGGCGCGCCCCGGGAACAAGGGCGGGAGAGCCAGCTGCAGCGACATGGCCGCGGCGCAGACGGCCACTGACGCCATCAAGGCCTCCCGCGGCGGCCGCACCAGGAAGAGGAGCATGTAGGTCACCGGCAGGGCCAGGTACGCGCCCAGCAGCGCGTGCGTGTGCACGGGGTCGGCAGGGTCGCCGGACGCCTGCATCACGCCCAGCGTCACCAGCGCGAGCCCGGCGACGACGTACGGGGTCGACCCGAGCAGCGCCCGCCCGATCCGGCCGCGCGAGAAGACCAGCGCCGCCAGCCAGCCCGACACCGCGAGCAGCACGGAGCTGACCAGCGTCTCGCCCGCCTTGCCCCCGGCCCACCGGAGCGCCACGACCCCGGCGCAGGCCACGCACAGGGCGATCAGCGCCCACAGCAGGGGGACGCGCGCCGGGTCCTCGGCCAACCTGGGCGTCCAGAACGAAGCCCCGGGGCGCGCCGCGGTGTCGAGCCGCGCGCGCAGCACGCCCGGCCCCGACCGGCGCCGCGCGGCGCGTTGGCCCTTAGCCTTACCTCGTCCCGACCCTATGTCCGTCATCGACCGTCGTCGCGCTCGCCTCTCGCCGCGCGGCGAGGCCGGCGGCGGTCCTGGTCGCGCCCCTCGGGCGCTCGAGCCACTCTTACCTTCGGGCGATGACGCCGTTCTTACCGGCGCGAAGTCGGCGCTACCGGGCGAAGCGCCACGAGAAGCCCCCGCGACGGCGCCGAGCCGGGCTCGCGCGGGGGCCGGGGCGCCAGGCGGGCCCGGTGCGTCAGGCGAGGGCGTGGCGCTGCGGGCGGATCACTCGTCGTCCTCGCCGAAGTCGATGTCCTCGTCGTCCTCGTCCTCTTCGTCGTCGTCCCAGAGGCGGGCGCGCTCCTCGTCGGTCCAGCCGTCCTCGTCGTCATCGTCGTCGTCCCAGTCGTCTTCGTCCTCGTCGTCGTCGTCCCAGTCGTCCTCGTCGTCCCAGTCGTCCTCGTCGTCGAGGTCGTCCTCGTCCCACTCGTCCTCGTCGTCGAACGCGGACTCCTCGTCATCGAGCTCGTCGTCCTCGTCCTCGAAGGGGTCCTTCGTGGCGAACGTCCTGCCCGGGCCGCGGTCGTGACGGGCGACGAGGGTCAGGAGCGCGTCGAGGTCGTGCAGTTCGCGGTCGAGCCGATCCGTCGTCATCTCTACCCTCCTGTCCGGTGCGCGCTGCAGGCGCGGTACCGGCGCCCAGAACGGGCCTGGGCCATCGTCCGGCGTCTCCAGCCTAAACGGCTGGGCCGAGGGTGTCGTACGGACGCCAGGCTTGACAGGCGCCCGCCGAGGGGCTATCCATGGGAAGTGAGAACCCGTTCTCAAAACTCCGCTCACGGGCCCGGACCTCTAGTGGGCGCGGCCCGCCACGCCGTCCGGCGCGGGGCGGCTGCCCTGCTGGTCGCGCTCGCGTCGCTCGCCACGACGCCGACGGCGCAGGCGGAGGCGCGGCCGCTCTCGGTCGTCGTCTCGCTCCACCCCTGGGCCGACCTCGTCGGCCAGGTGGGCGGTGACGCGGTCGTCGTCACCACGCTCCTGCCGGCCGGGGCGTCGCCGCACGCCTTCGAGCCACTCCCCTCGCAGGCGGCGGTGCTGGGCGGCGCCGACCTGGTCGTGCTGAACGGCGGCCTCGACCTCTGGCTCGAGCGCCTGGTGGAGGCCACGGCGCCCGACGTGCGTCGGCTCGTGGTCATGGAGCGCGTGGCGTTCGAGCCGCTGGAGGGGCACGAACACGACGAGGGCGATGACGCCGAAGGCCGGGCCGGCGCCAACCCGCACGTCTGGCTCGACCCCGACGTCGCCGCCCGCGCGGCGCTGGCCTTCGCCGAGGAGCTCGCCGCTCTGCGACCCGACCTCGCGGGGGCCTTCCGCGCCAACGCCCTGGCGGTCGCGGAGGACCTGGCGGCCCTAGCCGCCGAGGTCGAGGCCCTGCTCGCGCCCGTGCGCAGCGAGCCGTTCGTGCCTTACCACGACGCGTGGCCGTACTTCGCCAGGCGGTTCGGCCTCGAGGTGACGGCGACGTTGGAGCCCTTCCCCGGCCGCGAGCCCAGCGCCCGCTACGTCGCCGATACCGTGGTGGCCATCCGGCGCGCCGGCGCCCGCGTGATCTTCGACGAGCGCCAGCTCTCGGGTCGCTCGGCCGTCGTCGTCGCGGAGTCGGCCGGCGTGGAGGTGGTCATGCTCGACCCGCTGGGCGGTCCGCCCGGACCGGAGTCCTACCAGGACCTCTTGCGCCACAACGCCAAGCTGATCGCCGAGGCCCTCGGAGGCGGCTGAGGAGGGGTCGGTAGCGAGCGCGCCGAACGCTCAGCCGGCGCAGCGGCGGACCATGGATTTGATAATGCGACATCGGTCACGGCCCTGGTTGCCGGCGTCGCGTAGCGTCGTCGCATGGGCATCACGTCGCTCGAGCTGTCCGGCGCCACCCAGGCGCAGCGCGTGGCGTGGCTGCACGGCTTGGAGGAGGAGGCGCTGCGCCGACACGCGACGGCGGTAGCCGCCGCGCGCGACGAGCAGGCCCTGTGGGAGCTCGTGGTGGCCTACCTGACGCGGCCGGGCGCGCGCGACGCACCGCCCAGCCGGCACACCCTCCGCGCCTACCGACGCGGCCTGAAGGAGCTCCTCGCGCTCTGGCCCGAGGACGACCTGCTGGACCCGGGGCGCGACGCCGGTCACGAGTACGTGCGCCGGCTGCTGGAAGGCGACCGCGGTCCGCTCGTGGAGGGGCAGCCGCGCGGACGCCGCGGGCGCAGGGTGAAGCCCGGTCCCCTCTCGCCGGCCACCGTGGCGCAGCGGGTCGCGGCCGGCCGGGCGCTCTACGGGGCGCTCCTCTGGACCGGCGCCGCCAGGTCCGACCCCTTCCACGACGCCCCCAGGCTCCCCGGCGCCCACGACCCCTCCACCACGCACGCCTACACCGAGATGGAGCTGAACGAGCTCCTGGCCGCCGCGCGCGACGCCCACGAGCGGGTCATGCTCCTGCTCGGCGCGCACGCCGGCCTGCGCGTGGGCGAGATGGTGCGTCTGCGCTGGGAGGACGTCGACCTGCGCACGAGCACCCTGCGGGTGCGCCCGCTCCGCGACGACCAGGGCGGTGGCGCCGCCGACGCCGAGACCGGCGACGACGGCGCCGAGGAGGTCGTGATCAGCCCGCGGCTGGCGGCGGAGCTGCACGCCTACGCGCGCGAGGTCGAGGCCGACCCGCGCGCCAGGCACCGGCCCGAGGTGCTCGAGCTGCGCTCGCAGTACGGCGTCTACAACCGGCTGCGCCGCCTCTGCCTGCGGGCACAGGTGGGGTTCAAGGGCGTGCACGCCCTCAGGCACGCAGCCGGGGCGCGGCTGTACCGCCAGACCCACGACCTGGCGCTGGTGCAGGAGCACCTGCGGCACCGCGCCGGCGACATGGCGCGACGCTACGCCCGCGTCGACAGGAGCCGGCTGCGCGGTAGCCTGTCCGAGTGGGAGTAGACCGCCAGGACGCCACCAGCGGCGCGCCCGCAGGCGCGCCGAGCCCGAAAGAACACGGCAGGCCCGCCGCCCTCCGCGGCGTGTACACGATCATGCCCACGCCGTTCGCACCGGACGGCCGTCTCGACGAGGAGAGCGTGGCCGGCCTGGTGCGCTTCCTCGTCTCCGCCGGGGTCGACGGGATCACGGTCCTCGGCTTCCTGGGCGAGGCGCACAAGCTCTCGGAAGCCGAGCAGGACGTCGTGGTGACCGTCGCGGTCCAGGCCGCGGGCGGGCGCGTGCCCGTCTTCGCCGGCGCCAGCGCCGGCGGGGTCAGGCTGGGCGTGGAGCGCGGCCTGCGCTACGTCGAGCAGGGCGCCGCCGGGCTGATGGTCGCCCCTGTCTCCGCCGAGCCGGCGACGGTGCTCGCCCAGTACCGCGAGCTCGACGCCGCCCTCGCCGGCAGCGGTGGGCGCGTGCCTGTGGTGGTGCACGACTACCCCGCCTCCACCGGCGTGAAGGTCGCCGCCGACACCCTCGCCAGGCTCCACGCCGAGGTGCCTTCGGTGACGACCGTGAAGCTGGAGGACCCGCCCACGGGGCCGAAGCTGGCCGCGATCAAGCGCCTCGCGCCAGGCATGTCGGTGCTGGGAGGGCTAGGCGGCCTGTACCTCGTCGAGGAGCTCTCCCGCGGCGCCGACGGCGTGATGACGGGCGTGTCCTACCCCGAGCTGCTCGTGGGCGCCGTGCGGGGCGCCGCCGCCGCCGACCAGGCCGAACGGGAAGCGGCCTTCGCGGCCTACCGCGAGGCCGCCGCGTTCCTCGCCTTCGAGTTCCAGCCCGTGGTGGGGCTCGCGCTGCGCAAGGAGGTCTACCGCCGCCGCGGCGCCATCGCGCACGCGCACGTGAGGGCGCCCGGCGCGCAGCTCGACGACGAGCTGGCGCGCGAGCTCACCGACCACCTCGCACACCTGCACGCCGTCCGCCCCGACCTGGCGGCCGTGCCCGCCGCCTGACGTGCCGCACCGGGGCCTGGAGCGGCTGCACCGCGAGGGCAGGCGCAGCCTGACCGTGGAACCGTGGCGCGTGCGCGAGCTCGCCTTCGACCCCGAGCGCCTCGCCGCCCACGAGAGCGTCTTCGCCCTCGGCAACGGCTACCTGGGCGTGCGCGGCGTGCTCGACGAGGGCGCGCCGCCGGGCGCGAGGTCGGTGCCGGGCACCTACCTGAACGGGTTCCACGAGGTCGACCAGATCGTCTACCCCGAGGGCGGCTACGGCCAGGCGAAGGTGAGGCAGACGCTCCTCAACGTCACCGACGCCACGCGCCTCACCGTCGCGGTCGACGGCGAGCCGGTGCAGGCGGGGGAGCGAGCCGAGGGGCACGAGCGCGCGCTCGACCTGCGCGCCGGCACGTTGACCCGCTCCTTCGTCTGGCGCGGCGCGGGCGGGAAGCGCACGCGGCTGACGTACACGCGCTGCGTCTCGCTGGAGCACGGACCGCGCATGGGGCTGCGCGTCGCGGTCGAGCCGCTCGACGGGCCCGTGAGCCTCGAGGTGGGCCACGCCGTCGACGGGCGGGTGCGCAACCAGGTCGAGAAGGGCGACCCGCGACTGGGCTCCGCGCTGGGCGGCCAGGTGCTCCAGCCCGTGGCGCACGAGCACGACGCGGGGGGCAGGCTGCTGCTCGGCCAGCGCGCCGACAGGAGCGGCATGCAGCTCGTCTGCGCCGCGGACCACGAGGTGTCGGGGGCCGGCTACGTCTCCTCGGTCGCCAGCGACCCGTCCTCGGCCGTGTGGTCCGCCACGCTGACCGCCGAGGGGCCGGTGACCGTGGACGTGCGCGTCGTCTACCTCGACGCCCGCCTCGCGCCGCCCACCGAGCTCTCGGCCGCCGCCCGTGCCGAGCTGGACGCCTTCGCCGCCGACGGCGGCGTGGACGGACTGCTAGCCGGCCAGCGCGCGTTCCTCGACCGCTTCTGGGCTTCTGCCGACGTGGTCGTGGAGGGCGACGACGCCGTGCAGCAGTCGGTGCGCTTCGGGCTCTTCCACCTCCTGCAGGGAGCCGGCCGGGACGGTCGCACGAACATCGCCGCCAAAGGGCTCACCGGCGAGGGCTACGAGGGCCACACGTTCTGGGACAGCGAGGTCTACGTGGTGCCCGTCTTCACCCGGGTGTGGCCGGGGCTGGCGCGGAGCCTGCTGGCGTACCGCGTAGCGCTGCTGCCCGCGGCGATCGCTCGGGCCCAGGAGCTGCACCGCGCCGGCGCGCTCTACCCCTGGCGGACGATCGCCGGGCCCGAGGCGTCGGCCTACTTCCCGGCGGGCACCGCCCAGGTCCACATCGACGGCGACGTGGTCCTGGCGCTGCAGCGCTACGTGGAGGCCACCGGCGACGTCGAGCTGCTGTGGGAGGGCGGCGCCGACGTCGTGTTCCAGTGCGCGCGGTTCTACGCCGGCTACGGGACGATCGGGCTCGACGGCCGCTTCCACCTGCACACCGTCACCGGACCGGACGAGTACACCGCCCTGGTCGACGACAACCACTACACGAACAAGCTCGTGCGCCAGACGTTCGTCTTCGCCGCCGAGCTGGCCGACGCGCTGGCGCGCCTCGACCCGGAGCGCTTCGCCGCCTTGAAGGCCCGCGTCGGCCTCACCGACGAGGAGGTGGCGCGCTGGTTCGAGCTCGCCCCGCTCGTGCACCTGCCGGTGGACGACAGGCTGGGCGTCACGAAGCAGGACGCCAGCTTCCTCTCGAAGCCCGAGTGGCCCTGGGACGAGGTGCCGGCCGAGAGGTACCCGCTGCTCCTGCACTACCACTACCTGGACATCTACCGGCACCAGGTCCTGAAGCAGGCCGACGTGCTCCTGGCGCACACCCTCATGCCCCACGACGTGCCGCGCTGGCAGCTGAGGCGCGACGTGGCCTACTACGCCCCGCGCACGACGCACGACTCCTCGCTCTCCGCCTGCACCCACGCCGTGGCGTTCGCCGAGCTCGGCGACCTCGACACGGCGGCGAGGTTCTTCGACGCCACCTCGCGCATCGACCTCGACGACACCCACGGCAACGCCGACCACGGCGTGCACATCGCGGCGATGGGCGGCACCTACCTGGGGATCCTCGACGGCTTCGCGGGCTTCCGCGTGCAGGACGGCCGCGTGTCGCTGCGGCCCCGCCTGCCGGCGCGCTGGAGCCGGCTCGCCTTCCGCCTGCGCTGGCGCGGCTCGTTGGTGCTCGTCGACGTCGCGCGGGCCACGACCACGTACCGCCTGCTCTCGGGCCCGCCGGTGGAGCTGCTGCATCGCGGTCGCCCCGTGACCGTGGTGCCCGGGACCGACGTGACGCTGCCCACCGGGCCCGAGCTGCGCGGCGTCGTCTTCGACCTCGACGGGGTCGTCACCGACACCGCCGAGCTCCACTACCAGGCGTGGCAGGAGCTGGCCGACCACCTCGGCGTGCCGTTCGACAGGCGCCGCAACGAGGCGCTCAAGGGCGTCGACCGCATGCGGTCGCTGCAACTGATCCTCGAGGGCTCGGGGCTCGTGCTCTCGGAGGGCGAGCTGCGAGGGCTCGCCGAGCGGAAGAACCGGCGCTACGTGGAGCTGCTCGGGCGCCTGGGGCCCGGGGACGTGCTGCCCGGCGTGCGCGAGCTGCTGGACGACCTGGACGCCGCCGGCGTGCTCATCGCGCTGGGGTCGGCGAGCCGCAACGCTCCCACCGTCCTCTCCCGGCTCGGCCTCACGGAGCGGTTCGCGGCGGTCGTCGACCCAGCGCTGGTCTTCCGCGGCAAGCCCGAGCCCGAGACGTTCGAGAGGGCCGCGCACGCGTTGGGGTTGCTCACGGACGAGTGCGTGGGCGTGGAGGACGCCGCCGCCGGCGTCGCGGCGGTGGTGGGAGCGGGCATGGCCGCGGTAGGCGTGGGATCGGCGCGCACCTTGGCGGCGGCGCACCTGGTCGTGCCGGACACCGCGTCGCTCACGCTGGCGCGGCTGCGCGAGGCGCACGCGCGAGCCTTCCCCACCTGGGCTTCAGCACCCGGTCTGTCCGGTCCCCTCCCCTCACGCTGAGGGCACTCTCACCCGCGCCGTCCGATCACGCGTCCACTGGGTTGTGACGCGCGGTCACGAATACTTCCATTTGCAACTATCGTCGCGGTGCAATATCCTTGCCATCGTGACCTCACCCGCCTCTACTCCCCACAGCTCCGAGCGCGAGGCCGCGCTCCGGCTGCTGTCCAGCCTGCAGCGGGCTCGGCGCACGATCGTGGCCTACAGCGAGGGCTGCGCGGCGCGGCTCGGGCTCAGCTTCCCCGAGCTGTTGGTGCTCCACGAGCTCGTGCACACCGCACACCCCACCGTCGTGAGCCGCTCCACGGGCATCCCGCCGTCCACGATCAGCCGCCTGCTGCGCTCCCTCGAGGGACGCGGCCTGGTGCAGCGCGCCGTCGACTCGCAGGACCTCAGGCGCTTCCGCGTCTCCCTCACCCGCGAGGGCAAGAGGGCCGTGGCGCGCAGCCGCGAGTGCCTGGCCACCTCGCTGCAGCCCAAGATCGGGCGCCTCGGCATGGAGCGCGTCGACCAGCTCTTCGCCGCGCTGTCGGTCCTCGAGGCGGACGAGGGATGACCAGGGTCGAACGTGCCCCCCGCAGGCGCTGGCGCCTGTGGGCGCTCCTCGCTGCCGCCACGCTCCTCGTCGTCGGCCCCGTCGTCGCCCTGCTCGTCTCGCAGTCGCGGCGCCCCGAGGCGGCCACCTACTCGGCGTTCCTCGACCAGCTCTACGCCGGCAACATCAGCAGCGTCACGGCCAGCGACCGGACCCTCACGGTCACGCTCGAGCGGCCGGCCCCCGTGGCGACCGTGAAGGGCGCCGAGCGGCAGCTGGACAGGTTCACGACCACCCTGCCCACGTTCGCCCAGCCCGAGATCGGCGCGCTGCTGGTGGAGCAGGGGGTAACGGTCACGGCGCTCGCCGCCGACGCCGGCCGCGACCCGCTCCTGACGTTCGCGCTCCAGCTCGTGCCGGCGCTCCTGCTGATCGGCGGCGGCTTCCTGCTGATCAGGCGCCTGGGCGGGAACCTCGGCTTCGCGATCGGCAAGAGCGACCCGAAGAGGTTCGAGGGCGGCTCGCTGAACGTCACGTTCGCCGACGTCGCCGGCATCGACGAGGCCAAGGCCGAGCTGGTCGAGGTGGTCGACTTCCTCCGCAACCCCGAGAAGTACACGCGCCTGGGCGGCACGGCCCCCAAGGGCGTGCTGCTCGTCGGGCAACCCGGCACGGGCAAGACGCTGCTGGCCAAGGCGGTGGCCGGGGAGGCGGGCGTGCCGTTCTTCAGCATGAACGCCTCGGAGTTCGTGGAGATGATCGTGGGCGTCGGCGCCAGCCGCGCCCGCGACCTGTTCAGGAAGGCCCGCGAGGCCGCCCCGGCCATCGTCTTCATCGACGAGCTCGACGCCATCGGCCGCGCCCGCGGCGCCGGCAGCTACTCGGGCGCGAACGCCGAGCAGGAGCAGGCGCTGAACCAGATCCTCACCGAGATGGACGGCTTCTCGGCCAGCGAGGGCGTGATCGTCATCGGCGCCACGAACCGGCCAGACGTCCTCGACCCCGCCCTCCTGCGCCCCGGCCGGTTCGACCGCCAGGTCACCGTCCAGGCGCCCGACAAGGCCGGCCGCCTCGCGGTGCTCGCGGTCCACACCCGTGGCGTGCCGCTCGCCGACGACGTCGACCTCGCCGCCCTGGCCGCCAAGACCCCGGGCCTGGTGGGGGCGGAGCTGAGGAACCTCGTGAACGAGGCCGCCCTGGCGGCCGCGCGCCGCGACGCCCAGGCCGTGGCCAGGCAGGACTTCGAGGACGCCCTCGAGAAGCTGGTGCTCGGTCCGAAGCGTCCGCTGGTCCTCTCCCAGCGCGACCGTGAGCGCATCGCCTACCACGAGGCCGGCCACGCCATCGTCGGGCTGGTGCTGCCCGAGGCCGACCCCGTCACCCGCGTGACGATCACGCCGCGCGGCCACTCGCTGGGCGTCACCTACCAGGCTCCGGAGGACGACCGCTACAACTACTCGGAGGCGTACGTGCGCTCCCGTATCGTCGGCGCGCTGGGCGGCCGCGCCGCCGAGGAGCTCGTGTACGGCGACCGCACCACTGGCGCCGAGAACGACCTCGAGCAGGTCACCAAGCTGGCCCGCATGATGGTCACGCGCTGGGGGATGAGCTCGGGCGTCGGCCCGCTCTCGCTGGCCACGCGCGACGACCCCTACCTCAGCGGCGACGCCGCGGCCCCGGGCGCGAGGCCCCTGAGCGAGGAGACGGCGCGCCTGGTGGACGCCGAGGTCAGGCGCATCGTCGACGAGTGCTACCGGCGCGCGCGCGAGCTGCTAGAGACCCACAAGGAGGAGCTGGAGGCCCTGGCGACCGCCCTGCTGGAGCGCGAGTCGCTGGACGCCCCCGAGATCCGCGAGGTGGTCGGCATCGAACGGCCGCGCGAGGCCACGCTGGCGGCCTGAGCGGGGGCCGCTCGGCGGTACGAGACGGAACGCCCGTGTGGGGCGCGCCGGGAGGCGCGCCCCTTGTTCTCAGACCGACCGGTACGTATCATCCAGTCGTGAGCGACCAGCCCCGATCGAGCGCAGCCGAGCGCCTCCTCGACACCGCCGCCCGGCTGTTCTACGCCCGCGGGGTGTCGAACGTGGGGATCAACGAGATCATCGCGCGCGCCGGCGTGGCGCGGATGACCCTCTACCACCACTTCCCCTCCAAGGAGGCCCTCGTCAAGGCCGTGCTGGAGCGGCGTCAGGCCGAGCGCGACGAGTGGCTCGCCCAGGCGCCGACGATGGCGGACGAGCCGCTGGGGCGCATGCTCGCGGTCTTCGACCTCTTCGTCGCCTGGGCGCAGACGTCCGACTTCAGGGGCAGCCCGCTGGTCTCCGCGACGTTCGAGCTGGGCGGGCAGCTGAACACCGCGCGTCCGTACGCCCAGGCGCACCTGAGCAACGTCGAGGGGTACTTCCGGCGCCAAGCCGAGGAGGCCGGCCTCCACGACCCCGCCGGCCTGGCCGTGCAGCTGGCGATGCTACTGGAGGGCGCCAGCGTCTACGTCGTCGTGAGCGGGGACACGAACGCCGCCGAGCTCGCGAAGAGCGCGGCGGCCTCGTTGATCGCCGGCGCGGCCGACGACTGATATACAGAAACGTCTATCTAGTGATCGACTGGCGCCGAGGCGGCGGCGCGCACCGCACTCAGGCGGGGACGGGCTCGCCCACCTTGACGAGCTCGACGACGGCGTGGAGCTTGACCTCCTCGCCGACGAGCAGGGAGCCCGCCTCGAGGACCTGGTTCCACTTCAGCCCGTAGGCGGTGCGGTCGACCTTGCCCTGCAGGTCGGCGGCGAAGCGGTCGTTGCCCCAGGGGTCCTTGACGGGGCCGTTGATCTCGCCGCGGAGCGTCACCGGCTGCGTGACGCCGTGCATGGTGAGCTGGCCCTCGACCACGTACTCGTCGCCCTCGCGGCGGAACGAGGTGGCCTCGAAGACGATCTCGGGGTAGGTGGCGACGTCGAAGAAGTCCGGCGAGCGCAGGTGGGCGTCGCGGTCGGCGACGCCGGTGTCGATGGACGAGGCGTCGATGGTGACCCTGGCCGCGACGGGCTCGCCGCGGTCGTTCACCTCGGCGCTGACGTCGAACTTGCCGAACCGGCCCTTGACGGTGGCCAGGCCCATGTGGCGGACGGAGAACTCCAGGCTGCTGTGCGTGGTGTCGAGCTTCAGGCTCATGCTTCCTCTCCAGTTGCTAGGTGAGTGTTCCGGGACGGCCCTACGACGGGGCCCGACCGAGACCTTCGCACCATAAAACGCAGCGCTTTGTAATGTCAAGCGCTCTGTCCGGAGGGGACCGCGTGCTAACCTGCCCGCGTGAAGGGTGAGTTCTGCCCCGTCCACGCGTCCATCGACCTGCTGCAGGCGAAGTGGGTGCTGCACATCATCCGCGCGCTGCTGTCGGGACCGCTGGGCTTCAACGCCATCGCGCGCGAGGTGGGCGGCGTGAACACGGCCACGCTCGCGCAACGCCTGGAGAAGCTGGAGCAGCTGGGCGTGATCAGCAAGGAGGTCGAGTCGACCATGCCTCCGCGCACGCGCTACGAGCTCACCCGCGCCGGCTACGAGCTCCAGGACGTCATCGACTCCATCGACTCCTGGGCGCGCAAGCACATCAAGCTGGACGAGACCGGCCACGACATCGAGGTCGTGGCCGGCTGACGTTCTTCGACGAACAGCGCCGCTACCGGACGCGTCCGAAGGTCCTGGTTACTTCTCGACGCGCTCCTTGAGGCCCTTGCCGGTCCTGAACGCGGCGTACTTCTTCGCCGGGATCGTGATCGGCTTGCCCGTGCCGGGGTTCACGCCCTTGCGGGCGGCGCGGTGGCGCGTCTCGAAGGTGCCGAAGCCCGTGATCTGGACCTTGCGGCCGGCGTCCAGCTCCACGGCGATGATGCCTTCGCCCGGAGCGGTCGAGAAGATCGCGTTGACGACCTCGTAGGCCTTGGCCTCGGAGAGCCCAGTCTTCTTGGCGAGCTTAGCGGCGAGTTCGGTTTTGTTCATGGACAACGTTCTAACACGTCACCTTCACGCCCACCAAGGGTTTTTCACTTCCCGGGGGCGTCGTGGACGGCCGGCCAGCCGCGCGAGCCATGAGAGGGGGGTGCCACCGCGACGACGATGGGAGTGTCCTCTTCGGATCGCGCCGGGTGGGATTCGGCACCCCACCCCTCCGAGGGGATGCTAGTCCCGGCCCACCGGCCCGCGTTGCGAACTACCCAGCATCGCTCAGATGACCTCCCAGACGTACCTGTCAGCGGCCTCCTCGAGCGCCTCCGGCACGAGCGTGTAGTCGCCCCTGGTGCCGCCCAGGACGCCGGCCTCCTTGAGGTCGCCCAGCACCCGCGTGGCCGTCACGCGGGCGCAGCCGGCCATCAGGGCCACGTCGTCGTGCGTGAGGCTGAAGGGTAGGTGACGCCAGGCGCCGACGGCGCTCCCCGGGGCGTCCTCGCCGTCCACGGGCTCGCCGAGCCTGGTGGCCAGACGCGCCAGGATCCGGCAGATGCGCGCGCCCATGGGCAGGCCGAGGTCGTCGGCGAGCTGACGGCTGCGGACCATCTGGCGCACGAGGGCCGCCACCAGCGCCTGCCGCGCCGCCCGTTGGTCGAGCGTGGCCGGCAGGTCGACGACCGCGACGACGGCACCGCGCTCGGCGGCGTGGACCGTCTCGGCATGCGGCGCCCCCTCCAGGGCAGCGGTGCCGACCACGTCGCCGCGCCCCACGAGGTCGACGAGCCGGCTGCGGCCCTGGGCGTCCACGGTCACGCGCAGCACGCCGTCCACGACCAGGAAGGGCGCTTCGGCCGGCTCGCCCTCGGCGTATAGCCGCTCGCCGGGGGCGAGGTGCACGTGGGCGAGCACGGCGACGCCAGCGGAGGGTACGGCGCCCGGCGCATGGGGCTGCGGCCCGTTGCGCCGGCGGGCGCCGGGCCTCGGGGGCGCGTTGGTGCGCGAGGTGATCACGCCGGCAGCCTCCCCGCCAGGCTGGCGGCGTCGACGGGGGCGTCGGCCAGGAGCAGCTCGCGCGCGGCGTCCACCTGGCCCCAGGTGTTCCAGAGCAGCACGCCCACCAACCGGCCGCCGTCGAGGTAGTAGACGACCCCCTCCTCGTTGGGGCGCTTCCAGTCCTCGACCGTCTCGAGCCTGGCATCGACGCGACCGACGGCCTCGTAGCCGTCGGCGAACAGGTCGGAGTAGAAGAACGGCAGGTGCCGGTAGGGCGCGGGCTCCTCGCCGCGCGCGGCCGCGACCATCTGCCGGCCCGCGTGAGCGCCCATGGTCACGGCGGCGTCCTCGTGCTCTACGCGCCCGCGGCCGAACGGGCCCGGCCACGCGAACGAGGCGACGTCGCCGGCAGCGAAGACGCCCGCCACCGGCCTCCCGTCGGGAGCGACCGCCCGCAGCGAGCCGTCCACGACCACCCCGTCGTCGACCAGCAGGCCGGCGGAGCGCGCCACGTCCACGTTCGGCTCCACGCCTACGCCCACGGCGACGAGGTCGTACTCGCCCTCGTAGCCGTCGGTGAGGCGCACGCGCACGCACGCGCCGGCGCGCTGGGCGCCCGCGACCTTCACGCCCGTGTGGACGGTGACGCCGCGCTGACGGTAGCGTTCGTTCAGCGCGCTCGCCAGGCTCCCGGGGAACCTACCCGCGCCGATGCCCGCCTCCGGGAAGGCGATGTGGACTTCGGTGCCGACGCTCCTCAGACCGGCGGCCAGCTCGGCGCCGACGAACCCACCGCCGACCACCAGCGCCCGCCTGCCCTCGCCGGCGCGCTCACGGGCCGTGGCGTAGTCCGCCATGGTCCGGTAGGCCACCACAGGACCGCCCGCCGGCAGGCCCGGCAACGTGCGCGCCGTGACCCCCGTCGCGATGAGCAGCTGGTCGTACTCGAGCTCTTCGCCGCCCTCGAGCGTCACGCGCCTGGCGGCCGTGTCGACGCCCGTGGCGACGCGGCCGGTGAGCACCTCTACCCCGTGCTGCGCCGTGCCCAGCAGGGCCTTCTCGACCGCACCGCCGTTCCACAGCGCCTTCGTGAGGTGGGGCCGCCGGTAGGGCGCGTAGCCCTCCGACGTCACGAGCGTGACCGCCCCCGCGGGGTCGGCCGCCTTGATGGCCTTAGCCGCGGCGTCCGCCGCCATCCCGCCGCCGATCAACACGTACCGGTTCGCCATGTCGCGCTCCTCGCCCGAGGGTAACACCACCATGGCAGTTATGTAAGTCCTTTATGTCAAAAGCCCGCGAGGACGCAGGATACGCGTCGTTGGCGACGGCGCCTCAGCGCAGCTCGCCCGACACGTAGGCCTGGAGCTGCTCGATCAGGAACTCCTGCTCGGACATCACGGCCTTCACCACGTCGCCGATGGACACGAGGCCCACGAGCCTGCCGCCGTCCACCACGGGCAGGTGGCGCACGCGGCGCCCGGTCATGAGGCGCATGCAGTCGGAGACGGTCTGCTCCGGCGTCACGGTGACGACCTGGCTCGACATGATGGCGTTCACCTGCAGGTCGCGCGAGGCGCGCCCGTGCAGGATCACCTTGCGCGCGTAGTCGCGCTCGGAGAAGACGCCGACGACAGCGCCCGAGCCGTCGACGACGACCAGCGCCCCCACGTCCCGCTCGGCCATCACCTCCAGGGCCCTGAACACGGTGTCGTCTGGCGAGATCGTGTAGACGGCAGAGCCCTTGTCCTGCAGAAGCTGCCTCACCGTACGCCGAACGTGCATCCGCCCCACCTCCTCGCTGACGATGGCGACATCATAGGCGCTCGCGCCCCGGCGTCGTCCCGGGCCACAGCCCGCGGGACCGACGCGGGACGTGACGCCGGCGCGACGCACCGTTCCGAGCGCCTGGCCGCGCCCGCCCCGCGGGGGTACGATCCACTGCGTGAGCGGCCGTCCCCTCGACGACCGGCAGGTCCCGGCCCCCGCCGTCCCCGTCTACCCGGCGCGCACGCAGGTGCCGCGCGACCTGCGCACCGCCGACGAGCTGCGCGGCCGGGGCTACCCCGTGCCGCCCCGGGCGGCGGCGTGGCTGGACCTTAGCGACGGGCTCTCCCCCCTCTACAGCACGACCGAGGCGCGGCGCCTGCGGGGCGACATGTGGCTGCGGCCGCGCGGCGCCCACACCCCCCTCGGCGCCGGCAGCCGGGCAGGGAGGCTGGCCACGGCCGCCGGCCTGGCCAAGGTGCGCAGCCACACGCCGGTGCCGCCGGGGCGCTACCGCCGCCCCGCCCTGTCCCGCGAGCCGCGCCGTTGGCTCCACGAGCTGTTCCGCGAGGGGTTCGCCGTGGTCGACCTCGAGACGACCGGCCTGGGCCGCTCCGACGAGGTCGTCGAGGTCGCGGCCGTCGCCGCGGACGGCACGGTCCTCTTCGAGAGCCTGGTGCGGCCGAAGCGCGGGTACGTGCCGGCGGCGGCCACGCGCGTCCACGGCCTCACCATGGCCCACCTCGTGGAGGCACCCCCTTGGACGGAGGTGGTCGACGCCCTGGCCGACGCCTTGTCGGGCTACCGCGTGCTGGCCTGGAACGCCTCCTTCGACGAGCGCCTCGCGGCGCAGTCGAGCCGCGTCTGGTCGGTCGAGCACCCGCTCCCCGGCTTCGAGTGCGCCATGCGCGCCTACGCCGTGTGCCGAGGGCTGTCGAGCGGCGGGGTCCGCCTCTCGCGCGCCGCGGTCATCGAGGGGGTGCTGGTGGGCGAGCAGTCGCACCGCAGCGCGGGCGACGCGGCGCTCACCGTGGCGGTGCTGAGGGCGCTGCACGCCCGGCAGGCGCAAGCCGCCTGACGCCGTGCGCAAGATCGTCCACGTCGACATGGACGCGTTCTTCGCGTCCGTGGAGCAGCGCGACCGGCAGGAGCTGCGCGGCCTGCCCGTGGCCGTCGGCGGCACCGGTCCCCGCGCCGTCGTCGCGGCCGCCAGCTACGAGGCGCGCGCCTTCGGGGTGCGCTCGGCGATGCCCATGGCGCGGGCGCTGCGCCTCTGCCCCGAGCTGGTGGTCGTCAGGCCGCGCTTCGACGTCTACCGGCAGGTCTCCGCCCAGGTCAGGGCCGTGTTCCACCGCTACACCGACCTCGTCGAGCCCCTCGCGCTCGACGAGGCGTACCTCGACGTCACGGAGCCGAAGCAGGGGCCGCCGTCGGCGACGCTGATCGCCAAGGCCATCAAGGCCGAGATCCGGCGGGAGACCGGGCTGACGGCCTCGGCCGGCGTCGCGGGCGGTAAGTTCCTCGCCAAGCTCGCCTGCGGCATGAACAAGCCCGACGGCCTCACCGTGATCAGGCCCGAGGAGGCCGACGCCGTGCTGCTGGGCCTGCCCGTCGAGGAGTTCTACGGCGTCGGGCCCCGCACCGCCGCGAAGCTGCGGGCCCTGGGCTGGCGCACCGGCGCCGACCTGCGCGCGGCGGGCAGGGACCGGCTCGTCGCCGAGCTCGGCAAGCTGGGGGGCTTCCTGCACGACGTCGCGACCGGGCTGGACGACAGGCCGGTCGTGCCCGACCAGCCGCGCAAGTCGCTCGGCGCCGAGACGACCTTCGACGTCGACCTGACCGACGACGGCAAGCTCGACGAGGTGCTGGCGGAGCTGTGCGAAGAGGTCTGCCGCTCGCTGGAGCGCCGCGGCTTGGCGGCGCGGCGCGTGACCGTGAAGCTGCGCTTCGACGACTTCAAGACGATCACGCGCAGCCACACCGAGCTGGGCCCGTTCTGGCAGGAGGAGACGCTCCTCGCCCTGGCGCGGAGCCTGGCGTTCGGGTCCGACAGGCCCCGCAGGCCGGTGCGGCTGCTGGGCGTGACCGTGGCCGAGCTGTCCGAGAGGGGCGGCGTCGCCGTCCAGCCCCGGCTCGAGTTCGGCTGAGGCGGGCACCTAAGGCCGGGTGGTCCTGCGGGGCCGTTCCCTCACCTCCGCCTGCCAGCGAAGCCGCGTCGGCGGGCGCGGTCCGCGCTCGGGCTCAGTCGCCCGGCGCGGGGACGGCCTCGGTGTCGCTGGCCCTGGCGCGCCGCAGCTCGGTCTCGTCGGTGAGGTCGAGCCGCAGCGGCGTGATCGAGACGTAGCCGTTCTCGACCGCCCAGCGGTCGGTGCCCTCCTCGATGCGGTCCCTTGGCTCCTCGGCGAACCAGTAGTGGCGCCGGCCGAGAGGGTCCTCGCCGGGGATCACGAACCCCTCGTAGTGGCGCACTGACTGCCGGGTCCACATCATGCCCTTGGGGTCGTCGGGGAAGTTCACGTTGAGGAGCAGCGGCGCGGCGCCGCCGTTCACGCGCTCGATGACCTGGCGCACGTAGGGCGCGAAGCGGTCGTAGTCCGGGGGCTCGTCGCTGTAGCGCGCGCTGAAGGCGATGGCCCTGATGCCGAGGAACGCCGCCTGCTTGGCCGCGGCGACGGTGCCGGAGTGCCACACGTTGTGGCCCAGGTTGTGGCCGAGGTTGATCCCCGTGAGGACGAGGTCGACCTCCTCCCAGTGGTGGGTGCCCAGGGCCACGCAGTCGGCGGGCGTGCCGTCGACCCGGTAGCCCTCGAGGCCGTCCTCCAGAGGCGTCTTCGTGTAGTGGAGGGGACGCCTGACCGTGATGGCGTGGCTCATCGCCGACTGCTCGACGTCCGGCGCGACGATCCTCACCTGACCGAACTCGGCGGCCACCTTCGCCAGGGCCTTGATGCCCGGGCTGAAGATGCCGTCGTCGTTGCTCACCAAGATCCGCATGCGCTTCAACTCCAAGTCGTGTGCCCGAGACAGCGTCGGTGGGCGCCGCGGGTGGGGAGCCATCATAGCGCCGCGGGTGCCCGCCGCGGCGAGGCGCTGCTACCCCGCCGCGACCGCCGCTGGCTGCACTGGCCGGCACCGGCGCGGGCCGGTGCGAGAGGGCCTCCCTCGCGCTCACCGTGGCTTCATGCAAAGGATGCGAAGATTGCCGGGATGTCGGCTCCCCCTAAGCCGGCACGAAGCGGACCGCGCGCGAACCCTCCTCCATCCTCTCCCACAAGACGGCCCCCGCTCGGCACCAAGTGGCAACGTGTGCTGAAAGCGGACCCCGTGCGTCGGTTCCTCGTGACCGCCAGCGCTCTCGTCCTCCTCCCGACCCTGGCGCTCGCCTGGACCGCCGGCAGCTTCGTCTCGCGCCGCGTCGCCGAGCACGTCGCGCAAGCCAGCTCCACGGAGGTCGCCGCGAACGCCGCGGCGCTCCTCAGGCAGAGCGGCATCGCCACCGCCTCCGCGGGGGAGGTCCTCGTCGTCACCGCCGAGCCGCGGTCGGTCGCGGCTGCCTGGCATTACTTCGACACCGTGCTCGGCAGGAACCCCAACACCATGGGCGTGCGCGTCCTCGACACCTCCGGGCGGGTCGTCTTCGCCCGCGACAGGGACGAGGTGGGCACCAGCGTCGAGCAGGACGCGGCCTTCCGCTCCGCGCTCGGCGGCGAGCGCGGCACCAGGCTCCTCCCCGAGGGCGCCCCCCTGGCGCAGCTCACCGGCGCCGAGCCCGCCCGCTCGTACGCGGTCCTGATACCCCTGGCGCTGCGCTCCGGCGAGACCGCCGGCGTCCTCGAGGTCACGCAGGACCTGGGGCCCATCGCCGCCGACATGGCGCTGGCGCGCTGGCTGATCGTGCTCGTGTGCGTGGCCCTGTCGGTGGTGCTGGTGGGTCTCACCGCGTTCTTCGCCACGCGTTTGGCCCGCCGCTCCTACTTCGACCCCACGACCTCGCTGCCGAACCTGGACTACCTCCGCGAGGCCGCCCGCGCCGTGCTCGAGGACGGCAAGCGCTCAGGGCGCGGCGGCGGGCTCGTGCTCATCGACGTGGACAGGTTCAAGCTCGTCAACGACGCGCTGGGCCGCAGCCAGGGCGACAGGCTGCTGCGCGACCTGGCCGAGCGGGTCCGCACCTCGGTGCGCGGCAACGACTACGTGACCCGCTTGGGCAGCGACGACTTCGCCGTGCTGATGCCGGCCTCCGACGAGGCCGCCGCCCGCGCGGCCGCGGAGCGCGCCGTGACCGCGATCGCGAGCCCCTTCGTGACCTCGGGCCGCGAGATCAGGCTCGAGGCGAACGCCGGCGTGGCCCTCTTCCCGCGGGACGCCGGCGACCTCGACGGCCTGCTGCAGCGCGCCGAGCGGGCCCTCGAGCGCGCGAAGCGTACGCGGCGCGCCGTGGCCTTCTACCGGAGGGACAGCGACGCCCTCGGCCGCCACAGCCTCTACCTGGAGTCAGACCTGCGCTCGGCCATCGAGCGCGAGGAGCTGGCCATCGTCTACCAGCCCATCTGCTACCTGGCGACCGGCGAGATCCTCGGCCTCGAGGCCCTCACCCGCTGGGACCACCCGACGCGCGGGCCCATCGCGCCCAGCACCTTCATCGAGATGGCCGAGCGCGGCGGCTTCATCGACCGCCTCGACCGCTGGACGCTGCGCGAGGCCACGGCGCAGCTGGCGGCCTGGTCGCGGCTGGGCTCGAACGTGCTGGTGACCGTGAACATGGCGGCCCAGACGCTCTCGGACCCGAAGCTGCCCGCCTACATCGAGGAGGTGTTGGCCGAGACGGGCGCGCCGGCCGACCTGCTCGTGCTCGAGGTCACGGAGCGCACCGCGCTCGAGGACTTCGAGTCGAGCGCCGGCGTGCTGCGGAGCCTCAAGCGGACGGGCGTAGGGATCGCGCTCGACGACTTCGGCCGCGGCTACTCGTCGCTGTCGACCCTGGACCGGTTGCCCATCTCGTTCCTCAAGCTGGACGCCAGCTTCACCCAGGGCATCGGGGCCTCGCACAAGGACGAGTACCTGCTGCGGGCGGTCAAGCTCTTCACCAAGGGCATAGGGATCCCCTTCGTGGCCGAGGGCATCGAGACGGAGAGCCAACGCACCTGGCTGATCCAACAGGGCGTGCGCTTCGGCCAGGGCTACCTCTTCTCGCGCCCGACGGCGTGCGAGAACATCATCCCGCCGCGGAACTCGCGCGCCAGCGCGCGCCTGCTGCCTCCCCTGCCCACCGAGCCGCCGCGCACCCCGAACTGAGCCATGACTCGCGCGTTACGCGGGGTTCTAATCCACGCGCGATAGGCTCGCTCATGAGAGTGAGCACGCGCCTCACCTTAGAGGTGACGGCACTCGTGGCTTCCACTTGGAGGTGCAGCATGACCGATCGCGCACACGTCCTGCGCCGCGCAGGGCGCACCGTACGTGAACTGACGCTGCTAGTCTTCGCGGCCATGGCGTTCTCGCTGGCGGCCGCCCAGGAGCTGCCGCAGAACGCCGCCGAGGCGTTGCAGCGGGGCGAAGCCCTCGTCGAGGAGGCCCTCGCCACCTACGACGCCCAGTACCCCGACCGCCCGCTGTGGCGGCAGGCGTTCGCCGAGGGGCGCACCGCCATCGAGCTGGCGCCGGGGCACCCCGAGCCGCTGCGCTTCCTCGCCAGGGCCTACAGCCTGTCGAACTGGCACGGGCCGGCCGTGGAGGCGTGGCGCGACTACCTCGACGCGGGCGGCGAGCTCGTGGGCGAGGACGCCGAGCTGTTCGCCACGTCCGCGAACGAGTACGCCTTCGCCGCTTACCAGGTGGGCAACCGCGAGCTGGCGGCCGAGCGCTACGCGGCGATCGTCGAGGTGCAGCCGGACAACGTCGAGGCCCACCGGTGGCTGGGCCGCATCCTGCTCGAGCTGCGCATGCCCGAGCAGGCGGTGGCCGCCTGGCGCACCGTGGTCGAGCTCGAGCCCGGCTCTCCCGGCGCCGAGTACTTCCTCGAGCTGGCGCAGGCCCAGGCGCGCTGGGGCATCGAGGCCGCGAGCTCGTTCTACGCCGGCGTGGCGGCCTACGAGAGCGGCGACCTGACGCGCGCGCGCAACCAGTTCGCCGCCGCCACCGCCCGCAACGCCGACTACGCCGCGGCGTGGGCGTGGCTGGGCCGCGTCTACTTCGAGCAGGGGCTCTACGCCGACGCCAACGTGGCCTACGAGCGCGCGGTCGCGCTGGAGCCGAACGAGCCGGCCTACCAGTGGTTCGCCCGCGAGTCCGCCCGCCTCATGCAGGGCGGCGGCGCGCCCGCCGAGGACGCGCCCGAGCTCGAGGCCCCGCCGGCCGCGCCGGAGGGCGAAGACCCGCTGCCGGGCGCCGAGGACGACGGCTGAACGTCTAGCGGCCGCGCCCGAGGCGGGTAGGTGAGCCCAGGAGGGCGAGGCGGGAGCCGGGACAGGCTCAGGCCTTGCCCTCCAGCCAGTTCGTGCCGACGGAGGCGTCGACCTTGAGGGGCACCCGCAGGGGCAGCGCGTTGCTCATCACGTCGACGGTGGCCTTCACGACGGCGTCGGAGACGTCGCGCGGCGCCTCGAGCACCAGCTCGTCGTGCACCTGGATGAGCAGCCGGGCGCCCTGGCAGTCGGTCTTCAGGCGCTCGTTCAGCTTCACCATCGCCACCTTGATGAGGTCGGCCGCGGAGCCCTGGATCACGGAGTTGATCGCCAGCCGCTCGCCCAGGAAGCGCTGGTTGCGGTTGCGCGACCTGATCTCGGGGATCTCGCGCCGGCGGCCGAGGATGGTCGTGACGTAGCCGAGGTCCTCAGCCTCCTCTATGCAGGTGCGCAGGAACCTGTCGAGGCCGGCGTAGCGCTCCTTGTACTCGTCGATGAAGCGCTGCGCCTCGCCGCGCGGGATGCGCAGGGTGCGCGCCAGGCCGAACGAGGTCTGGCCGTAGATGATGCCGAAGTTCACCGTCTTGGCGATGCGGCGCTGGTCGGCCGTGACCTCCTCGATGGGCACGCCGAACACCTGCGAGGCCACGAACGCGTGGATGTCCTGCCCCTCCCTGAACGCCTTCACCAGCTCGGTGTCGTCGGAGAAGTGGGCGAGCATCCTCAGCTCCACCTGCGAGTAGTCGGCGGTGATCAGCACGCTCTGCGGGTCGCGGGCGCGGAACGCCCGCCTGATCTCGCGGCCGGCCGTCGTGCGGATGGGGATGTTCTGGATGTTCGGGTCCGACGACGACAGCCGCCCCGTGGCCGCGCCCGTCTGGTGGAACGAGGCGTGCAGCCTGCCCGTGACGGGGCTCAGGTACTCGGGCAGCGGCACCAGGTAGGTGCCGAGGATCTTGTTCAGCTCGCGGTACTCCAGGAGCAGGGGCAGCAGCGGGTGGTCCGTCTCGGCTGCCAGCGTCTCGAGGACCTCGGCGTCGGTGGAGCGCCCGGTCTTCGTCGTCTTCACCACGCGCATGCCCAGCTTGTCGAACAGCACCTCCGAGAGCTGCTTCGGCGAGTCGGGGTTGAACTCCTGCCCCACCACCTCGACCATGCGCCCCTTCAGCGCCTCGAGGCGCCCCTTCACCGTCTCGGCGTAGCTGCGCAGCATGTCGGCGTCGAGGCTGACGCCCTCCCGCTCCATGTCGGACAGCACGCGCACCAGCGGCATCTCGACCTCGGTGAAGAGCTCCTTCAGGGTGGCGGCCGTGCCGGCGGCGCGGGAGCGGTTCCGCGCGTCCCGGGCGTCCACGGGCTCGGCGTCGATGCCCTTGGCCAGCCGCTCGTAGAGGCGCCAGGTGATGTCGGCGTCCTCGGCGGCGTAGGCCGCGATCTGGTCGAGGGGGACGTCGAGCATGCTGAGCTGGTCCTTGCCCTTGCCGATCAGGTCGGTGATGGGCGTGGTCTTCACGCCCAGCAGGTCGCGGGCCAGGTCGTCCATGTTGTAGGTGCGCCGGCCTGGGTAGAGCAGCGCGGCGGCCACCATCGTGTCGAACAGCGGGCCCTTCAGCTCGATGCCGGCGCGCGACAGCGCGATGATGTCGTACTTCAGGTTCTGCCCGACCTTGAGGGTCGCCTCGTTCTCGAGGACCGGCTTGAGCCGCGCGGCGACCGTGTCGGGCTCCAGCGTCTCGCCGTGCTCGCCGCGGACGGGCACGTACCAGCCGGTGCCCGCCTCCCACGAGAAGACGTAGCCGACGATGTCGGCGTCGACGGCCCGCAACGCCGTGGTCTCGGTGTCGAGCGCGAACGCCTCCTGCTTCTCCAGCTCGGCCACGAACGCCTCGAACGCCTCGGGGGTGTTCACGACGCGGTAGTCGGTGGTCAGGTCGGCGCCCTCGACGTCCGAGGGCGCGGCGTCGGCCGCGGCCGCGACCGCCTCCGGCTCGGCGAGGTCGAGCTGGTCGAGGAAGGAGCGGAAGCCCAGCTCGTCGAACAGGTCGCGCAGGTCGCGGCGCTTGGGACGCGGCGTGACGCACTCCTCGAGCCTGAAGTCGATGGGCACGTCTCGCTCCAGCGTCACGAGGCGCCGCGTCAGCGCCATCGTCTCGCGGTGGGCCGCCAGGTTCTCGCGGAGCTTCGGCGTCAGCTCGTCCAGGTGCTCCATCACCGCGTCGGCCGTGCCGTACTTGGCGATCAGCTTGGCCGCGGTCTTCGTGCCGACGCCCTTGGCGCCGGGGATGTTGTCGGTGCTGTCGCCCGTGAGCGTCTGGACCTCGACCGACTGCTCGGGCGTGTAGCCGCGGGTCTCGAGGAGCTCCTTCGGGCCCAGGAGCTCTCCGCTCGAAGGGTCCCAGAGCCTGACCTTGTCGGAGAGGACCTGGTGGAGGTCCTTGTCCTTGCTGCCGATGCGCAGCTCCACGTCCTCGCCCTTGAGGCGCTCGGCGATCGTGGCGATGACGTCGTCGGCCTCGTGGCCCTCCAGCTCGTAGACCTTCACGCCCATCGCCTCGACCACCTGCCGGATGCGCACGTACTGGCCGTGCAGGTCGTCGGGCGCGTGGTCGCGGTTGGCCTTGTAGTCGGCGAAGTCGCCCTTGCGCAGGGTGGTGGAGTCGCTGACGTCGAAGGCGATCGCCAGGTAGTCGGGCCGGACGTTCCGCAGGAGGTTGATGAGGAGCTGGGTGAACACGTAGACGGCCTTCACCGGCTCGCCGTTCGGGGCGGTGAGGTCGCGGAACGGAGCGTAGTAGGCGCGGAAGAGCTGCGCGTGCCCGTCGATGATGTAGAAGGTCTTCACCCGTCTCCCTCTCGCGTCGCCGGTCCCCCGGGGGCGGCTCCCGCTCCGGCGCGGGGCCCCCGGCCCCACGAGGGCTATGGGCGACCAGGGATTCTACCACCGGCCCCGGGCGCGCCCGGACGCGAGCGTCGCGGCACGACCGGCGCGCCAGGACGCGCACGAGGCGACGCCGAGACCGGTTCGCCGGCGCGCCCGGCCCAGCGCTCCCAGCCCCTCCCCGCGCACCACGCGACCTTCCCGGCGGGGCCTGGCTATCATCCCGGGGACGAGTCACGCTGACGGGAGCCCCCATGACCGACTTCGAGCAGCTGGGCGCCTTCTACCTCGGGGCGAGGGTCGACGACGACTTCGAGCGCACCGACGAGCCGCTCCTCTACGACGCCTCCGACCTGACCACCCACGCCGTCATCGTGGGCATGACCGGCAGCGGCAAGACGGGCCTGGGGGTGGCACTCGTCGAGGAGGCGGCCATCGACGGCGTGCCGGTCCTGGTCGTGGACCCGAAGGGCGACCTGACCAACCTGGCCCTCACGTTCCCCGACGTGAAGGGCGCCGACCTCGAGCCCTGGCTCGACCCGCGCGCGGCCGAACGTGAACGTACAGACCTGTCTACCTACGCCGAGAGGGCCGCCGTGGCGTGGCGCGAGGGCCTAGCCTCGTGGGGTCAGGACGGCGCACGGGTGCAGAGGCTGCGAAGCGCGGCGCCGGTGACCGTCTACACCCCCGGGTCCACGGCCGGCGTGCCGGTCTCGGTGCTGCGCTCGTTCGCGCCGCCGCCCCCCGCCGTCCTCGCCGACGCCGAGGCGCTCGCGGAGCGCCTGACGTCCACCGCCACGAGCCTCCTCGCCCTCGTGGGCCGCGACGCCGACCCCTTGGGGCGGGAGAGCCTGCTCCTCACCGCCGTCCTCGACCACGCCTGGAAGCAGGGCCGCGAGCTCTCGCTCCCCGACCTGATCAGGAGCGTCCAGGCACCGCCCGTCAAGCAGCTCGGCGTGCTCGACGTGGACGTCGTCTTCCCCGCCGCCGACCGCACGAAGCTGGCGCTGGCCATCAACGCGCTCCTGGCCTCGCCCAGCTTCGAGGCGTGGACGCGCGGCCAGCCGCTCGACCTGCAGC
>CAZGXF010000002.1:0-61785 GCA_964529575.1 uncultured bacterium
CCTCAGGAAGGGCTGCTCGATCGAGCGCAGGATGGCGCCTTTGTTGTACTTCATCTCAGGTTCTCGATTCCCGGTGGGCTACCGTTGACGTTGCCGTGACGGTGCCGCCGCTCGTGGCCTGGGCCAGGCGGCCGGCAAAGCCTTGGTATCTTAGCCGAACGGGCCGAACCCTTTCAACCGCCGGGCACATGGGCACGGCGCGACCGGGGCACGGCCCGGCGGAGGCCACGGCTTGCCAGTACCGACGCGCGGGGTCCACCACGTCTCCGGCATGAGCGGCCGGCCCCAAGAGACCATCGAGTTCTACTTCAGGGTCATGGGCCTGCGGCTCGTGAAGCGCACGGTCAACTACGACGACCCCCGCACCTACCACCTCTACTTCGGCGACGCCTCCGGCCACCCCGGCAGCGTGCTGACGTTCTTCCCCTGGCCTGGCGCGGGGCCGGGTCACCCGGGCAGCGGCACCGCCGAGGTCGCGCTCAGGGTGCCGCGCGGCGCCCTCCCCTACTGGCGCGAGCGGCTGGCGGCGCGGGGCGCGGCGGTGGAGACGGTCGAGAGGCTGGGGCGTGAGGTCGTGGCCTTCGCCGACCCGGACGGGACGCGCCTGGCCCTGGTCGAGGGCGACGAGCCGCCGCTCCCCGCCCCGCCCCCGGACGCCGATCCCGCCAGCCTCCTGACGCCGACGCGCTACTTCCCCGCCGCGGGGATCGCGCCCGAGCACGCCGTGCTCTGCGTCGACGCCGTCACCTACCTCGCGCCCGACGTCGCGGCCGCGGAGGAGCTCCTCACCCGGCTCTTGGCCTTGGCGGTGACGGCCCGTGACGAGGACCGCGTACGCCTGGCCCCCGTCGGCGCGGGCGAGGACGCGCCGCGGGCCTTGGAGCTCGTGCGCTCGCCAGGCGGCGTGGGCAGGCTCGGCCGCGGCAGCTACCATCACGTGGCCTTCGAGGTCGAGGACGAGGCCGCCCTCGAGGAGGGGAAGCGCCTGGTCATGGGCGCGGGGATCGCCACCACCAGGGTCCTCGACAGGACCTACTTCAAGAGCGTCTACTTCGCCGGCCCGGGCGGCGCCACCGTGGAGCTCGCCACGCGGGGGCCAGGCTTCACCGTCGACGAGCCGTTCACCGAGCTGGGCCTCGCCCTCAAGCTGCCCTCGTGGCTCGAGGCCGAGAGGCAGCTCATCCGCGCCCAGCTACCCGTGACGGTCAGCCCCGAGTACTCGCACCTGTACGGATGAGGCGCGGGGCCTGGCTGGCGCTCCTGTTCGGCGTTGGGGGCCTCGCGGTCACCATGTGGCTCCTGGGCGGGAGCCTCGCCTCGCTCGGGCGCGTGCCGGCGTGGGCGTTCCTCGTCGGGACGGCGCTGGTGGTCGTCAACTACCTGGCCGCCGGCGTGCGGCTGCGGCTCCTCACCCACCTGGGCGGCCACCCGCTGCCCATGTCGGCCTGCCTGCGGGCCTACGCCCTCGGGCTCTTCAGCGCCGCCATCACACCCGGGAGCGCCGGGCAGGCCCCCGCCGTGGCCCTCGCGCTGGTCCGCGGGGGGCTCAGCGGGGCCGCGGCGTGGTCGCTGAACGTCTACGTGTGGGTGCTGGACCTCGCGTTCCTCACCTACTCGGTGCCGCTCAGCCTCCTGCTCATCGGTCGCTCGGTGGTCGACCTCTCCACCGCCCAGCTGTGGGCCTTCGCGGGCGTGGTGGCCGCTCTCGCCGCCTTCCTGATGTGGGTCCTCACGGTGAGGTTGCGCTGGGTCACCCAGCTGGGCCGCGGGCTCTTCCGCCTGCGCTGGCTGGGCCGCTGGCGGGCCTCGGCCGTCCAGTTCTTCGACCGCGTCGAGGCAGCGTCCGACGAGATCATGCGCGGCACGCCCGCCCAGCGCCTCGCCCTCCACGCGCTCACGGCGGTCGTCTACCTCACCACGCTGTCGACCTTCTGGGTGATGGTCGTCGCGGTGCGGCCGGGGACGCCCTTCCTCACGACGCTCGCCGTCGCCCAGCTCCCCACGGTGCTGGCGACCTTCATGCCCACGCCGGGCGGCGCCGGCCTCCTCGAGATCTTCACGGCCTCGCTGTTCCTGGCCGGCCCCGCGGACAGGCCCGGCGCGGGCCCCGACAGGGCGGCCGCCGGCACCGTCGCCGCGGCGATACTCGGCTGGCGTCTGCTGACCTTCTACTCGCGGTTCGTGATCGGGCCCATCGCGGGCGCCACGTTCGCGCGTCCCCCGGCGGAGCCGGCCGGCGAGGCCGAGGCCGGCTGAGCGCCCGTCAGCGCCGCCACGGCATCACGCGCCGCTCGACCGCCTGCAGCAGCGCCGTGAGGCCTACGCCCAGGCCCATGATCACCACCAGCGCCGCGTACATCTTCGGCGTCGAGAGCACCTGCCAGTGGTAGTAGACGAGGTACCCCACGCCCGTCTGCGAGCGCACGAACTCCACCGCCACGATGACCACCAGCGCCGTGCCGAGGGCGAGCCGCAGGCCGTTGAAGACGATCGGCAGCGCGCCGGGCAGGATCACGTGCCTGAACATCTGCCACCGGTTCGCGCCGAAGTTCCTGCCGGCCTGCACCAGCACGGGGTCGATGCCCTGCACGCCCGCCATCGTCGAGAGCGCCACCAGGAAGAACGCCGAGATGGCCACGACGGTGACCTTCGGACCCTCGCCGAACGGGTCGGCGAAGACGAGCATCAGCAGGGGGAACACGGCGATCTTCGGCAGGACGTAGACGGCGGACATGGTGGCGTCCAGCATCGTCCGCACGGTCCGGTTCAGGCCCATGACGATGCCGATGAGCACGCCGGGCGCCGCGCCCAGCAGGAAGCCGAAGAGCACGCGCGCGAGCGTCGCCCACAGGTGGCTCTCGGCGAACGTGGCCCTCACGCCGGCCCAGCCGGACTCGGCCACGCGCGCGGGCAGCAGCCAGGGCCGGCCGAGGAGCGAGTGGCCGCTGAAGCGGTCGGCGTTGACCGTCAGGTCCCAGAGCGCGGCCAGGATGGTGGTGGGCGGCGGGAACCAGCGGGCGTTGAGGACGCCGCTCCGCGACAGCCACTCCCAAGCGCACAGCAGGAGCAACGGGAACAGCCAGGCCAGCGCGCTCTGGTAGCCGCGCTGCAGCCGGAACGGCAGGCGTCGCTCCAGCGCCTCGGCGGCGAACACGAAGAGCGTGAACTCGGCGGCCAGCAAGGCCCACCACCACTCGCGCCACAGGCCGAGAGCCGTGCCGATGAGGGCGACGACGGCCATCGCCCCGAGGGGCAGGGCCAGGTCGCCGACAGGTGGCGCCCTGCGGCCCGGCGGCGTCGCGGCGCGGGCACGGGTCGCGCTCACGGGCGGCCCCAGCCGGCGGCGAGGCCCGCCGCCCTGGTCCGACTAGGCCGTACGGCCCTCACGCCTGCGCCTCCATGGCGCGCCTGACCTCGTCGCGCAGCTCGGCCCAGATGGCGCCCGTCAGCTCGGCGAAGCGCGGGCTCTGGGTGGTGGTCAGGTCGCGCGGGCGCGGCAGGTCGACGACGAACTCCGCCTTCTTGGTGCCGGGGTGCGCGGTCATGAGCACGACCCTGTCGCCCAGCAGCACCGCCTCCTCGATGGAGTGCGTCACGTAGAGGACGGTCTTGTGGGTCTCCTCCCAGAGGCGCAGCAGCTCCTCCTGGAGCACGGCGCGGGTCTGGGCGTCGAGCGCCCCCAGCGGCTCGTCCATCAGCAGCACCTGCGGGTCGTTGGCCAGCGCCCTGGCGATCGAGACCCGCTGCTTCATGCCGCCCGAGATCTGCGCGGGGTAGTAGTCGGCGAAGCGCTTGAGGCCGACCTTCGACAGCCAGCGCTCCGCCAGCTCGTGACGCTCGGCGCGCGGCAGGCCGCGCATCTGCAGGCCGAAGGCGACGTTGTCGCGCACCGTCTTCCAGGGGAAGACCGCGTACTCCTGGAAGACGACGTTGTTCAGCGGCCGGCTGGGGTCGGGCCCGGGGACGATGTACGCCTCGCCGCCCGAGAGAGAGTCGAGGCCGGCGAGGATGCGCAGGAACGTCGACTTCCCGCACCCGGAGGGCCCCACCAGGCAGACGAACTCGCCCTCGCGGACCTCCAGGTCGAAGTCGACGATCGCCGGCACGTCGCCCGCGAGGGACGGGTAGACCTTCCGCGCCGCCCGCGCGACGACCTTGGGCTCCACTCGTCCTCTCACCTCTCAGGGGAAGCGGCCGGGCGCGAGCATGGGCGCCGCCCGGCCGCCGACTAGGGCCAGGTTACTCCTGGTAGGGGCCGGCCATCTCCAGCGCCCACTCGGCGTACTCGGTGACGATGACCTTCGAGAGGTCGATGGGCTCGTCGTAGTCGGTGCGGCCGTTCTCGCGGTGCACGCGCTCGACGTCGGCGAGGCCGTCGACGGGGATCGCCAGGTCCGGGTCGTAGAGGACGGGCGTGCCGGTGCGGACGGCCTCCTCGGTCGAGTTCACGTAGGTGAGGTAGGCGGCGATGTTCTCCGGTGCGAGGTAGTCGTCGCCCTGCATCAGGCGCGCGGCCTCGAGGAGCGCCAGCGCGAAGCGCTGCGCGACCTCGGGGCGGTTCTCGAGGAAGTTCCCGGAGCCCACGAACGCCACGGTCATCAGGCCGGGCACGAGGTCGTTCGCGATGGTGACGGCGGTGCCGTCGGCCTCGATCTGCTCGGCGTAGGGCGAGCCGAGGAGGGCGGCGTCGATCGAGCCGTTCGCGAAGGCGGCCGGCATGTCGGCGTTCGCCAGGTCGATGGCCCGCACGTCGCGGATCGTCAAGCCGCCGCGCTCGAGGGCCTTCGCGGTCAGGTACTCCCCTCCCGAGCCGGGGCCGCCGGCCATGGCGACGGTGCGGCCGCGCAGCTCCTCGATGGTGTCCACGGCGCCGGAGTCGTAGAGGTCCTTGCGCACCATGAACTTCGTGGGGCTGTTCTCGAACGGCTCGAGGCCGCCGGGGGCGAAGACCCTCACGTCGATGCCCTGGTTCCAGCCGTTCCACAGCGAGGTGACGATGGCGATGCCGCCCACGTCGATCTGGCCCTGCTCGAGGAACGCGATGGCCTCGGTGCCGGAGGCGACGATGTCGATGTCGACGTCCAGGCCGTACTTCTCGAACAGGCCGCGCTCGGCGGCGACGTACAGGGTGGCGAACTTGAGGATCGGCACCACGGCCACCCGCACCTGCTCGGGCGGGTCGAGGGGCGCCACGGGCTGCTGGGCGCCGGCGGCGCTCACCAGCAACGGGCCGGCGACGAGCGCGGCCGCCACGATCTGACGGAGCTTGCCGAAGGACATGCGCTTCCTCCCAGGGGCACCGCGCCCGGAAGGGGCGGCGGGCGGGTTGCGGTAGGGGCACATAGTAACGCCGCGACCCCGGCGGGTACCTTCGTCCCAGGCCGGGAGGCCCTTAACGCCGTTATCATCGCCGGGTGATGGCGCGCCCGACCGCCGTGGCGCCGCGCGAGGCGGCCGCATGACCCCCACGCTGCCCCTGGCCTTCGCCGCCGGCGTCCTCTCGTTCCTCTCACCCTGCGTCCTGCCGCTCGTGCCCAGCTACCTGGCGTACGTGGGCGGCAGCGCGCAGGCCGAGCGCCGGGTCGTGGTGCGCAACGGCCTCTTCTTCGTCCTCGGCTTCGGGCTGGTGTTCGTGGCGTTGGGGGCCTCGGCGAGCTTCCTCGGCTCCCTACTGCGCTCGCAGAAGGACCTCCTCACGGTCGTGGGCGGCGTGCTGGTCATCGCCTTCGGGCTGGTGATGCTGGGCGTGATCAAGGTGCCGTTCCTCTACCGCGACTCGCGGCCCCAGTTCCGCGGCGAGACGAACACGCCGTTCGGCGCCCTGCTGCTCGGCATGGCCTTCGCCGCCGGGTGGACGCCGTGCATCGGGCCCATCCTGGGCGGCATCCTCACGCTCGCGGGCGCCAGCGGCACCCTGGGCCAGGGCGTGGGCCTGCTGGCCGTCTACTCGCTGGGCTTGGCGGTGCCGTTCCTCCTCGCCGCCCTGCTGATCGGGCCGTTCATGCAGTTCTCGAAGGGTTTCAGGCGCTACCTGCCCTGGGTGGAGCGCGTCGCCGGGGGCATCCTGCTCGTCGCCGGCGTGCTCATGGTCACCGGCACGTACACGACGATCAACGCCTACCTCATCAGGATCACGCCGGACTGGCTGATCTCGCGCCTATGACCCTGGCCGCGACCCAGGGCGCCCCGCAGGGGGCGGCCGGAGGGGGGACCGCGCCGGCGGTCAGCCTCCGCGGCGTGGTCAGGCGCATGGGCCGCGACACCGTCCTCCGTGGCGTCGACGTCGACGTGGCGCCGGGACGGCTCGTGGTCCTGCGCGGCAGCAACGGTTCGGGCAAGACGACGCTGCTGCGCCTGCTGGCCACGCGCCTGCGCCCGCACGCCGGCGAGGGCCGCGTCTTCGGCCTCGACCTCGTGCGCCAGGCCGAGGCGGTGCGGGCCCGCGTAGGGCTGCTGAGCTCCGCGGGCGGGAGCTACCCCGTGCTGACCGCACGCGAGAACCTGCGCCTGGCGCTCGCGCTGGCGGGCAGGCGGCGCGACGAGGGCGAGCTCGCGGAGACGCTGGAGCGTGTGGGCCTGGCCGGCGCCGCCGACAAGCAGGTGCGCTTCTACTCCAGCGGCATGAAGAAGCGCCTGGGCCTGGCGCGGCAGCTCCTCGTCGACGCCGACCTGTGGCTCCTCGACGAGCCGTACGCCGCGCTCGACGAGGAGGGCAAGCGCCTCGTGGACGTCAGCCTGGCCGAGGCGCGGGTCCGCGGGCGCACCGTGCTGCTGGCCTCGCACGAGCAGGACCGCCACGACCTCGCCCCCGACGCCGTGGTCGAGCTCGTCCAGGGGCGGCTGCGCCTGGCCGGCGCGCCGACGCCTGGCGAGGGGGTGGCGCGGTGAGCGACCTGGGCGCGGTGCTGGCCGTCGCGCGCAAGGACCTGCTCCAGGAGCTGCGCAGCAAGGCCGCCACCGTCGCCACGGTGTTCTTCACCGGCACGACGCTGCTGATGATGGCGTTCGCGCTCGGCCGCGAGCAGGGCGTGTTGGAGCGGTCGGCGCCGGGCGTGCTGTGGGTGGCGCTGGTGTTCGCCGGCGTGACGGCCGCGGCGCAGAGCTTCCAGGCCGACCTGGAGGACGGCGCCATCGACCACCTCCTCACGTACCCGGTCTCGCGCGCCGCCGTGTACCTGGGCAAGCTGCTGGCGAACTGGGCCTACCTGGGCGCCCTCGGCCTGCTGCTGGCGCCGGTGGCGACCACGCTGTACGGGGCGGCGCTGCCCGGTGCCGGCGCCGCGGCGCTGCTGGCGCTCACCGTCGTGCTCGGGGCGTTCGGGTTCGCGACGGTGGCCACGTTCTACGCGGCGCTCACGTCGAACCTGCAGGCCCGCGAGGCGCTGCTGCCCGTGCTGATGTTCCCCGTCGTCGTGCCCATCGTCCTCGCGGCGGTGCGCGCCACCGAGTCGCTCATGGGCGGCGCCGTGGGCCCGGTGGGCGACTGGCTGCTGCTCCTGCTCGGCTTCGACCTCGTCTACTTCGTCGCCTGCGCGTCCCTGTTCCACTTCGTGGTCGACGAGTGATGAAGGTCCGTGGAGGCCACGCCCGGGGTGCTCCTAGCATCGACCCGACACCGGCCGCGACGGGCGGCGGCCTTACACTTGGGAGCGGCGAACGCCCGCGGCGCCAGCGCCGCCCTTTGGAGAAGAAGATGAACCGAACGGTCTCGAGCCTGGAGCAGCCACGGAAGCGTCCCCTGTGGCTAACGCTGCTCGGCCTCGCCTGCTTGGTGGGCCTGGGCGTGGGGATGTACCTGGCGCTCGTCGTGAGCCCGCCCGACGTGAACCAGGGCGAGCTCATCCGCATCATGTACGCGCACGTGTCGGTGGCGTGGATCTGTTTCCTCGCCGTCGCCGTGGCCGGCTTCTGGTCGGCCCTCTACCTGTGGCGCGGGCGTGAGCGGGACGACGTGCGCGCCGTGGCGAACGCCGAAGCGGCGCTCGTCTACTCGGCCCTGACGATCACGGGCGGCATGATCTACAGCAAGCCCACGCTCAACACCTACTGGACGTGGGACGCCAAGCTCACGCTCACGGCCATCATGGTCGCGCTCATCGTGGGCTACTTCATCGTGCGCGCCCTCATCGACGAGCCCACGCGGCGCGGCCGGGTCTCGGCCGTGATCATGCTGATCGTCGTCATCAGCCTGCCGTTCAACTACCTGGCGGCCGAGTGGTTCAGGACGCTCCACCCCGCCAAGAGCGTCAACCTCGACGGCAGCGGCGTCACCATGGACGCCTCCATGCTCCGCGTGCTGCTGGTGAACGTCGCCGTCGCCGGGCTGATCTACCTCTACTTCGTCTCCGAGCGCGTTCGCATCGGCCTGTTCAAGCTCCCCACCGCGGCGAAGGACGCGGCGCCCGTGTCCACGGAGGTCGTCCGTGTTGGCTGACCTGACGCCCAACCAGTGGGTCGCGCTCGCCTGGGTCGAGCTCATCGTCGTCTACGTCGGCTACCTGCTCTACCTGCGGTGGCTGGAGCGCAAGAAGCCCACAGCGGAAGGTGAGGAGTGAGGAAGAAGGTCGTATACGGGGTCCTGGGGGTGGCCGTGCTGGCCATCGCGGGCCTGATGATCGCCCGCGCGCTGCAGACCTCGCTCGTCTACTTCGTCATGCCCAGCGAGTACGCGCGTGACGCGGCGAGCTTCGACGGCAGGCGCATCCGCCTCGCCGGCCTGGTCGAGCCGGGCAGCGTCTCGTTCGACGACGCCCAGCTCCAGCTCACGTTCAACGTCACGGACGCCATCCAGACGTACCCGGTGCAGTACGCCGGCGCACCGCCCGACATGTTCCAGGAGAACGGCGGCGTGGTGATCGAGGGCCGCTTCCACGACGGCGTCTTCGTGGGCGACAACCTGCTCGTGAAGCACAGCAACGACTACCACCCGCCCGAGGACGGTCACGTGGACGTGGAGGCGCTGAAGGAGTCGTTGCGCTGAGGGGAGAGCCGTGCAGCTAGAGCTGGGCGTCGTCGGCGGCGCCGCGGCGTTCCTGGCCTTCGCGGTCGCGCTCTACGGCGCGGTCGCGGGGTCGTTGGGCGCCGGCCGCCGCGACGCGCGTCTGATCACGTCGGCGCGGTTGGCCGCGGTGGCGGGCTTCCTGGTGGCCACGGTGGCCGTGGTCGTCATGCAGGCGGCCCTGCTCACCGACGACTTCTCGGTGAGCTACGTCGCCCAGCATTCGCGCGTCGCCTCGCCCGTCTGGGTGAAGGTCGTGACGATGTGGGCGGCGCTGGAGGGCTCGATCCTCCTCTGGGCCTGGCTCCTGTCCGCCTACACCGCGCTGGTGGCGGGCATCGCCCCCCTGTCGCCGCTGCGCCCCTGGGCGATCGCGGTGATGCAGGGCGTGCAGACGTTCTTCTTCTTCGTCCTGGCGTTCCTGGCGAACCCGTTCACCGTGCTGCCGAACCCGCCGCTGGACGGTCCCGGGCCGAACGAGCTGCTCCAGAACCACTGGATGATGGCCGTGCACCCGCTGCTCATGTACCTGGGGTTCGTGGGGCTGACCGTGCCGTTCGCGTACGCGCTGGCGGCGCTCATCACCAGGCGCCCCGGCACGGAGTGGATGACGATGACGCGCCGTTGGACGCTCACCGGCTGGGGCTTCCTCTCGGCCGCGATCGTCGCCGGCGGCTGGTGGAGCTACGAGGTGCTCGGCTGGGGCGGCTACTGGGCCTGGGACCCGGTGGAGAACGTGAGCCTCATGCCGTGGCTCACGGCCACGGCGTTCGTCCACTCGGTGCAGGTGCAGGAGCGCAGGCACATGCTCAAGCCGTGGAACGTCATGCTCATCCTGCTGACTTTCGCGCTCTCCATCCTCGGCACGTTCCTGACGCGCTCGGGCGTCGTCTCCTCGGTGCACGCCTTCGGCTCCGGTCCGGTGGGACCGGCCTTCCTGGTGTTCTTCGTCCTCGTGGTGCTGTTCTCGTTCGGCCTCCTGGCCACGCGCTGGGAGGACGTGAAGGACCGCGCCGAGCTCGACTCGCTCGTCAGCCGCGAGGGCTCCTTCCTGGGCGTGAACGTCCTCTTCCTGGCGCTGGCTTTCGCCGTGCTGCTGGGCACGCTCTTCCCGCTCATCGTCGAGGCGATCACGGGCGACCGCGTCACCGTGGGCCCGCCGTTCTTCGACCAGGTGACCCTGCCGCTGTGGCTCTCGGTGCTGCTGCTCATGGGCATCGGCCCGCTGCTGCCGTGGCGCAGGGCCGAGGAGCAGTCGCTGCGGCGCAACCTCGCCTGGCTGGCGGGCGGGCTCGTCGTCGCGGGCGCGCTGGCGTGGCTGCTGGGCGTGAGGCGGGTCTACCCCATGCTCACGGTGGCCCTGGCCGGCTACAACCTCGTGTCGCTGGGGTTGCTGCTGTCCGGCGCGCTGGTGCCGCGCATGCGCCTGGCGCAGCGCCCGGCCCTCCAGGTGCTGAGGAGCTACGCCCACGAGAACCGCCGGCGCGTCGGCAGCATGATCGTGCACGTCGCCGTCGTCGTCATCGCCGTGGGCGTGGCGTTCTCCAGCGGCTACCGCGTGGACGAGCAGATCAGGATCGACGTGGGCGGCTCGGCCGTGTTCGAGGGCTACACGCTCACCGCCGTCGACCTGTTCGTGGAGCCCACGCCGGCGCGCGTCAGCGCCGGGGCGCTGGTCGAGGTGCGCAGCGGCGAGCGCCTGGTGACGACGCTGCGGCCGCGCATCAACGTCTTCGCGGGCAGCCAGCGCGGCATCCCCACGCCGGCGGTCCTCTACACGCCCTGGCACGACCTCTACCTGAGCCTTAACAGCACCGTGGGGGCCGACACGACGTTCGTGGTGCTGCGCGCGGTGAAGAGCCCGCTCGTCACCTGGATCTGGGTGGGCGGGGCGATCCTCGTGCTCGGCACCGCCTACGCCCTTGGCGGCGCCACGCGCCGCGTGCCCGCCCGGGCCACCGTGCCGGCCGCAGCGGCGAGGGAGGCGTGAGGTGAAGGCGCGCGGGGTCGTCGTCACCGTCGTCGTGGTAGCCGCCCTCGGCGGGCTGTTCGCCTTCGGTCTCCTGCGCGGCGAGCCTGACAGGGACATCCCCTCGGCGCTCATCGGCAGGCCGGCTCCGGCCTTCGAGCTGCCCCTCTACGAGCGCTACCGCGGCGAGTTCGGCGAGGTCCTGAGGTCGGATGAGCTGGAGGGCAGGCCGCTGGTCGTGAACTTCTGGGCCTCGTGGTGCGCCCCCTGCTACGACGAGGCGCCGGTGCTGCAGGCCTACTGGCAGGAGTACCAGGACACCGACGTGGTGTTCGTGGGCGTCCAGACTCAGGACCGCGGCAAGCGCGCCGAGGGCCGCGCCTTCATCGACCAGTTCGGGCTCTCGTTCCCCAACGTCATCGACGACGACAGCTCGGTCAGCGTGGACTGGGGCCTCTTCGGCGTGCCCGAGACGTTCTTCGTGGCCCGTGACGGCACCGTGCTGGACAAGCACATCGGCCCGGTCACGCCCGAGGTCATGGAGCGCCAGCTGGCGGCGCTGCTCCGGTGAAGAGGCACCTGACCGCGGCGCTGACCGCAGTGCTCGTGCTCGGCGGCGCCTTCGCCCAGGCGGTGCAGCTCGACTCGCGCGTCTTCGACATCGCCAGGCAGCTCCGCTGCCCCGTCTGCACCTCCGAGAGCGTCGCCGACTCCAGCGTCGAGCTGGCGCAGCAGATGCGCCAGATCATCAAGGAGCAGCTCGAGGCGGGCCGGAGCGAGGACGAGATCCTGTCGTACTTCCAGGCCCGCTACGGCGACTGGATCCTGCTCGACCCGCCCAAGCGCGGGCTGCACCTCGTCGTGTGGGTGCTGCCCGTGGCGGGCGCCGTGGCGGGCGTCGCGGCGCTGGCCGTGCTGGGCAGGCGCTGGGTGACCCGCTCCCGCGAGCCGGTCGAGGTGGACCCGGCCGACGTGGCGCGCGTGAGGGCCGAGCTCGAGGGGCGGCCCGAGTGATCACGTTCGTGGTCGTGGCGCTGCTGGCGCTGCTCGCCTTCGCCTACGTCGCCCTCCCCCTCCTCTCCCCGGACCACGCCGACCCGCTGCCGGACGACGCCGACCCGGTCCTGGCCGGGCTGCAGGAGGAGAAGACCGCGCTCCTGCGCGCCATCGCCGAGCTCGACCTGCGGCAGGACCTGGCCGCCGAGCGCCGCGAGCAGCTCAGGCGCCGCTACGAGGCCAAGGCCGCCGCCGCCATCAAGGCCATCGACGCCAGGCAGGCGGAGCTGGCGGCTCGGGGGCGGCGGGCGGGCGCGCCGGCGGGCGGCGCGGCCGCTGCCGCTGCTCAGGCTGCCGGGAGCGAGGCACCGGGGTCCGCCGCGCACGTGGTCGACGGCGAGGCCCCTGCCGCGCCCGGCCCGGCGCGGCGCCGGCGCGCCCCGGTGGCCGCCATCGCCCTGCTGGGCCTGGGCGTCCTCGCGGCGGCGTTCCTGCCCTCCTACGTCCTGCCGCGCGTGGGCGTCGACGCGACCGTCACGACCACCGACGTCGAGGCGGCGCGCCAGATCCGCGACCTGCGGCGCGCGGCCGACCGCGAGCCCTCGGCCGCGAACCTGATGGCGCTCGGCGACGCCTACCTGGCCGTCGGCCAGGTGGAGGACGCCCAGGCCGCCTTCGCGCGCGCGGCCGAGGCGGACGACGCCACGCTGCCGGTGTTCCAGCGCCTGGCGGTGTTGGCCCTCCAGACCGACCTCGCCGAGTCGCAGGTCTGGCTGGAGCGGGCCGCCGCGGCCGCGCCGGGGGACGCCGAGACTCTCTTCCTCCTCTCGGAGGTGGCCTACGCGAACGGCGACATGCCCACGTCGGAGGCGGCGCTGCGGGAGTACGTGCGGGTCCTCGGCGGCGCCCCGAACGAGGCCGTGACCGCGCGCCTCGAGCTGTTCGAGCGCGTGGGCGAGCTCACCGCCGCCGCGGAGGCCGAGCCGACGCCGGAGAACCTGATGGCGCTCGCCGACCTCTACTGGCGCGGCGGCGACCTGCGCGGCGCCACCTCCGCCTACCTGCGCGTCCTCACCGAGACCGGCACGCAGCCGCCCCTGGCGCTGTCGCGCATGGGCGAGACGATGCTGCGGTCCGGCGCGGCCGGGGACGCCGCCGCGCTGATCGAGCGGGCCGCCGCGGCGAGCGACGGCGTGGAGGGCCTGGAGCCGTCGGCGCAGCTCGCGCTGGGCGAGGCGTACGTGCGGCTGGGGCGCTTCGGCGAGGCCGTGGCGGTGCTGGAGGCCTACCAGGGCGACGACCCCGTGGCGGCCGAGCTGCTGGCCGCCGCTCGGGCCGGCGGGACGCCCGGTGACGCCGGCGGCCTGAGCGCCGTGGCGGACGAGAGCGGCCTGGGCGCGGCGGTGTTCGCCGCGAGCTGCGCCGAGTGCCACGGACCGACCGGAGCGGGCGGCATGGGCGTGGCGCTGGCGGGCAACGCCCGCGCCGCCAACGAGGGCAACGTGCGCGACGCCGTGACGTTCGGGCGCGGCATGATGCCGGGCTTCGGCGCCGTGCTGGACCCGGAGGAGCTCGACGCCGTGGTGGCGTACGTGGTCGAGGTCGTCTCCCGGCGATGAACGACGACGGTCGCGCGGGCCTCCCCGAAGGCGGCGACCGTGAGGGCGCCGGCGCCCCCGAGGACGCCGGCCGGCGCGAGCTCGTCAAGTGGCTGTGGCGCGCGCCCGTGCTGGCGGCGCTGGGCGGGGGCGCCTACGGGCTCTACCGGGCCGTGGACGTCCACTTCCTCAAGCGCCGCCCCGACCCCACGCCCGAGTTCGACGACGCCCCGCCCACCACCGTGGCGCCCCTCGACGCCTTCGCGGCCCCGTGGGACGCGGTCGACTTCATGCTGGCCGCCACGCCTGCCGTGGCGATGCGCGTGCCCGCGCCGGTCCCGGGCGGCCTCACCGCCGGCGAAGCGCACCTCGTGGCCTTCAGCCGCGTGTGCACGCACCAGATGTGCCTGGCCACGCTCAACACCGACGTGAACGCCATCAACTTCGGGTTCAACTACGACACGAGGACGCCGGCGATCACCTGCCCGTGCCACCTGAGCGTCTTCGACCCGCTGCGCGCCGGCCAGGCCGTGAGCGGCCCGGCGGTGCTGCCGCTGCCGCGAGCCCGTCTCGAGCTGCGGGACGGCGAGGTCGTCGCCACCGGGTGGGAGCGGGCGCAGGGCTGAGGGCTCCTGACGGGCACGCCGGCGCCCCGGACGTAACATCGGGTCAGCACGCCGCGCGCCCCGGACCCGGGCGCGCGGGACCTCGAGCGCCCCGCCCCGGGGAGCTCGACAGTCAGCGCCCCTGGGCGCACGCGAGGAGCAGAGATGAACCCGCTCAAGAGGCTGCAGGAGCACGGCCAGTCCGTCTACCTCGACGAGATCAGGCGCTCGTGGCTCGAGGACGGCACGCTGCAGGAGCTCATCGACCGCGACGGGCTCCGCGGCGTCACCTCGAACCCCGCCATCTTCAACAAGGCCATCGCCCAGTCGGGCGACTACAAGGACGCCGTCGCCGCGCTCGCCGCTCGCGGCGCCACGGTCGAGGAGGCCTACGAGGAGCTCGTCGTGGAGGACATCCAGCGCGCCGCCGACCTGTTCCGGCCCACCTACGACGGCTCCGGGGGCAGGTACGGCTTCGTGTCGCTGGAGGTCTCCCCCGAGGTCGCCCACGACGAGGAGGCCACCTACGCCGAGGGCAAGCACCTGTGGCGGCGTCTGGCCCGGCCCAACGTCTTCATCAAGGTGCCGGCCACGCTGGCCGGCCTCGGCGCCATCAGGCGCCTGATCGCCGACGGCGTGAACGTTAACGTCACGCTCCTCTTCGGTCTCGAGCGCTACGAGCGCGTCATCGACGCCTACGTGACGGGGCTCGAGGAGCGCCAGGCGCGCGGCGAGAGCCTGCGGGGCGTGAACTCGGTGGCGAGCTTCTTCCTCAGCCGCTTCGACGTCCACGTGGACCCGCTACTCGACGCCTCGGGCACCGACCGAGCGAAGGCGCTGCGTGGTCAGGCGGCCATCGCCTACGCCAAGGTGGCCTACGAGGTCTTCTCGCGCCGCTTCGCCGCCGCCGACCCCCGCTGGGCCCCGCTCGCCGCGGCCGGCGCGCGCGTGCAGCGCCTCCTCTGGGCCTCCACCGGCACGAAGGACCCCAGCTACCCGGACACGAAGTACGTCGAGCCGCTCATCGGCCCCGAGACCATCAACACCATGCCGCTCGAGACGCTCGACGCCTACAGGGACCACGGCGACCCGGCCCCGCGCGTCACGAAGGGCCTGGCGGAGGCCAAGAGGGTGATCGCCGACCTGAAGGGCCTGGGGATCGACCTGGAGGCGGTCGCCGACACGCTCGAGGCCGAGGGCGTCGAGAAGTTCGTGACACCCTTCCGCAGCCTGCTGAGGACGCTCGAGGGCGCGCTGCGCGAGGCGGTGGCCACGGGCGACTGACGCCGCCAGGCAGCCAAGGCGCGAGCTGAGAGGGTGACCGGCTCGACACGAAGGACCGGGCGGCCTCCCCCTCCAAGCCGCCCAGCGCCTTCCGACCGGGGATCGACGGGTTCCCCGGAGCGGGCGATGGCGCCCGGCGGTTGTCCGTGCCCTTCGCCCTGGCGAGAGGTTGCCACGCCGACCCCGACCGGAGCCCGACCGGCCATGGGTACGGTCGGGGTGACGGTAGAGGTGAGCCCGAACCGCTAGCCGCTCCCGCTTCGCCCGCGGGACCCGCCTCAGCCGGCCTGGCCGGCCCGCCGCTCGCCCCTGACCACGTGGCGCATCAGGAAGAAGTAGCCCACGACGCCGATGGCGGCGAACGAGAACCACTGGACGGCGTAGCCGAGGTGCGGGCCGAGGTCGAGCTCGGGCTCAGGCAGGGGGAGCGGCAGCTCGCCAGGGTGCGGGGGCGTCACGGCGGTCAGCTCCACGTAGGCGCGTACCAGGGGGTAGGGCATCTGGGGCTGCAGGCGGTCGACGTCGACGTAGAAGGTCTGGACCAGCTCCCCCTCGGCCGGGTCGCGGGGGCCGATCGTCCCCTCGCGCCGGCTGGTGGGCGCGCGCAGCCTGCCCGTCACCGTGACCTCCCCCTCCGGCGGCGGCGCCGCGGTCACCGGCACGCTGTCGTGCTGGTACGGGACCCAGCCGCGCTCGACCAGCACGGCGGAGCCGGCGAGGGCGCCGCTCGCCAGCACCAGCGGCGTGAGCACCACGTAGCCGGGCTGCCCCTGGAGGCTGCGGCCGCGCACCAGGACCTCCTGGGCCGGGTCGAAGGTGCCCACCGCCGTCACGGGGCGGTGCTCGGGCAGCTCACCCGCGCCCAGGACCTCGCCGAGGGCCGCGGGCGCCAGCTGGACGCGCTCGGCGACCAGCTGCACGGTCTCGCGACGCTGCTCCAGGCGCCGCAGCTGCCAGAAGCCCAGGTTCACGAAGAGCACCACCAGCGCGAGCGCCAAGAGGTGCCCCGCGATCCAGCGCGGGCCGAGGAGCGGGTGGCGCATCAGCGGCCGGCGGGGGTCATCAGAACAGCGCGCGGTCCAGCGCCATCGTCAGGAACAGGAGCGCCAGGTAGGTCATCGAGTACTTGTAGAGCGGCAGCGCCGTGACCCTGTCCACGTTGGCGCCGGACTCGACGACCCTGAACACCGCCGCCACGCGCAGCGCCAGCACCACGTTCAGTGCCAGGGCGGCGACGAAGTAGGCGGCGCTGAACTCGTGCAGGAAGAACGGCAGCACGGTGAGGACCACCGTGAGCACCGTGTACATGATCATCTGCATGACGGTCGCCCGCTCGCCGATCACGGCCGGGGCCATGGGCACGCCAACGCTCGCGTACTGGTCCTTGACCATCAGGGCCAGCGCCCAGAAGTGCACGGGCGTCCACACGAAGACGACGGCGAAGAGGATCCAGGCGAGGAGGCTCAGGTGCCCGGTGACGGCCGCCCAGCCGACCAGCGGCGGGATGGCGCCGGCGGCCCCGCCGATGACGATGTTCTGCCACGTGGAGCGCTTGAGCCACATGGTGTACACGAGCACGTAGAACGCGATGCCGGCCCAGGACAGCAGGGCGGCCGTCACGTTGGTCGTGGCCCAGAGGACGACGAACGACAGGACCGTGAGCGCGACGGCGAACACCAGGGCGTTGCGGGTGCTCACGACCCTCGTGACCGTCGGGCGCTTGGCGGTGCGCTTCATGCGCTCGTCGATGTCGGCGTCGTAGACCATGTTGAAGACGCCCGCCGCGCCGGCCGACATGTAGCCGCCCACGATCGTTCCCAGCAGCGCGAGCCAGCCCGGGAAGCCGCCCGCGGCGATGAACATGGCGCCCACCGTGGTCATCAGCAACAGGACGATGACCTTGGGCTTGGTCAGTACGAAGTAGTCGCGCCAGGTGGCCCTGCGCTCTGCGGAAACCTGCGTCATGCACCCTCCACGGCGGCACGGCTCCACAACGGGCCCGCGTCCTTCCGGACGTCACCACCGAGCATCATCACGGTCAGCGCCGAGAGCAGCGCGAAGGCGGCCACGGCGAGGAAGAGGTGGAGGAGCTGCAGGACGAAGGGTCCCAGCAGCGCCAGGTTGAACGTGCCCACCGCGAGCTGGGCCAGGTAGACGCCGAGGAGCGTCCGCGCGACCCCGCGCGCGGCGGGCACGGGCTTGAGCCACCACGCGAGGCCCAGGCCCACGAACAGGTAGGTGCCCACCGCGACGGCGATCAGCGGGTGCAGGATGCGCAGCCTGATGAGCGGGTGGGAGGACGGGTCGAAGTCGGCCCTGAAGCCCTCGGCGAGGGACTCGGGCGGGAAGATCGTGTTGCCCATGGCGGCGATGCCGCCGGTGAAGCTGAGGATGAGCGCCCCCACGACGCCCGTGAGCAGCACCGCCGCCAGCGGCAGCTGCGACGACGTCCGCAGCGGGTAGGCGGGCGCGGCGTCGCGAGCGAACGCCACGGTGGCGGCGAGAGCCCCGATGAGCAGGAGGCTGTTCACGAGGTGCCCCGCCACCCAGACGCCGCGGGCCACGCTGGTGTTCTCGCCGGTGAGGCCGAGGAGGACCGTGGCGGCGCCGATCAACGCCTCGATCACGAGGAAGCCCATCGAAGCCGTGGCGAACGCCGCGAAGCCGCGCTTCTCGCGCCTGGCGCGCAGGGCCCGCACCAGCAGCCACACGCCGATGACGAGTACCGCGCCTGAGAGCAGGCGGTGGCTGAACTCGATCAGCGTCTCGACGGTCGGGTTCAAGGGCACGACGGTGCCGTTGCAGGTGGGCCAGTGGCTGCCGCAACCCGCGCCGGAGCCGGTGAGCCGCACCACGGCGCCCTGCAGGATGACGACCGTGTTCGCTACGAGCGCGGTCCAGGCCAGCCTGAGGTCGAAGCGACCGGCCGCGACCCTGGCCCCGGAGGCGGGGTGCGAGCTGGCCGTCAACGTCTCTGTCACGGGGTCCCTGCTTCTCCTTACGCGCCGCGCCGGCGGCGGACGGCCTGACAGCGCCGACCGCCCATCCTACTCTTTCCAGTCGGCAGCATGTTGCGAGCCGCAGCCCGGCCCTACACGCCGCGCGGCGGCTCGCGCGCCCCGTCCGGGACGCGTCCCCGCGGGTGCCCGTATGTGATTAAACCCCCATGGGGACGCACACGACGCTCTCACCGAACCTAGTGATGATTGTGCCGACCGGCGCAGGACGGGGCGCAGGGGCGTGCCCCTTGCCGGCTCCTCCGGAGACGCCGCGAAGCGGACTGACCGGAGCGTCAGGTTGTGGATGTTAGAGTCGTCACACCACAACGCGTGAATCGGTCGTCGGAGGACATGTTGATCAGCTTCCATCCCACCACACGTCAGCCGCTACGGCTCCTGGGGGCGTCGCTCCTAGCCGTGCTGTGCTTGGGCGGCGCCGCGGTCGCCCAGCAGGGCAACGACGGTCCGGACGTGGCCACTCTCATCAGCGACGGGCAGTTCTACCTGGAACGCGGCGACTGCTCCCTCGCGCAGTTCTACTTCCAAGAGGCCCTGCGGCTCGACGACGACAACGCCGACGCGCTGGTCGGCCGCGGTCGCGCCCTCGCCTGCCAGGGCTCGTACCCGGCGGCGATCGAGGCCTTCCAGGAAGCGCTGAGCGTGCAACCGAACCACCTGGATGCGCTGATCCACCTGGCGAACACCTACCAGTACCAGTACCAGGCCGACCCGTCGGCCTACAGCGGCCGGCTCGCCGACGCGCTCGACACCATCCAGCGCGCCGAGCAGGTGGCGGCGAGCGACGCCCGCGTGCAGAACACCAAGGGCCTGGTCCTCTACCAGCTGGGCGACCTCCAGCAGGCCAGGACGACCCTCGAGCAGGCCGTGGCGCTGTCGAACACCTCGCAGACCCTCGACAACCCCGCCAAGAGCGTCGTGCAGGTGAACCTCGGCCGCGTCTACCGCGACCTGGGCGAGCTGGAGCTGGCGCAGCAGGCGTTCCGCCGCGCCGTCATCCTCGACCCCACCAGCGCCGTCGCCCACAACAACCTGGGCGACATCTCGTACCGCCTGGGCGACTGCGCCACCGCCGAGTACGAGCTGGCGCAGGCCGTGAACCTCGACGCCAGCAGCCTCTCGGCGGCCTCCAACCTGGCCATCGTGCTGTTCGAGTGCGGCGACGTCCAGGCGAGCCTGCCGCGCCTCGAGCAGGCCGTGCAGATGGACGGCGCGGTGTTCCTGCCGCCGCTGTTCACCTACCTCGCCCGCGCCTACCTGGAGACCGGCCAGGTGGACGAGGCCATAAGGCGCGCGCAGCACGGCGCCCTGCTGGCCGAGCCCCCTAGCGCCGAGGCGTACTACTGGCTGGGCCAGTCGTACCAGCGTCGCGGCGGTCAGGGCGACTCGCAGCGCGCCCGCGACGCCTACCAGCGCGCGGTCGAGATCGACCCGAACTTCACCGCCGCCCAGGAGGCGCTCCGCACCCTGCAGTGAGGGGACCGCGGCCTCAGCGGCCGCCGCGAACCGGCCTCGCACGAGGCACGACACGACGCAGCGCCCGGCGGGCACCAGCCGCCGGGCGCTCGCCTCTCTACGTCCTCCGTGGCGCCCCCTGGCGCCGCCCGCCCCTGTCGGCCCCGCGGTGCATGGGGGCCGCGCCTTGTTGTACACTCGGTAGGTTTGTCGGCGGCAGCGGGATGTCCGCCGTCATCCCCGAGAGACAGGAGCGTCCTCGCGTACGGCGTGAAGCCGGCGCGGCCGACCTGTGACTCCGACCTCAACATCCCGCCTGTGGAGGGAAAGATGTCGTACCTGGGAATGAAGCAGCTGCTCGAGGCCGGCGTGCACTTCGGCCACGAGACCAAGCGCGCCAACCCGAAGATGAAGCGCTTCATCTTCGCCGAGCGCAACGGGATCTTCATCATCGACCTGCAGAAGACGCTGGTCGAGAGCGAGAAGGCCTTCGACTTCCTCAAGAGCGTCGCCCAGCGCGGCGGGACGATCCTGTTCGTCGGGGCGAAGAAGCAGGCCCAGGAGATCCTCGCGGCGGAGGCCAAGCGCTGCGGCATGCCGTACATCAACGAGCGCTGGCTCGGCGGGCTGCTGACGAACTTCAAGACCATCCGCACCCGCGTAGAGCGCCTCAAGGAGCTCGAGCAGATGTTCGAGGACGAGTCGATCCTGCGCTTCACGAAGAAGGAGCAGATCGACCTCGGCAAGGAGATGCACCGTCTCCAACGCTACCTGGGCGGCATCCGTGACATGACCCGCCTGCCGGACGCGCTGTTCGTGATCGACCCGACCAAGGAGGCGATCGCGGTCAAGGAGGCGAACAAGCTCGGCATCCCCGTCGTGGGCCTGGCCGACACCGACTCCGACCCCGACGTCCTCGACTTCATCGTGCCGGGCAACGACGACGCGATCCGCTCCATCCAGCTGATCACGGCTCGCCTGGCCGACCTCATCGTCGAGGTGCGCGGCGGCGCCTCCGAGGCCCCGGCGCCCAGCCCGGCCGAGGACGAGGAGCGCGAGACGCTCCCGACGCCGCTCTCGGAGCCGGAGCGCGCGATCCAGGAGGCCGCCGTGGCGGCCGACGAGGAAGAGCCGCTCGAGGAAGCCGGCGAGGCGGAGCAGGAAGCAGAGCAAGTCGAGGAGTGAGGTCCCGACAGGGACCGCAGGACCACGGCGTCCGACGGGCGCCCGTGGGGAACGAACCCGGAACGAGGGTGAGGTAACACCATGGCCGTAACGACCGAGATGGTCAAGAAGCTGCGGGCGATGACCAACGCCGGCATGATGGACGTCAAGCGCGCGCTGGAGGACGCCGGCGGCGACCTCGACAAGGCCGCCCAGCTCCTGCGCGAGCGCGGCATCGCCAAGGCCGACAAGAAGTCCGACCGCGTGGCCAAGGAGGGCGTGGTGGGCACCTACGTCCACCACAACGGCAAGCTCGCCGTGCTGGTCGAGGTCAACAGCGAGACCGACTTCGTGGCCCGCAACGACACCTTCCGCGAGCTGGCCAAGAACCTCGCCATGCACGTGGCGATGGCCAACCCGCAGTACCTCCGCCGCGAGGACGTGCCGGAGGACGTCGTGGCCGCCGAGCGCGAAGCGCTCCGCAAGCAGGCTATCGAGGAAGGCAAGCCGGAGGCCGTCGCCGACAAGATCGTCGAGGGCCGCCTGAACAAGTTCTTCTCCGAGATCGTCCTGCTCGACCAGCCGTACATCAAGGACGACAAGAAGTCGGTCGGCGAGCTCGTCAAGGAGGCCGCCGCCACCCTGGGCGAGAACATCCAGGTCGGCCGCTTCGCACGCATCGCCGTAGGCGAGTGAGGCCTTGCGCCGCGCGCTGCTGAAGCTGTCGGGCGAGTTCCTCGCGGGCCCGGGAGGGTTCGGCGTCTCCCCGGAGGCGACCTCCTCCCTGGCCCGCGAGATCGCGGCGGCCAAGGCCAGCGGCGTCGAGCTGGCCCTGGTCGTCGGCGGCGGCAACTTCTGGCGCGGTGCCCAGCACGGCGGCCACATGGACCCCGCCACCGCCGACTACGTCGGCATGCTCGGCACGGTCATGAACGCCATCGCCCTCCAGGACGCCCTGGAGGCGGTCGGCGTGGACACCCGCGTCCAGTCGGCGATCAACATCCAGGAGGTCGCCGAGCCCTACATCAGGCGCCGCGCCCTGCGGCACCTCGAGAAGGGCCGCGTGGTGATCTTCGCCGCCGGCACCGGCAACCCCTTCTTCACCACCGACACGGCCGCCACCCTGCGCGCCCTCGAGATCGAGGCCGACATGGTGCTGATGGCCAAGAACAAGGTCGACGGCGTCTACGAGGCCGACCCCCGCACGCACCCCGAGGCGCGGCGCTTCAGGACGCTGTCGTACATGGACGTGCTCAACAACGGCCTGGCCGTCATGGACGCGACCGCCGTGAGCCTGTGCATCGACAGGGGCCTGCCCATACGCGTCTTCGACATCTTCACGCCGGGGAACCTGCAGCGCCTGCTCGCCGGCGAGGAGGTGGGCACGCTCATCGCCCAGGACGTGGAAACGGCCTTCGTGGCCGCCTGACCGAGCGCGGTACACTGGCGCCCGGTAGCTCGAGATCCGGAGGTCAGCGATGAAGACGGTCCTCGCCGAGACCAGGGAGCGCATGCAGCGCTCGCTAGAGGCGTACGAGCAGAACATCGGCTCGGTGCGCACCGGCCGCGCCAACCCGGCGATACTCAACCGCGTGCACGTGGACTACTACGGCACGTCCATGCCCCTGCCCCAGCTCGCCACGATCACCAGCCCCGACGCCAGGACGCTGGTCATCACGCCGTTCGACAAGAGCTCCATCGCCGCCATCGAGAAGGCGATCCTCGAGAGCGACCTGGGCTTCAACCCCAACAACCAGGGCGACAACGTCTTCATCAGCGTCCCGCCGCTCACCGACGAGCGGCGCCGCGACCTGGTGAAGACCGTCCACCACATGGCCGAGGAGGCGCGCGTCGCCGTGCGCAACATCCGCCGCGACGCCAACGACCGCCTCAAGGCGATGCAGAAGGACGGCGGCCTCTCCGAGGACGACCTGAGGCGCGCCGAGGCCGAGGTTCAGAAGGCCACCGACGAGTTCATCGCCAAGATCGACCAGAGGACGAAGGCGAAAGAGACCGACATCCTGGCGGTGTGAGCGAGCCGCCACCAGAGCCGGGCTCAGAGGGCACGCTGCGCGCGCGCGTGGCGGGCGGCCTGGCCGTCTTCCTCGTCGCCATGCTCGTGCTCTGGGTGGGGCTGCCGCTCCTGGCGCCGGCCTTCGTCCTGCTCGCCGTCGTGGCGCTGAGCGAGTACACGGAGCTGATGAGGCTCCGCGGCGTGCCGGTCCGCAAGCGCAGCCTGTGGGTGGCCGCCCTGCTCACGGTGCCGGCCTCGCTGCCCTCCACCTACCCCGGCATGCCCACGCTCGCCGGCGGCGTGAGCTGGCGCGAGGCGCTGCTGGTGGCGTTCGTGATCTACGTCCTCGTGCTCGAGGTCGCGGTGCCCAACCGCAACTCGGTGCACGCCGCGGCCTTCACGGTGGCCGGCTACCTCTACGTCCCGTTCCTCCTGGGGTACGTCATCACCCTGCGCTACACGCCCGACGGCCACCTCGGCCTGTGGTTCCTGGCCATCCCGCTGCTCTCGGCCGTGGCCACCGACGTGGGCGCCTACGCGCTGGGGTCGCTGTTCGGCCGCACGCCGCTGGCGCCGCGCGTCAGCCCCAGGAAGACGGTCGAGGGCGCCGTGGGCGGGCTCCTCTTCGCCCTGCTCATCGTCGCCGCCACGGCCCTGCTGGCCAGGCGCGCCGTCGGCCTCGAGCTGGGCGTGGGCACCGTCGTGGCGCTGACGCTCGTGACCTCCGTGGCCGCGCAGCTGGGCGACCTCTTCGAGTCGCTGCTGAAGCGCTGGGCCGGCGTGAAGGACGCCGGCGTCTTCCTGCCGGGCCACGGCGGCGTGCTCGACCGCATCGACTCGCTGCTGTTCACGTTCCCCGTCAGCTACCTGTTCGTCACGATGCTGGTCGTCCCCTACGCGACCTAGGCGGTAGAGTCTAAGCTCGCGTCGCGCCCGCCAGCGGGCAGGCGCGACGTCCCGCCCCACGGCCGGCGCGGAGCCGCGCCCGTCGCCGGGCCGGCGAGAGGTCCCGCCCGCTCGGGGGCGGGAAGGCGGAGGAAGAGGAGCGAGCATGAGCGCCCAGGACACCACCCCACTGCCCCCCACCGCGCACCACCCGCCCGCGAGGACGCCGCGCGAGGGGCAGAGGCAGGTGGCGCCCAACTTCATCACCGACATCGTCGACGCCGACCTCGCCGCGGGCCGCGTGACGAGCGTGGTGACGCGCTTCCCGCCGGAGCCTAACGGCTTCCTGCACGTGGGCCACGCGAAGGCGATCTGCCTCTCCTTCGGTATCGCCGAGGACTACGGCGGCGTCACGTACCTCCGCTTCGACGACACCAACCCCGAGACCGAGGACGAGCGCTACGTCGAGGCGATCAAGCGCGACATCGAGTGGCTCGGCTTCAGGCCGGTGGAGGTGAGGTTCGCCTCCGACTACTTCCCGCACCTCTACGAGTGGGCGAAGGAGCTGATCCGCAAGGGCCTGGCTTACGTGGACTCCTCCTCGGAGGAGGAGATCCGCGCGCTGCGCGGCACCGTGACCCTGCCCGGCCGCCCGGGCCCCTACCGCGAACGCAGCGTGGAGGAGAACCTCGACCTGTTCGAGCGCATGAACGCCGGCGAGTTCCCCGAGGGCGCGCACGTCCTGCGCGCGAAGATCGACCTGGCCTCGCCGAACATGAAGATGCGCGACCCGATCCTGTACCGCATCCTCCACACGCCGCACTACCGCACCGGGGACAGGTGGAAGGTCTACCCGATGTACGACATGGCGCACCCGCTGTCGGACGCCATCGAGGGCATCACGCACTCCCTGTGCACGCTCGAGTTCGAGAACAACAGGGAGATCTACGACTGGCTCCTCGACCACCTCATAGAGGGGCCGCGCCCGCACCAGTACGAGTTCGCCCGCCTGGTCCTCGACCACACCGTCGTGAGCAAGCGCAAGCTGCTTAGGCTCGTGAACGACGGGTACGTGACGGCCTGGGACGACCCGCGCATGCCCACGCTCTCGGCGCTGCGCCGGCGCGGCGTGCCGCCGGTGGCGCTGAAGGACTTCGTGAACCGTGTCGGCGTGGCGAAGGCGAACAGCCGGACCGACCCGCAGCTCCTCGACCACTCGGTGCGCGAGACCCTGAACGCCGAGGCGCCGCGCGTGCTGGCCGTCCTCGACCCGCTGGTGGTGGAGCTGACGAACGTGCCGGAGGGCGAGGTCACGTGGCTGGACGCCCCCTACTGGCCGCACGACGTGCCGCGCGAGGGCAGCCGCCTCGTGCCGCTGACCCGCGAGGTCGTGATCGAGCGTGAAGACTTCGCCATGGAGCCCCCGAAGGGCTACAAGCGCCTGGCCCCGGGGCGCGCCGTGCGCCTCCGCCACGGGCCCGTGGTCCGCTGCGACGAGGTCGAGACGGACGACGCCGGCCGGGTCACCATGCTGCGCTGCACGGCCTTCTTGGGCGAAATGGGCGAGGCGCCCGAGGGCGTGAAGGTGTGGGCCACGGTCCACTGGGTGTCGCACGAGCGCGGCGTGCCGTTCACGGCGCGCCTCTACGACAGGCTCTTCACCGCCCCCGACCCCGAGGAGGGCGGCGACTTCCTGGCGCACCTCAACCCCGAGGCGCTCCTCGAGCGGCGCGGTCTGGTCGAGCCGTCGGTGCTGGACGACGACCCCGAGACCCGCTACCAGTTCGAGCGTCTCGGCTACTTCTGGCGCGACCCCGTCGACGGCCGCGGCGACGAGCTGGTGTTCAACCGCATCGTGCCGCTGAAGGACCGCTACGCCAGGCGCGTCGCCGGCGACGAGGCGAGGCGCGGAGAGGCTCCGGTGCCCGCTCATGGAGCGGCGGACGGGGCGGCGGCGCGTACCTCGGGCGCCGAGGCCCACGCCGGGCGTGCGGCCGCTGGGGCTCCGGCGGAGGCGCGGCCCGGCGCGGCGGCGCCCCGCGCGGAGGCGGCCGCCGTCGACCCCGCCAGGGCCGCCCTGGCCGCCGAGCTGGCGGCGAGGCACGGGCTCAGGGCGAACGACGCCGACGCGCTGGCCGGCTCCGTCCAGCTGAGGGAGTTCTTCGCGGCGGCGCTCGAGGCCGGAGCGCCGGCGGGCGCGGCGGCGAACCTGCTCGTGAACGTGGTGGCGCGCGAGCTGCGCGAGCGCGGCGAGGACATGCGACTCACCCCCGCCGGCCTGGCCGGGCTGGCGCGGCTGCTCGACGAGGGCAAGGTCACGGCGACGGTGGCCAAGGAGGTCCTCGCCGAGGCCGCCGGCTCCGGCGCCGAACCGGCCGAGCTCGTCTCGGCCCGCGGGCTCGACCGGGCGGTGCCCGAGGCCGAGGTCCGGGAGCTCGTCAGGCGGGCCGTGGCCGACCACCCCGACGAGGTGGCCTCGTACCGGTCCGGGAAGGCCGGTCTGAAGGGCTTCTTCGTGGGCCAGGTGATGCGCGCCAGCGGCGGCCGCGCCGACCCGGCCCTGGTGCAGCGGCTCGTGACCGAGGCGCTGGACGGCGGCTGACCGCCCCTGACGCGCCCTAGACCCGCCGGCCGGCCACGTAGACCTCTCTGACCTCGAGGTCCTCGTCCAGCACCACGAGGTCGGCGCGCAGACCCACGGCCAGCTTGCCCCTGTCGGCGAGGCCCAGGTAACCCGCCGGCACGGTGGAGGCCAGCGTGGCCGCCTCGGCCAGGTCGAGGCCGCAGGTCACGGCGTTGCGCACGGCCCTGTCCATCGTCAGCACGCTACCCGCGAGCGTGCCGTCGCGCAGCCGCGCGGCGCCGCCCGACACGACGACCGGCTGGCCGCCCAGCTCGCTCTCGCCCGCCTCCGTGCCGGCCGCGCGGATGGCGTCGGTGACGAGCATGAGGCGACCGGGCTTCGCCGCCAGCGCCGCGCGGAAGGCCGTGCCGTGCACGTGGTGGAGGTCGAGGATCAGCTCGGCGTAGGCGTCGGCCCGCGCCAGCGCTGCCCCTACGGCGCCGGGCTCGCGCGAGCCGAGCTGGCTCATGGCGTTGTAGAGGTGCGTGAAGCCGGCCACGCCGCCCGCTCCGGCGACGGCGTCGAGGGTCGCCTCGACCTGCGCGGCGCTGGCCAGGGTGTGACCGACGCTGACCCTGACACCGGCGCGCGCGAACGCTCGCGCCGCCTCGAGCGCGCCGGGTACCTCGGGCGCCAGCGTCACCACCTTGACGACGCCTAGTGCCACGGCCTCGGCTACCAGCCCTAGGTCGGGGGGCAGCGCGTGCGGCGGCTGCGCTCCCAGCTTGTCGGGGCTGATGAAGGGGCCCTCGAGGTGCGCGCCCGGCACGTCGGGTAGCCCGCCCCGCCCGGCGGCCTCCCGTACGGCCGCGACGCCCTGCAGGGCGCGCAGCACGTCCGGCCAGGGGTTCGTGATCGTGGTGGGCAGCAGGGTCGTGGTGCCGCGCGTGGCGTGGAAGCGGGCCAGCGCCGCGACGCCGTCGGCGCCGTCCATCGTGTCGCCCCCGCCTCCCCCGTGCACGTGGGCGTCGACGAAACCAGGCAGGACGTAGGGCGCCGGCAGGCCGCGGGCCGGCCCGGGCTCGCCCGAGAGCTCGAGGAGCGTGATGCGGCCCTCGAACTCGACGCTCCCCGGAGCGGCTCCGCCGGGTAGCACCAGGGTGCCGCTCAGGCGGGGCATGGACACCCCGCCTTCCGGGCCCTAACCTGGGCGGTACCTACGTCCCTTGGCTCGGTCATGGCTGGCCAGGATACTGCGAGACGAAAGGGAGGCGACAACTATGCCTCGTACCACGTACTACCCAGAACCGACCATCAGTAAATTCCTGTTCGCATCCAGGTACATGGCGCCGTTCTGGACCGTCGTCCGCATCTACCTGGGCTGGCTGTGGCTGAACGCCGGCTGGCACAAGGTGACCGATCCCAGGTGGGTGGGCGCGGAGGCTGGTACCGCGGTCTCGGGCTTCCTGAACCGGGCGCTCAGCCTCTCCGTGGGCGACTCCCCTGCCGTCAGCGGCTGGTACGCCTGGATAGTCGAGCACCTGTTCCTGCCCGCCGCGCCGGTGATGTCGTACATGGTCGCGTTCGGCGAGACCCTCATCGGCATCGCCCTGATCGTCGGCTTCCTCACCGGCCTCGTGGCCTTCCTGGGCGGCCTGATGAACGTGGCGTTCATGCTCGCCGGCACGCTCTCCACGAACCCGATCATGTTCATCCTCGCCACCTGGATCGTGCTGGCCTGGCGCATCGCCGGCTACTACGGCCTCGACTACTGGGTCCTGCCCTTCCTGGGCGCACCCGCCGACGGCTTCAGCCGCCGGCGCAGCGCGGCGGCCGGCCGGACCGCCACCACGAGCTGACCCCCCTCGCCGGGCCGTCGGCCCGGTGCGAAGGAGGCCCGGTACCGCGGCTGCGGTACCGGGCCTCACGCTAGCTTCGGGCTCGGCCGGCGCCCGCCCTGACGGGCGCTGTGCCGAGCGCGTGCGCCTACCTCAGTAGCGACGGTTGCGGCCGCCACGGCCGCGGTCGTTGCGGTCGCGGCCGCCGTACCCACCTTCACGCTCGCGGCCGCCGAAACCACCCTCGCGGTCACGGCCGCCGAACCCGCCGTCACGGCCGCCGTAGCCGCCACGGTCCCCCCCGAAGCGGTCGAACGAGGGGGCCTGCACCGGAGCGCGATGGGTGACGACCACGTTGCGAGCCTGCGGGCCCTTGGGACCCTGCTCGACCTCGAACGTGACCTCGTCGCCTTCGTTGAGAGTCCGGAAGCCCTCGGCCTGGATGGCGCTGAAGTGTACGAACACGTCGTCGCCACCTTCGTCGTGGGCGATGAAGCCGTACCCCTTCTCGCTGCTGAACCACTTGACCTTGCCTTCTGCCATGACCTTCCTTAGCCGCCCGGGCCGCCGGGCTCGTGAGACTGCCAGCTCCGGCAGGCGCACCACCCCGCTCCGGCGTGGGCCGGCCGACCGTGAGACCGCCAACGGTATCTGGCGCCCGAAGTGTAGGGCACCGATGAGGCCTGTGACAACTCGGTTGGGCTCGAACCGGTGCCAACTCGGCGGGTGCCCGGCCGCCGGCGACGACCGTAGCGCCTGGGACACGGCTCCGGCGCGCCCCGAGACGACCTACGGGCGCGGCGGGGTAACGTTCGCCCGTGGCAGAGGCACACGCGTCGGACATGACCGGGAACGCCGCCTTGGAGCGGCGGTTGGAGGCCCTCGAGCGCAGGCTGGCAGGACACGGCGACCCGCGGTTCGGTGACGCGCCGGCGGCGGACGCGAGGCTGGGCGTCGTGGCGCTGCCCTTGGACGGCGGCGGGGAAGCGGACTCCGCGCCGGTCTCGAGGCGCGCCACCGAGGCCTTCACGGCCGCCAGCACCATCAAGGTCTACGTGTTGCAAGCGCTGCTCGAGGCCGTGGCCGCGGGCGACCACGGCCTGGACGAGCGGGTCGAGTTGAGGGCCGAGGACCAAGTGACCGGCTCCGGTGTGCTGAAGGCGCTGAGCCCCGGGACGTCGTACCCGCTGCTGGACGTGGCCAGCCTGATGATCGTCGTCTCGGACAACACGGCCACGAACCTGCTCATCGACCTCCTCGGCGTGGAGCGGGTGCGTGAGGTGGTGGCTGCACGCGGCTGGATCGGCACCTACGTGCGCGGCAAGCTGCAGGTGGCTGCCCCTGTGGGTGACCAGAAGCCCTCTCCCAGCCGCACCACGCCCCGCGACCTGGCCGACTACTTCGCGCGCCTCTGGCGCGGGGAGCTGCTGCCAGAGGACCTGACGGACGTGGCCAAGCGCATCTACGCGCGGCAGCAGTTCACCGAGCTGGGCCGCGCCATCGACTACGACCAGTACACCGCCGAGATCGGCGAGTCGCACGTCGTCATCGCGTCTAAGAGCGGCTCGGTCCGCGGCGTGCGCAACGACGCGGGCGTGATCGCCCTCGGCGACCCCGGCGGCGAGCGGCGCGAGGTGGTGCTGGCCGTGATGACCGAGGGCTGCCCCGACCGCCGCTTCCACCCCGAGAACCTCGGCGCGATGGTGGTGGGCGAGACCGCGGCGGCGGTGCTGGAGGCGCTGGCGCCCGGCGCGCTCTGAAGCCGCTCGGCGCGCCCGGAGGCGCCCACGGGTCCGGCGGGTCACCACGCGCCCACGTCCTCGAGAGCGAGCCTGACCTTGACCGTCGTCTCCCCGGGCCACACGACCCAGTCGCGCGACCTGACGTGCAGGCGGCCGCGGCTGGTGACGATGGGCACCGCCTCGCCCCCGGCGAAGCGGGCCACGAAGGCCGGCAGGTCGGCCACCGGCATCTCGGCCTCCCACTGCAGGCGCGAGCCGACGACGCCGACGATGGCGCCGGCGGTGCCGGCGAGCGTGGCGGGCAGTGGCTCTGGGCGTGGCTCGTCCATGGCCCGAGCATGACCCTCGGCCGCGGCGGCGGCGCCGCGACCTGGGCAGCTGCCTAGGGGCGTTGGGCCGCCGTCCCTGACCCTCCCGGCCGGAGCCCGGGCCTCAACAGCGCGGCCGCGGACGGTGCCTCAAGATCGCCCCTATGGCCCCGCTCCCCACCGCCTCATCCGGCTCCCAACACGCCGGAAGCCCGCAGGGCGGCGTCCAGCACGTCGGGCGGCAGCTCCACTACGCGCCGCGAGCGCAGGTAGACCAGGCGGGTACGCGGACGCACGCCCACGGCGCCGCTCACGGCGTGTCGGTAGAGGCCCAGCTGCACGTGGTAGCGCTCTGGCCGCACGCGCCTGTCGGTCTTGTAGTCGTCGATCCACCACTCGCCGCCCACGCGGTAGAGCCGGTCGATCACCCCCTCCCAGACGGTCGGGCCGCCCGGGTAGGCCAGGGGCACCTCCGCCCTGTCCACCTCGCGCGCGTCCAGGCGCGGCAGCGCGCCGCCCAGCAGCTCGTGGTAGCCCGCGAGGAGCTCCGCGACCTCGCGCAGCAGGTCGTCCTGCTCCTCCGGCGCGTAGGGGAACATCACCTCGTGCGCCCTGAGGCTCTCCAGGAGCGCTGGGTCGGGCGCCCAGTCCTGGCTTATCGCGAAGTGCACCAGCGTGCCCACCACACGCCCCCGGCCCGGCAGGTCGAGGTGGTAGGCCGAGTGGCCGCCGGCGACGGCGAGCGTCGCGTCGTCGCCCGTGTCCGCCGCGGCCAGCGTCTGTCCGTCGCCCAGGCCGAGCGCCTCGAAGCGGGTGAGCGGCTCGCCGTCGTCATCGAGGTCGGTGCCGGGCCGGGCGGTGTCGGACTCGTGCCCCGTCACACGCGAGCGCGCCGCCGTGGCGCCAGTTCGCGCGTCGGCTGGTTCCGCGGTGGCGCCCGGTCGCGCGTCGGGGGGTTCGGCGGTGGCGCTCTCCGCTACGTCTTCCTCCCGCCGGAGGACGTCCACCAGGCGCGACGGGCTCAGCAGCGGGCCGTGGCGATGCGGTGGGAAACGCCGCCCGGCCCAGTCCGACGCCGCCACCTCCGGGGCCGTGGTGGCGGCCGCATCCACGTGGCCGTCGAAGCTCCCGGGACGGCAGGTGACCACTGTGACCTGCTCCGCCGGAGGGTCTTCGGCGAGGCCGAGCGACAGCAGCGTCGCCAGCCAGCCTCGGGCGCCCTTCCCCTCTACGCGCGAGCCCGTGACCAGGAGGTGGTCGCGGGCGCGCGAGAGAGCCACGTACAGCAGGCGGTGCTCCTCTTGGGCCACCCGCTCGGCCCAGGCCGACCTGACCGCGGCGTCGGGCACGACCGCCGGGAGGGACGCCCGGCCGGTGTCCGTGTCGACCACGACCGCCGGCGCACGGTTCCGCTGCGTCCTCGAGGTGTCGTAGACGGCCACGACGTCGAACTCCAGGCCCTTGGAGGAGTGCACGGTCAGGAGCCTCACGCCGCCCGACTCCACCGGGACCTCCTCGTCCTCGGAACGCCGCGCGAAGGCGTGGAGGAGGTCGATGAGCCTGCCGAGGTCCGCGGGCTCGTGGGACGCGACGGCGAAGAGCATGGCGTCCACGTTCGCTCTGGCCGCGCGCGACAGGCGCGCCACGAGCGGCGGCCGCCCGGCCAGGCTGTCGCGCAGCACCGCCCTCAGCGCCTCCAAGGGCGGTGCGAGCGCGATCCGGCGCAGTTCCGCCACGACGGCGTGGGCGTCTGGCCGTACGCGCCGCAGCTCGGCGATCGGGTCGTCCGCGGCCAGGACGTCGCGCACCTCGGCCAGGCTCAGCTCGCAGAGGGGCCCGCGGAGGAAGGGGCCGAGGGCGTCGCGCCCGGCGCCGGCGCCCACCTCGAGGGCGTGGCGCACGTCGAGCAGCTCCTGGCGGCGGAACAGGCCGCGGCGCCCGTACGACGTGGGCACGCCCCGCGCCTGCAGCGCCGCCTGCACCCGCGCGAGCTGCCCGTGGGTGCGCGCCAGCACGGCCATGCGGTGGAACGGCACGTCGTGCTCTCGGTGCAGGGCGACGATCCTGGCCGCCAGCAGCTCCCGCTCCGCGGCTCGGAGCGCCTCCAAGCCCCCCTCCCCCACCACCACGGCGAGCTCCACGGAGCCGGGCACCTCGGCCTGCGGCCCCGCGGCCACGACCTCGGGCGCCTCGCCCTCCTCGAACCCCTCGCCGGCGCGCGCCAGGCAGGTCGTCAGGCGGTTGAGGACACCCACCACGGCGCGCGAGTGACGGCGCGACTCGGTGAGCGGCGGCAGCACGTCGCCCGTCTCCCGGGCGGCCGCCAGCGCCCGGCGGAACACGTTCACGTCGGCGTTGCGGAAGAGGTAGATCGACTGCTTCGGGTCGCCGACGACCTCCACCGACGCGCCCGCCTCCTCGAGGCGGGCGAAGAACTCGCCCTGCAGCGGGTTCACGTCCTGGAACTCGTCGACGAGCACGACGGGGTAGCGCCGCACCAGGCGCTCCCGGGCGACGGGGTGCTCGAGGAGGCGCAGCGCGGCGCGCTCGACCTCGCCCGGCCCCAGGCGTCGGCCGGCGTAGCGCTGCAGCAGCCGCTCGTACGCCGCCCGGTACAGCGCGCCGACGGCCTGCGACAGCGGGTCGGGGTCGAACGTCAGGCCGGCCGCCAGCGAGCGCCGCTTGAAGACCTCGACAGGCAGCCAGGCGGCGTGCGGGCCCGCGACCCGCAGCGCCTCATGCAGCGGGTGGCCCGGCTCCCGCGCCAGGAGCCTCAGCGAGTCGAGCTCCTCGGCGAAGTCGGCCACGGCCTCCGGCTCGGTGGCCATCGCGAAGCGCGGGTCGTAGGAGAGCAGGGGCGCCGACAGCCTGAGCCCCGCGATCATGAAGCCGTGGATGGTCTTGAGGAGCGCGCCGCCGACCTCGCGTCTCGCCGCCTCGAACGGCTCGAGGCCGCGCTCGGGGCGGTAGAGGCCGCCCAGGTAGCTGCCGCGCTCGAGCACCTCCTGCAGGCCGGCCGCCACGCGGCCGCGCAGCTCGGCCGCCGCCGCACGGGTGTACGTGACCCCCGCGATGCGGCGCAACGGCGTGCCGTCGCCGATCAGCTCGAGGTAGCGGTTGACGAGGCTCGTCGTCTTGCCCGTGCCCGCCGAGGCGACCCTGACCCTCACGGCAGCACCGCCATGCGGCACACGGCCGCCACGCGGCAGCGCCGGCAGCGGTACTCGTCCGGGCTCGGCTCGACGTGTCCCTCGGCGATCAGCCGCAGGGCGCGCGCCACGCCGGCCTCGGCCGCGGCCATCTTGTCCTTCATCGGCCCCCGGCTCGAGTCCTCGAAGCGGATGGGCTCGCTCAGGAGCGGCCACACGAAGACCTCGACGTGCCGTGCCCTCCGCCGCCAGCGCTCCATGACGACCTTCGCCGCGAGGTACTCGGTCCAGCGGCCCGCCTGCACGGAGCGCGCGAAGTCCCAGCCTGGCTCGTCGGTGGGGCCGGTGAAGCGGTACAGCGTCGCCCGCGAGCCGCCGCCGGCGAGCTCGTGGCGCCTGGCCGCGTCGACGTACGCGCTCACGCCGAGGCCGTCGTGGCGCACCTCCGCGTGCCACCGCAGGCACGTGAGCAGCTCCGCGTGCTCCTCCAGCCAGCCGGCCGCCCAGGGGAAGTCGGCCGCGAGCCCCTCCAGGCGCGTGCGGCTCAACCCGGCCTCGGCCTTCAGGGCAGCGAGGAGCTCGCTCCACTCGTCGCCGCCCGCGGGGTCGTCGAGCAGCCGCCGCAGCTCCTCCTCGCCGGCGCGCGCGGCGTCGACGCCGCCGGCGGCGGCCTCGGCGTCGGGGTCCTCGAGGTCCAGGGCCTGCTCGCCCCAGGCCTTGAGGGCGCACTCCTCCACGAGCTCGCGCAGCCACTCGAGCTGCGGCCCGCCGTCCGGCGCCAGCGGGACCTCGATCCCGCCCGGCAGCGGGTCGAACCGCGGCCGGTACGGCACGTCCGCGCCCAGCTCGAGGAGGCTGCCCGCCGGCACGACCGGCAGGGGCTCGAGCTCCCGTGGGTCGCCGGTGAGGCGCTCGTCGGGAACAAGGGCGCCCGCGGGGCCGGCCAGCGGCACGGTCACGACGGTGACCCGGCCGCGGCTAAGCAGCTCGGCCACCACGAGGTCGTCCCCGCCGGCGAAGCGCCGCGGCAGGCAGCCGACGCCGCGCACCGGAGCGCGGGCCTCGTCCGGCACGAAGTAGTCCTCTCGCTCGCCGGCCGTGTAGGCGCCCACCGTGGCGCCCATGACGTAGCAGCGCTCGAAGCGGCGCCCGGAGGCGAGGTCGGCGGTGAGCAGCGCGACCCCGCCCTGGTGGCTCTGCGGGTACGGCACGTCCTGCAGCAGGGCGGCCAGCCACGCCTGGAAGCGCTCGCCGCCGCCCAGCCGCGCGGCGTGCTGCGCCGCGATGAGCACGCGCTCCCTGAAGGCCGGCTCCACGTCGTTGGTGAGCGCCAGCACCTCGTCGACGAGCCAGCGGGTCCAGGCGACCGGGTCGCCGGTCACGGCCAGCAGCTCGGTCCAGCGGGCCAACGCGTCTCCCAGGCCCAGCGCGCGCGCCACGCGCCCCAGCGCGTCGCCGCCCGTGACGCCGAGGCGCAGGGCGGCGGCGGCCACCGGCGCCAGCTCCGGCACGGCCAGCAGCCGCGACGGGGTCGGGCTGGAGTTCAGCTCGAGGAGGTCGAGGAGGGCCCGTCCCTCGGCCGAGTCGGCCAACGAGGCGCCGCGCTCGTCCATCAGGGGCACGCCGTACTCGTCGGCCAGCGCGGCCAAGGCGTCGGCAGCGCCGCCGGGCGCCACCACGGCGAGGTCGAGCGGGTCCACCCCCTCGGCGAGGTCGCGCTTGAGGTTGCGCAGCACCCACCGCGCCTCGTCGACGACGTTCACGGCGGCGTACCGGCGCAGCTCCACCGCCAGCGGGTCGCGCTGGAGGGCGAGGTCCGGGGCCCGCCCAGGCGGGGGCGTGGGCAGTGCAACATGTACCGGCACGTGCCGGGCCAGGCCGTCGAGGAAGCGCCAGTCGAGGGGACCGAGCTCGCGCCAGCCGTCGACGACGACGAGGTCGGGCAGGCCGGCCCTGGCGCGGGCGCTCTGCGCCCCCAGCAGGGCGGCGAACGCCCCGCCGTCCGCCAGCCGGGCCGCGGCGCTGCGCACGTCGTCGTAGTCCCAGCGCCCCGCCAGGGCCTCCTGGTAGGCCTCGTAGACGAGCGTGAGGCGTTCCAGCTCGAAGTCGAGCGCGAGCCCGCGCAGGCCGGAGGGCGGCACCTCGAAGCGCTTGGCCTCGGCGATGGCCGCCGCGAACAGCTTCGCCTCGCCCGGCGACGGCTCCCGCCCCAGCGCCCGCCTGAGCGCCTCGGCCACGAGCACCACGCGCGCCGTGCCGACGACGAGTGGCCTCAGCTCCTGGGGAGCGGCGGCCGAGAGCACGCGGTAGTAGGCCTGCTGCGCCCCCACGACCTCGAGGCCGAGGACCGCCCGCCCTCCGGCGGTCACGCGCCTGAAGACGTAGGGCCGCTGGTGCGGCAGCCCGACCCACCACACCCTGTGGCCGGCGGCGCACGCCTCGCGCACGACGTCCACCATGTGCGCCGTCTTGCCCGAGGCGGGCGGACCTACGACGAGCCTAGGCCTCGTCCCCCCACGGTCGAGCGGCGCCGCTCCCCCGACAGCCGGCGGCACTCAGGCTCTTCGGCTCAGAGCCCGGGCAGCAGGCGCCTGTCCCAGGGGATGGCGTAGGCGATGGCGAGAGCGGCGAGGAGGTAGAAGACGAGCGCCTGCCTGGGGTTGTCCGTCTTGCGGCCCCGCGAGGCTCCCACGTGCACCAGCGCGGCCGCGACGACCATCATCACGGGGTGCTCGATGACGATCTTCCTCTGGGCGGGGTCGCTCATGACCGCGCCCATGTTGCCGAGGGCGCTGCGCACCAGCGGGCTCACGAACCAGAGCACCAGGCCCAGCAGCACCTGGACGTCGACGGCGATCGTGAACCAGCGCGCCAGGGAGTTCTGCGCCGGGGTCCAGCGCTGCGCGACCAGCGCGCTGACCACCGAGACGACGCCCAACACGACTACTACCCATCTGACGACGTTGTGGAGGTCGAGGAGACCCGTGTACATGTTCCCTCCCGTTGCCGCCCCGCCCTCGCGCGGCGAGCTCAGCCGCAAGGTACTACGCGGCGAGCATGGCGCGCTCGACGGCCGCGGGGTCGTGGAGCGGCAGGTCGCACGTTCCCCCGCGACAGACGTACACGGTGAGGGGCGCGCTCGGCGGGTAGCGGCCCTCGGCGAGCCCCAGGCCCGCCAAGGGGTGACCGTCGCCCGCCTCGTCAGCGGGGTCGAGGAGCAGCAGCGCCTCGTCGCCGCGGCCGGCCTCCCTGACCGCGGCCAGCGCGGCCGCTACCTCGGGGCGGTCCCGCTCGCCCACGACGACCACCTCGCGGGCGTCACCGGTCATCTCGCGCAGCGCCGCCAGGGTAGTGGCGAACGCCTGCGGCGCCGACGCCGCCGCGGGCAGCAGCGGCCACAGCGCCTCGAGGGCCCGCTCCTGCATGCCGTGATCGGAGAGGTAGCGCCCCGCCCACCACACGAGACGCGCCGCCGCGGCGTAGCGGCTGGGCGTGGCGCCGTCGGCGTGGCTCTTCAGCCGGGCGGGTGCGCCCCCGGCCCACGCGGCGGCGTCGAACCAGCCGCCCCCTTCCGGGTCGGCGAAGCGCTCCTCGACCTCGCGGGCGAGCCGCAGCGCGTGCGCGAGGAGCTCGGGGCGGAGCGTCGCCAGGTAGAGGTCGAGCAGCCCGCAGCCTAGGTAGGCGTGGTCCTCCAGCAGTCCCGTGACCCGCGCCTCCCCTTCGCGCCAGGCGTGCGTGAGCTCGCCGCGCGCGTCGCGACGCTCCACGAGGAAGCGCGCCAGCTCGAGGCCCAGGTCGTGGAGGCGCGGCTCCCCCAGGTGCGTGCCCGCCGCCGCCAGGGCGGACAGCAGCAGGCCGTTCCACGAGGTGAGCACCTTGTCGTCGGTGGCGGGCCGCACACGGGCCTCGCGCCGGTTCCGCAGGAGCTCGTCGCCGCGGCGCAGCTCGGCCGCCAGGTCCTCCTCGGACGATCCTGTCTCGCGCGCCAGCGAGCCCACGGCCGCGGCTAGGCGCAGGACGTTCCCGCCCTCGAAGCCTCCGGAGGCGGTGACGCCGTAGCGCCGCGCCATCAGGTCGGCCAGCTCGCCGCCGCCCAGGGCCTCGCGGAACTCGGGCTCGGCCCAGGCGTAGAACCGCCCCTCCTCGCCCTCCGAATCGGCGTCCAGCGCCGAGAAGAAGGCGACCTGGCCGGGGGCCGGCCGCGTGGCCATCTCGCGCTCCAGCCAGCCCACGACGCCCAGGGCCGCCTGGCGGTAGCGCTCCTCGCCGGTGGCGCCGAAGGCGCGGGCGTACGCCCCCAGCAGGAGGGCGTTGTCGTAGAGCATCTTCTCGAAGTGCGGCACGCGCCAGGCGGGGTCCACGGCGTAGCGGAAGAAGCCGCCGCCCAGGTGGTCGTGCAGCCCGCCGACGGCCATGGCGTCGAGGGCCCGGAGGGCGGCCTGCACGCCACGCTCGTCGCTCACGCCCATCAGCAGCGCCAGGGCGGCGTGCGGCGGGAACTTCGGCCCGCCGCGCGGGTCCCCGAAGCCGCCGTGGACGCGGTCCTCCTGCGCCAGCAGGGCCTCCACGGCCTGCGCCGTGGCCTCCTCGACCGCCTCGCGCGCGCCGTCCCCACCGACGGCCGGGAGACCCAGCTCGTCGGCGGCGGCGACGCGTCCGCCCAGGCGCGCGATCTGCGCGGCCAGCGACGCGGCCGCCTCCTCTACCGCCTCGCGACGCTCGCGCCAAGCGTCCAGGACGGCCCGCAGCAGGCGCGTGAAGCTCGGCATCCCGAGCCTGTCTTCGGGCGGGAAGTAGGTACCGCCGTGGAACGGCTCGCCGGAGGGCGTCAGGAAGACCGTGAGCGGCCAGCCGCCCCTGCCGGTGAGCGCCTGCACGGCGGTCATGTAGTAGTCGTCGACGTCGGGCCGCTCCTCGCGGTCCACCTTCACGCACACGAACGACTCGTTGAGGAGCGCCGCCACGGCGGGGTCGCGGAACGACTCGCGCGCCATGACGTGGCACCAGTGGCAGGCGGCGTAGCCGGCGGACAGCAGCACGGGCTTGCCCTGCTCGCGGGCCGCGGCGAACGCCTCCTCGCCCCACGGGTACCAGTGGACGGGGTCGTCGGCGTGCTGCCGGAGGTAGGGGCTGATCTCCCCCGCCAAGCGGTTGGCCATGACCGCACGCTAGCCGAAGGCGGCGGCTCGCGGGGACCACTAAGGACACCCGGCAGGGGGCGGAGCGGACCACACGAGGCCCCGTAGGACCACGAAGGACGCCCGGCGCCGGACCACGAAGGTCGGCGCCGGGCGTCGCGCTGGGTGGACGATGTTGGAAGGCGGTGGAGTGGACGTGGGATGACGTCCAGCGCTGGGGTGAAGCTAACCCCACCAGCCTTACAGGTCTCTTACAGAGCCAGGAGGCTCCCTCCTGGACGCGCGGCGCTACTCCGCCGGCGCGGCGGGCGCCGGGACGCGCTCGGGGTAGGTGACGAGACCGGAGCCGCGCATCAGGCCCTCCATGGCCGCGAAGGCGGCGTCGGCGGCCGCGCTCTCGGCCACGGCGTCGCGCACCTCCTCGAACGGCAGGACGGACGCGGGGCGGTGCTCGTAGACGAGCAGCGCGTGGTAGCCGAACTGGGTCTGCACCGGGCCGGACACTGCGCCAACCTCGGCGGCCAAGACGGCCTCCTCGAACGGCGCCACCATCATCCCCCGCTGGAAGCAGCCCAGGTCGCCGCCCGTGCGGGCGGTGCCGTCGGTGCCGTGCTCGCCCGCGAGCGTCGCGAAGTCCTCGCCGCCCCGCACCCGGTCCACGAGCTCTTGGGCCAGGGCCTCCTCGGCGACGAGGATGTGCCTGGCGCAGTAGGTCTCGGGCTGGGTGTAGCGGGCTATGTCGGCGAGGTACCGCACGCGCACCTCCTGGTCGGTCGGCTGCGACTCCTCGCGGATCGCGTTCACGACCTGGCCGATGAGGTCGGCCTCGCGGATCAGCGTCACCAGGGCCTCCTCGCTGGGGAAGCCCGCCTCGGTGAGGGCGGTCTCGTAGTCCTCGGCGGCCACCGACGCGCGCAGCCTGTCGAGGGTCTCCTGCACGGCGGTCTCGTCGGGCACCAGGCTGCGCTGGGCCGCCTCGCGCAGCAGCACCAGCTCGGTGCCGCGCTGCTCGATGTACTGCGGCATCAGACCGCGCAGCTGGACGGCGATGTCGTCGGTGTAGGGGATGCCCTGGCCGGCGGCGAAGCTGCGCATCGCCACCTCGAAGCGCCACGCGACGTCGCTGAGCCGCTCGACGGTGCCGCCCAGCCTGATGAGCACCGGGTCGGCGTCGGAGCGCGGCGGCACGGCCTCCTGCGCGGGAGCCGGCTGCTCCTCGGCGGGCGGCACCGGGGCGGGCTCCTGCGCGCTGGCCGGTATGGCGACGAGTAGTGCGGCGAGCAGGGCCAAGAGCCCCGCCCGCGCGAGCGGACGCTCACGGGTCTTCTTCACGCCCGCAGGCTACTACGGATGCTCATGAGGCCAAGGGCGCGGCGTCCGGCCCCGAACCCGGCGGCGACCGGCCCCGAACCGGGCGGCCCCGGCCTCGAAGTGCCCGTCGTCAGGCGACGGCCTGCGCCTTGCGGGCCGCCGCCAGGCGCTCGTACAGCTCGCGCTGCTCCGGCGTGAGCGTCTCCGGGACCGTCACACGCACCTCCGCCAGGAGGTCGCCGCGGCCGCCCCCGCGCTGCGGCCAGCCCTGGCCGCGCAGCCTGAGCACCCTGCCCGTGGAGCTGCCGGCCGGGATCGTCAGCTCGCCGGTGCCGTCGAGGGTCGCCACCTCGACCTTGCCGCCCAGCGCGGCCACGTCGTCCGGGACCTTCACCTGCACGCGGAGGTGGTCGCCATCGAGGCGCCAGACCGGGTGCGGCAGGTGCCTGACCTGCAGCAAGAGGTCCCCGCCGCCCGGAGCCTGCCCCCGCAGGCGCAGCTTCACGCCGTCGCGAACGCCAGGCGGCACGTTCACCTCCAGCTGCCTGTCGCCCACCCGGATCGTGGTGGGCCCGCCGCGGTAGGCGTCGAGGAGCCCCAGGTCCAGCCGCGCCTCGGCGTCGGCGGGGCGGGGCGCGGGACGGGCGCCGGTGCGGCCGAACGCGAACGGGTCGGCGGGCACGCCGCCGGAGGCGGAGCGCGCGTCGCCGCCCATGAAGCTCCCGAACAGGCTCTGGAAGAAGTCGGAGAAGCCGGCGAACTCCTCCGGCGAGACGTTCGTGTAGAACGTGCCGCCCTGGGAGCCGAAGGGGGAGCCGCGCGCGAAGTCGGGCACGCCGCCCGTGCGCCCGTAGGCGTCGTACAGCTTGCGCTTCTCGGGGTCGGAGAGGACCGTGTAGGCCTCGTTGAGCTCCTTGAAGCGCTCCTCGGCGCTCGGGTCGTCGGGGTTGCGGTCGGGGTGGTGCTTGGAGGCGAGCTTGCGGAACGCACGCCGGATCTCGTCCTGCGACGCGTCCCTGCTCACGCCCAGCACCGCGTAGTAGTCCTTGTACTCCGCCATCCCCTACGCTCCCGTCGGCGCCGAGAGGCTCAGGCGCCGTCCTTGGCGACCACGACCTTCGCCGGCCTGACCAGCCGCTCGCCCTTGACGAAGCCGGCCGAGTAGACCTGGACGATGGTGCCGTCGGCCGCGTCCGGCCCGGCCGGCACCGCGGCCAGCGCCTCGTGCAGCTCGGGGTCGAACGGCTCGCCCTTCAGGCCGACGGGCGTGATGCCGAGGGCGTCGAGCTGCCTGAGCAGCGAGTCGCGCACGGCCCTGACGCCGGTCACGAACGGCCCCTCGAGGCCCGCCGCCGTGGCCGCCTCCAACGCCCGCTCCAGGTCGTCGTACACGTTCAGCACCGGGATGACCATGCTGTCCATGCCGGCCTCGCGCTCGCGGGCCAGCTCGGCCTCCATGCGGCGCCGGTAGTTGTCGAACTCGGCCCTGGCGCGCAGGAACCGGTCGCGGCTCTCCTCGGCCTCGCGCTGCAGCCCCTCCAGGCGCTCCTGGGCACGCCGCAGCTCGTCGCGAAGGATCTCCACCTCGGCCTCGCCGGCCTGCTCACGGCCTTCGGCGGGGGCCTCAACCCCCGCCGTGGCCGTCGTCTCTTCCCTACGGTCCTCTTCGGTCACCGGTCAGCCCCCTCAGCCCGCGGGCTTGAAGTCGGCGTCGATGACTTCCTCGTCGTCGCCCTGGCCGCCCTGCTGCTGGCCCTGGTCGGCCTGCTGGGCCGGCTGCTGGGCCGTGGACTGCATGAACGCCTGCAGCTTCTCGGCCAGCTCGCGGGCCTTCTGGTCCACCTCGTCCTTGCTCGGGTCGCCGTCGAGGAGACGCTGGGCCTCGGCGATGGCGTCCTGCAGCGGCTTCTTCTGGTCGTCGGTGGCGCCGCTCGCGTCGTCGAGGGCCTTCTGCGCCTGGAGCCTGAGGCCGTCGAGCTGGTTCTTCGCCTCGGCCATCTCGCGCAGCTTGCGGTCCTCCTCGGCGTGCAGCTCGGCCTCCTTAACCATCCGCTCCACCTCGTCCTCGCCGAGCGTGGTGGTGTTCTGGATGGTGATCGAGGCCTCCTTGCCCGTGGACTTCTCGCGCGCCGTGACGTGCAGGATGCCGTTGGCGTCGATGTCGTAGGTGACCTCGATCTGCGGCATGCCGGCCGGCATGGGCGGGATGCCCTCGAGGTTGAAGCGGCCCAGCGACTTGTTGTCGCGCGCCATGGGCCGCTCGCCCTGCAGCACGTGGATCGGCGCGGTCGTCTGGTTGTGCTCGGCGGTCGAGAACACCTCGGTCTTGCGGACCGGGATCGTCGTGTTCCTGTCGATCAGCTTGGTGAACACGCCGCCCTTCGTCTCGATGCCCAGCGAGAGCGGGGTGACGTCGAGGAGCACGATGTCGTCCACCGCGCCGGTGAGCACGCCGGCCTGGACCGCCGCGCCCAGCGCGACCACCTCGTCGGGGTTCACGCTCTGGTTCGGCTCCTTGCCCAGCAGCTCCTTGACGATGCGCTTCACGGCGGGCACGCGCGTGGAGCCGCCCACGAGGATGACCTCGTCGATCTGCGACCGCTCGAGCTTCGCGTCCTTGAGAGCCTGCTCGATGGGGCCCCTGATGCGCGCCAGCAGCGGCTGGATCAGCTCCTCGAACTTCGCCCGCGTCAGCTTCTTCTCCAGGTAGAGCGGGGCGTTCGAGGCCGGGTCCATGGCGATGAACGGCAGGCTGATGGTCGTCTCGGGCAGGCCGGAGAGCTCGATCTTCGCCTTCTCGGCGGCCTCGATCAGGCGCTGGAGGGCCTGCTTGTCCTTGCGGAGGTCGACGTTGTACTCGGCCTTGAAGTCGTCGGCGAGCCAGTCGACGACGGCGTGGTCGAAGTCGGAGCCGCCGAGGTGCGTGTCGCCCGACGTGGAGCGGACCTCGAAGACGCCGTCGCCGACCTCGAGCACCGACACGTCGAACGTGCCGCCGCCCAGGTCGAAGACCAGCACGGTCTCGTTGCCCTTCTTGTCTAGGCCGTACGCCAGCGCGGCCGCCGTGGGCTCGTTGACGATGCGGAGCACCTCGAGGCCGGCGATCTTGCCGGCGTTCTGGGTGGCCTCGCGCTGCGAGTTGTTGAAGTAGGCCGGCACGGTGATGACGGCCTTGGTCACCTTCTCGCCCAGGCGCTCAGAGGCGTCGTCGACGAGCTTGCGCAGCACCATCGCCGAGATCTCCTCCGGCGTGTACTGCTTGTCGCCCACGACGAAGCGCACGCCGCCGTCGGGGCCCTTGGCCACGTCGTAGGGGGCGCGCTCGGCCTCCTCCTTCACCTCTTCCCAGGTGCGGCCCATGAAGCGCTTGACCTCGAAGAGCGTGCCCTTCGGGTTCAGCACCGCCTGGCGCTTGGCCACCTGGCCCACCAGGCGCTGGTCGTCCTTGAACGCCACCACGGAGGGCGTGGTGCGGTTGCCTTCCGAGTTGACGAGGACGTTCGGCTCACCGCCCTCGATGACGGCGATGACGCTGTTCGTCGTCCCCAGGTCTATGCCTACGGCCTTGGCCATCACAGGTCTCCTCGCTCGCTTGAAGAGTCGCGCCTGCGCCGCTGCCCTGAGACGCGGGAGCCATGGCCGCACTGAGAGAACCTATGCGCGGCGGGCGCAGGCTCACGTCCGGCTGTTAGTATAGGTGGTTCCGCGTAGCAGTGTCAATTGATATGAGTCTGGTCATATCAAGTTTCCGACCGGCCTCCGGCCCGGACGACGGCCTCGCCTACGAGCGGCTCGTCGCCGGCCAGGGCCCGCGCTCCTCGGACGCCTGCGTATCCGCGAGTGCCCTCACCCCTCCCGGTCGTACCACCGGGTCGAGTGCTGCACGGCGTACGGGCGCCCCGACGCGTCGAGGTGGAACCGGCCGCCGTCCCACGCTCCGAACTCGCCCACCAGGACGAACTCGGCGGTGCCGGGCCCCGCAGGCAGGCCGCCGCCTAGGAGCGCGACGCGACCGATGCGTTCCAGGTCCTCGCCCGCGTAGGCCACGAGCTCGCTGGCGCCTCCCTCGCCCTCGCCGCCCTCGGCCGCCCGCTCGACGCGCAGCTCGAGCCGACCCCACGGCTCGCCCGACGAGTACATGCCCGCCAGGCGCCGCATGGCCTCCGCCGCGCCGCCCTCCTCGCCGTGCGCCGAGAGCGCCTCGTGGCCGTGGCCGTACAAGGGGCGGTCGGCCGGGTCGCCCAGCGCGAGGTTCACGGCCGCGTGCCAGGCGCGCAGCGCCGGGGCGCCGTCGACGTTCGTCAGCACCGCCACGCCCAGGCCCAGCTCCGGCACGAACCCCTGCGACGAGGAGACGCCCTTCAGGGACCCGCCGTGGCGCACGACCGTGACGCCGCGGTGCTCGCGCACCGACCACGCCAGCGCGTAGGAGCCGCCCGGCTGCGACCAACCCCGCGGCCGCGTCAGCTCGGCCAGCCGACCCGCGGGCAGGCCCAGGGCCGCACCGTCGCCCGCGGCCAGGAAGCGCAGGTAGCGCGACAGGTCGAGGAGGTTCGACTTCAGGAAGCCGGTGCCGAGGTAAGCGGGCGCCCGGCTCCACGCCGGGGCGCGCACGACGCCTTCGCGCGTGTGGGTGTAGAGCGTGGCGTCGTCGCCGGTGGCCCTGGCCTCGTCGGGGTCGAAGGTGGTGGCGCGCATGCCCAGCGGGCCGAGGACCTCGGCCGCCAGCAGCTCGGGGAACGGCCGGCGCGTCACCCGCTCGATCGCCGCGCCCACCAACGCGACCCCCTCGTTGGAGTAGCTCACGACCTCGCCGGGGCCCGCCAGCGGCGGGCGCTCGCCCTGCCGCAGGTAGGCCATGAGGCGCTCGTAGTCGCTCACGTCCGGGTCCTGAGCGGTGTCCCTGTCCACGTACACGAACGACACGTCGCCGCGCTGGTCGGCCCGCAGGGCGTAGTCGAGCGCCCGCAGCGGCGGCACGCCCGAGGTGTGGCTCAGGAGGTGCTCCAGCGTGACGGCCTCGGGGTCCAGGCCCGGGTACCCGAATCCAGGAAGGTGGCGGGCCACGGGGTCTCTCAGCGACCAGACGCCCCGCGCCTCCAGGAGGAGGGCGGCGAGCGCCGTGAACGACTTGCTCAGCGACGCCAGGCCGAAGACCGTGCGCGGGGTGACCGGCAGCCTGGCCTCGCGGTCGCGCCAGCCGAAGCCGCGCGCGTAGACGAGCCGGTCTCCCTGCGTGACGCACACGGCGGCGCCCGGCACCTCGGCCTCGGCGAAGAGCTTCGTCAGGAACGCGTCGTAGTCGGAGAGCCACGCCGGCGCGCCGCCGGACACCGTCTCTGTCACGGTCACTCCTCCACCGCCAGCGCGTCGCGCACGGCGTCGCCAAGGAAGTTGAAGCCCAGCACCACCAGCATGATCACGAGGCCGGGGAACACGCTGTACCACCAGGCCGTGAAGATGTACTGCTGGCCGCGGTTGATCATCGTCCCCCAGCTCGGCAGCGGCTCCTGGATGCCGAGACCGAGGAAGGAGAGCGTGGCCTCGGAGAGGATGGCTCCGGCCACGCCCAGCGAGCCGATGACGATCATCGAGGCCAGCGCGTTCGGCAGCACGTGCTTGGCGATCACGGCCGCGTCGCGCAAGCCCAGCGCCCGCGCCGCGGTCACGAACTCGCGCTCGCGCACGCGCAGCACCTCGGAGCGCATCACCCTGGCCTCGCCCGGCCAACTGATGAGCCCCAGCGCCAGGAAGATCGTCGTGGCGCCCGAGCCGAAGATCGCCACGATGACGATGAGGAACAGCAGCCCGGGGATCGCGAAGAACACGTCGGCGACGCGCATGATGAGGTTGTCGACCCAGCCGCCGAAGAAGCCGGCGGCGGCGCCCAGCACGATGCCGATGAGCAGGGCGATGCCCTCGGCGATGAGGCCGATGCGCATGCTGATGCGCGCGCCGTGGACCACGCGCGAGAAGATGTCGCGCCCCAGCTCGTCGGTGCCCATCAGGTACTGGGCCGACGGCGGCTGCAGCCGCGCCGTCGCGATGCGCTGGGTCGTGGGGTCGTGCGGCGCGATCCAGGGCGCGAGGACCGCCACCAGCGTGAACGTCACGACGATCGCCAGGCCCACCAGACCGAGGCGGTGGCGGGCGAAGGCGCGGACGCGGCGCGAGGCGAGGAAGGCCGTGACCATCAGTAGCGGATCTGCGGGTTCAGCAGGGCGTAGACGACGTCGACGATGATGTTCACCACCACGAAGAGCATGGCCCCGAACAGCAGGGTCCCGATGATCACGGGCGTGTCGCGGCGCGAGATGGCGTTCACGACCGCCCGGCCCAGGCCGGGCCAGTTGAAGACGGTCTCGGTGACGACCGAGCCGCCCAGCAGGTAGCCGACGTCGAGGCCGATGACCGTGACGACGGGGATGAGGGAGTTGCGGAGCTGGTGCCTGAACACCACACGGTCGTAGCCGAGGCCCTTCGAGCGCGCGGTGCGCGTGTAGTCCTTGGAGCGCTCCTCCAGCAGCGACGAGCGCATCACGCGAGCGATCGTCGCCGAGAGGTGGGTCCCGAGGACCAGGGCGGGCAGGACCATGTAGTAGAGGTTGCCGCCGCCGTAGCCTGCCACCGGGAACAGGGCCACGCCGTAGGTGTCCTGGGTGAGGAATATCTTCGCCAGCACGGCCTGCCAGAAGACGGGCATGGCCACGCCGAGGAGCGCCACCAGCATCAGCGTGTGGTCGATCCAGGTGTAGCGGTGGCGCGCGGCCAGGATCCCGGCGGGTATGCCGATGAGGACGGCCACGAGCAGCGCCCCGGCCATGAGCTGGAGCGTGCGCGGGAAGCGGTAGCCGACGATGTCGCGCACCGACTCGTCGAGCACGAAGCTGCGGCCGAAGTCGCCGGTCACGCTCCGGTAGAGGAACCGTACGTACTGGACGTGCCACGGGTCGTCGAGGCCGAGCTGGTCGCGGACCCGCTGGATGGTGGCCGGGTCGGCGCGCTGGTACTGCTCGCCGAGGACGGCCCTCACCGGGTCGCCGGGCATCAGATAGGTGAGCAGGAAGATGACGGTGAAGACCCCGAGCAGCGTCGGGATCGCCCATAACAGGCGCCTGATGACGAACTGGAGCATGCCTCTACAGCCTCTGGTGAGGCGCGACCGACCGGCGCCCGTTGCGGCGTGCCGGTCGGTCGCGCTCCGCGGTGACGAGACCTAGCCGGGTCTCAGGGGAGCCGGACGTACTTGAGCGGGGTGCGGTACGTGCCCGCCGCCGAGACCTGGAAGTCCTCGATGCCGGGGCGGAGCAGGTACGAGATCTTCGAGTAGCCCGAGGGGATCCACGGGGCGTCCGCCATGACGATCTCGTGCACCTGGCGGTAGATCGCGTTGCGCTCGTCGGGGTCGGCCGTGGCGCGCGCCTGGTCGAGCAGCGCGTTCACCTCGGGGTTGTCGTAGTGCGTGTCGTCGCGGCCGTGCGCGAAGAGGAAGTCGAAGACCTCGCTGGCGTCGGCCAGGTCCGCGCTCCAGCCCGAGAGGAACAGCTTCACGTCGGGCTCGCCCACGTGGGTCCAGTAGGTGCTCGTGTCCTCCTTCTGCAGGACGATCGTGACGCCGATCTGGGCGAGCATGTCCTGGACCGCCACGTTCGGCGCGTCGTCGGCCGTGGCGAAGTAGTAGAGCGTGATGGGCTCCAGGCCCTCGCCGTTCGGGTAGCCGGCCTCGGCCAGGAGCTCCTTGGCGAGCTCGGGGTCGTAGGCGTAGCCCTCGACGTCGGAGCCGGGGATCGCCGGCGGCAGCACGCCCAGCGTGGCGGGCACGCGCGCGCCCTCCATCAGGACGTCCCAGATGAGCTCGCGGTCGATGGCGTGGTTGAACGCCTTCCGCAGCGCCGGGTTGTCGGCGAAGGGGGGCTCGTCCATCTTGAAGCCCCAGTAGCGCACGTTCAGGCCCGGCATCTCGTTGTACTGGTCGGCGAACTCGGCCTTGAGCGAGTTGAGCTGCCCCGTGGGGAAGTTCAGCAGCACGTCCAGCTCGCCCTGCCGGTACATCAGCAGCTCGGTCGTGGCCTCCGGTACGTTCACGAAGCGCACGCCCTCGAGGAGCGGGTAGCCCTCCTCCCAGTAGTCGGGGTTCGCGCGCAGGACCAGCTCGTCGTCGCGGCTCCAGCGCTCGAAGACGAACGGACCGGTGCCGACCGGGCGGTTGCTGAGGTCGGGGCCCAGGGCCTCGAGGGCCTCCTGCGGCACGACGTAGGCGTTCACCAGGTCGATGAGGAACCTATGGTTCGGCGCCGTCAAGGTCAGCTCGAGCGTGTAGTCGTCCACGACCCGCATGCCCGCGACGCTGTCGGCCTCGCCGGCCAGGTACTCCTCGGCGCCCACGAGCGACAGGAGGTACTCGGGGTGCTGCGAGACGCTGGTGTCCTCGCTGAGGTAGCGCTGGAACGACCAGACGACGTCGTCGGCCTTCATCTCGCGGTCCTCGTAGGTGACGCCGGCGACGTCGTGGAACAGCACGCCCTGGCGCAGGTGGAACGTGTACGTCAGCCCGTCCTCGCTGATGTCCCAACCGGTCGCGAGCGCGGGGACGACCTCGGCGGTGCGGCCGTCGAGGGTGGTGAGCCCCTCGTAGACGTTGACGAGGATCCGGCGGGTGGCCACGGTGGTCGAGCGCCACGGGTCGAGGTGCTCCGGGTCCGCGCTCATCGGGTAGTTGAACGTGCCCTGCGCCGTAGCGCCGGTCGCGAGCAGCACCCCGGCCAGGACTAGCAGCAAGCGTCGCCTCAGGTTCATCCAGCTCCTCCTTGAAGTTGGGGGTCTCCCCGTACAGCTCGGCGTGCGCTGGCGCGCGCCTGCTGCTCCACCGCCCGGTGAGGGTCGGGCCGAGGGTTGGCGAAGTGTACCCGAAGGGGCGCTGAGGTCTACCGGCCCCCGGCGGGCGCGCCGCTGGTCCGGCCGGGTGTGGCCCGAGCCCGCCTGGCGCGGTCCGCGCACGGGGCGGCCCCGCGCGGGCGTATCCTGGCGCCCATGGACCGTTCCGACGTGATCGTGGTCGGGGCTGGCATCGTCGGGCTCGCCACGGCACGCGCGCTGAAGCAGCGCCGGCCCGGCCTGCGCGTCACCGTGCTCGAGAAGGAGCCCGAGGTCGCGCGCCACCAGACGAGCCACAACTCCGGCGTCGTCCACTCCGGCATCTACTACCGCCCCGGCACCCTGCGCGCCCGCCTCTGCGTGGCCGGCGTGGGGATGATGCGCCGCTTCTGTGAGGAGCAAGGCCTGCCGTACCAGGAGGTCGGCAAGGTCATCGTCGCTACCGGCCAGGACGAGCTGCCCCGCCTGCAGGAGCTGTTCGAGCGCGGCACCGCCAACGGCGTGCCCGGGCTGGAGCTCGTCGAGGCCGACCGCCTGAAGGAGATCGAGCCGCACGCGGCCGGCATCAAGGCCATCTACTCGCCGCGCACGGCGATCGTCGACTTCCCCGCCGTGGCCGGGCGGCTCGCCGAGCTGTTCGTGGCCGAGGGCGGCGAGGTGCGCACGGGCGTCGCGGTCGAGGGCGTGAAGGCCACGGGTGGGGGCGTGACGGTCTCCACGGACCACGGCCCCGTGGAGGCGCGCTACCTGGTCACCTGCGCCGGCGTGCACGCCGACCGCGTGGCGCGCTTGGCGGGTGCCGACGTCTCCGACGTGCGCATCGTGCCCTTCCGCGGCGAGTACTACCACCTGCGACCGGAGAAGGGGCACCTGGTCAACGGCCTCATCTACCCCGTGCCCGACCCGGCCCTGCCGTTCCTCGGCGTCCACCTCACCCGCACCGTGAAGGGCGAGGTGGAGGCGGGGCCGAACGCGGTGTTCGCGCTCTCGCGCGAGGGCTACGGGCCGTTCGACGTGCGCCTGGCCGACGTGGCCGACGCCGTCACCTTCCCCGGCCTGTGGTCCATGGCGGCGCGCTTCTGGAAGGTGGGCGCCTACGAGGTCTACCGCTCGTTCTCGAAGGCGGCGTTCGTGGAGGCCCTGCAGCGGCTGGTGCCCGAGCTGGGCATGGCGGACGTGCATCGCGGCGGCGCCGGGGTGCGCGCCCAGGCGCTCGGCCGCGACGGCAAGCTGATCGACGACTTCGTGATCCGCGAGAGCCCGCGCGCCCTGCACGTGATCAACGCGCCGTCGCCGGCGGCCACGGCCAGCCTGGCCATCGCCGAGCACCTCGTCGACCTGGCCGTGGAGCGGTTCGGGGTCTGAGGGGCCGGCTCAGGCCTCCCACAGCGGCACGAGCCGGCCGCGGGCGGCGTCCACGAGGCCGAGGTCGGTGACCTTCAGCTCGGGGATCACGGCCAGCCCGAGGAAGCTGAGCGCCATGAAGGGCGACGGCAGCGTCACGCCCAGGGCCCGAGCGGCCGCGTCGAGCCCGTCGAGGGCGGCGGCCACCTCGGGCAGCGGCGCGTCGGTGACGATGCCGGCCAAGGGCAGCGCCAGCTCGGCCAGCACCTCTCCCCCCGCGACGGCCACGAAGCCGCCGCCCAGCTCGCCGAGCCGGCGGCAGGCGGCGGCCATGTCCTCCTCGTCCACGCCCACGACCATCACGTTGTGGTGGTCGTGGCCCACGCTCGAGGCGAGAGCGCCGCGCCGCAGCCCGAAGCCCCGCACCAGCCCCACGCCCACGCCGCCGTTGCGCCCGTGGCGCTCGACGCAGGCGAGCTTGGCGAGGTCGCGCCCGGGGTCCGCGACGGCGCGGCCGTCCTCTACCGTCGGCTCCACCAGCTCGCAGCCTGTGACGATCCGGTTCGGCGAGGCCACGACGACGCGCGCCCGCACGGCGCCGGCCGGCAGGGGCAGCGCGAAGGACGCGGCGCTGAGCCGCGACAGCCGCACGGTGCCTCTCACCGGCGCGTCGTCCTGCGCGAAGCCGGCCGAGAGCGCGACCGGCGCGCCGGACCGCGCCACCAGCGCGCCGTCCTTGTAGACGAGCACGGCGTCGAACGCCTCCAGCGAGCGCACGACGGCCAGGTCGGCGAAGTAGCCGGGCGCCACGGCGCCGCGGCGCGGCAGGCGGAAGTGGCGGGCGTTGTTGAAGCTGGCGCAGCGCACGGCGTAGGCGGGGTCGGCGCCGCCGGCGATCGCGGCCCTGACGACGTGGTCGACGCCGCCCTCGGCGAGCAGGTCGTGGGGCAGCCTGTCGTCGGTCACGAAGCCGACGCGGTCGCCGTGCCGCGGGTCGACGAGCGGCAGCAGCGCCGCCAGGTCGCGCGTCACCGAGCCCTCGCGCACCATCAGGAAGACGCCGGCGCGCAGCTTCTCGAGCCCCTCCTCGAGCGTCGTGGACTCGTGGTCAGAGGCGATGCCGGCCGCGAGGTACGCCTGCAGGTCGCGCCCGCTGAGGCCGGGCGCGTGACCCTCGGCCGTGACGCCGCGTTCGGCCGCCAGGGCGGCCTTCGCCAGGACCTCCTCGTCACCGGCCACGACGGCCGGGAAGCTCATGATCTCGGCCACGCCCACGACGCGCGGGTGGCTCAGGAGACGGCCCATCTCAGCGACGCCGAACTCGGCGCCGGAGGTCTCGAGCCGCGTGCTGGGCACGCAGGACGGCACGGTGACCCAGACGTCCATGGGCGATCGCGCGGTCGAGTCGAGCAGCCACCGCACCCCGGCCTCGCCGGCCACGTTCGCGATCTCGTGCGGGTCGCACACGACCGCCGTGACGCCCCGCGGCACGAGGGCGTCGGCGTAGGCGCCGGGGGTGACCAGGCTGGACTCGAGGTGCACGTGCCCGTCGATGAGCCCGGGCGCCACGTAGGCGCCCTCCAGGTCCACGACCTCGCGCGCCCCGCCGAGCCCGCGGCCCACGGCCGCCACGAGGCGGCCGGAGACCAGCACGTCGGCCTCGTGGACGGCGTTGGTGAAGACGTCCACGACCCGCCCTCCGCGGAGGAGCAGGTCGCCCGTCTGCCGGCCGGCCGCGACCGCTACGGCCGCGGCGACCTCGTCGGCTGAGGGCAGGGTCGGTGGCGTGCCCGGCCCGGCCACGCGTCGGCTACTGGCCCGCCAGCGGTGAGGAGCTATCGCCGGCGCCCCGCGCGTAGTACGGGTTCTGGCCGGCGTCGTGGTCGGTGGCGTCCTTGACCGCGACGACCTCGGGCACCTGCTCGCGGATGATGCGGTCGACGCCCTGCTTCAGGGTCACGTCGGCGGCGCCGCAGCCCTGGCAGCCCCCGCCGAAGCGTATGTAGGCGACGCCGTCCTTGACGCCCTCCAGCGCGACGTTGCCGCCGTGGCTGGCCACGCCGGGGTTGATGTGCTGGTCCAGGACGTCCTGGACCTTCTGCGCCACGGGGTCGTCCCACTTGGGGCTGGGGAAGAACACCTTGAAGCCCGACTGCATGACGCCCTCGACGAAGTCGACGGTGGCGCCGTCGAGCGCCTTGGCGGAGAGCGGGTCGAGGTAGACCTCGAACGCCCCCTCGTCCTGGACGCGGTCGTTGGGCTGCTTGTCGGAAGGCTTGACCAGCCAGAGGCGCTGCTCGGCACGTGTGCCGGCGATGCGCAAAGCACCGACGCCCTGCGCGGCCTGCGCCTGCATGAACTTGAGGACGCGTTGCTTCGCGAGGTCGGTGAAGGTCAGCATGTCGCCACGAGGTTACCAACTGGGAGGAGCCCCTGGGTGCTCCGATGCGTCCCAGGGGCTCCTCTGTCTGTCGCGGTCGTGACGTGCCCGGTCAGAGCACCTGCATGACGTACTCGTCGGTGGCGCGCTCCAGCCCCTCGAGGTCCGCCACGTAGACGCCTCGCGTGCCCGACAGGGCGCCCTCGTTGCGGAGCTCGCCGAGGATGCGGGTGATCGTCACGCGGCTGGAGCCGGTGAGGTCGGCGAGGTCCTCGTGGGTGAGGGCCAGCGGCAGCTTGATGGCGCCGCTCTGGTCGTCGGACGGCAGGCCGAACTGCTTGGCCAGCCGCAGGAAGGCGCGGGTGACGCGGGCGCCGACGGGCATCTCGGCCTCGTCGAGCATCTCACGGCTGCGCCTCAGCTGGCGCGCGAGGCTGCGGAGCACGTAGTCGCGCAGGCCGCGGTCGTTCATCGCCTGCTGCGGGTCGATGGGGGTGAGGCAGGCCTCGTGGACGGCCACCACCGTCTCGGCGTGCTTGCCGCCGTCCAGGGCGGCGAGGCCGAGGACGTCGCCGGGGCCGTAGAGGTCGGCGATGCGGTCGCGGCCCAGGCTGGTGGGCACGACGGCCTTCAGGACGCCGTGGTTGACGATGTAGAGGCTGGCGGCGTCACGGTCGGCCTCGTAGAGGACCTGACCGGGCTCGAGGGTGCGGGTGGGCAGGGCCAGTCCCGAGGGGACGATTCCTGTGGCTTCGCAACCGCTCGGCGTATCGAGAGCTTCGAACGTGTCGAGCATGGTTGATTCCTTCCTCGTCTTGCATGCGCGGCCTCATGGCCGTGCCGACGGTCGCTAGAGACTCGAGCCCGCTCCGAGGAGCGGGCCGGGGACTACAGAAACTATAGCACCCACGCCCTCACGTGTCCATAGTCGCGGCAGGCCGTGATAGCGCGATGAGATGCGTCCCAGACGTGCTTCTCGCGTCTGACGCACACGGCCTGGGCGCGCCGACGGTGAGCGCAAAGTTAACGCTCCTCACATTTGACACATCTAGGCTCTTACCTTACCATTTCAGGTGTGAACGCAGCCGCGAACCGACCCCTGACGCCCACGCAGGAGCGCGTGTACGCGCGGCTGCTAGATCACCAGCGCCGCACGGGCCGCCTGCCCGAGCTCTCCGACCTCGCGCGCTCCCTCGGCATCCACTACGTCTCGCTGCGCCAGCACCTCGAGGCCCTGCAGAAGAAGGGCTACCTCGAGTTCGAGAGCCGCGGCCGCGGCCGCTCGCCGTTCCTGGCGCTGCCCCCACAGGCCACGGGCATCCCGGTGCTCGGCGACATCCCCGCCGGCCCGTTCGACGCCGCCGTCGCCCACCCCGAGGCCTACCTGCCCATCCCCGCGCTCGTCAACGCCAGCTTCGCGCTGCGGGTGCGAGGCGACTCGATGGCCGACCTGATCCAGCCCGGCGACGTGGTCCTGCTCTCCCGGCGCCCGCCCGCCCGCGACGGCGAGATCTGCGCCGTGCGCGTGGGCGAGGAGGACGTCACGCTGAAGTACGTCCGCCGCCTCGGCGGCGGCCAGGTCGAGCTGCGCCCGCACAACCCGGCCTACGAGACGATGGTCCTGCCGGCCGAGGAGGTCTCCATCGACGGGGTCTACCTCGGCCTGCTGCGCGGCGCCGCGGCGGACGCCCTGCTCGAGCCGAACTGAGCCGCCCTCCGCCCTAGCCGTTCGACCCGACGGCGCGTCCGGCTCCTCCCCGGCGCTCGTCAGCCGCGCGCGGGCCTCCCCACCACGACGACGCCCTCCTCCACGAGCCGCCGCGCCTCCTCCTCGCCCATCCCCAGGTCCCGCGTCAGGACCTCGAACCCGTGCTCGCCCAGCGTGGGCGGTGCGGGCGCCTCGCCGTCGACCGGCCTGAGGCCGAGGTCGGCGCCGTCGGGGCCGTGCGCGAACCACAGGGGGCTGGCGACCATGGGCACGCTGGCGCCGTCAGCGCGGCGACCGGTGACCACCGAGCCCCGCGCCCGGGCCTGCGGGTCGTCGAACGCCTCCGGCAGGGTGAGCACCGGCGTCGCCGGCACGCCCGCGGCCCCGCAGGCCGCGACCAGGTCGTCGCGCTTCCAGCCCGCCACCAGGCCGGCGATCCTCGTCACCCCCTCGGCGCGGGGCGCCACGCGCGCGGCGGTCGTGGCGTAGCGCTCGTCCGCGGCCATGTCGGGCACGCCCAGGACGCGGCACAGCCTGGCGAACTGGGCGTCGTTGCCCACGGCCAGCACGAGCGCGCCGTCCGCGGCCTCGAACGACTGGTAAGGCACGATGCTGGGGTGGGCGCTGCCCAGGCGCCTGGGCGCCTGGCCCGTGAGCAGCACGCCCTGGGCCTGGTTCACGGCGCTGGCCAGCGCGACGTCGAAGAGCGACACGTCGAGGTGCGCGCCCCGACCCTCCACGGCGACGCGCCGCAGCGCGGCCACGGCCGCGACGGCGGCGTGCAGGCCCGTCAGCACGTCGACGTACGCCACCGGCAGCTTCACCGGCGGCCTGCCCTCCTCGCCCGTCATCGCCATCACGCCGGCGAGGGCCTGGAGGGCCGCGTCGTAGCCCGGCTCCCTCGCGCGGGGACCGGTCTGGCCGAAGCCGGTGATCGAGACGTAGACGACGCGCGGGTTCGCCTGGGCCACCGCCGCGTAGTCGAGACCGTAGCGCGCCAGGTCTCCGACCTTGAAGTTCTCGACCACCACGTCGGCCTGCGCCGCCAACCGCCTGACGACCTCGGCGCCGCGCGGGTCCTTGAGGTCCACGGCCAGGCTGCGCTTGCCGCGGTTCACCGACAGGAAGTAGCCGCTCTCCTCGCCCAGCCAGGGCGGCCCCCAGGCGCGGGTGTCGTCGCCGCCCGGCGACTCGACCTTCAGGACGTCGGCGCCCAGGTCGGCGAGGAGCTGCGTGCAGTAGGGGCCCGCGAGGACCCGGCTGAGGTCGAGCACCCTCACGCCCGTGAGCATGCCGGCGAGTCTATCCGCGGCGCGACCCGGGCGGCCTGTGCTACCTTCCGACGCAGACAAACACCAGAGGAGGAACGCATGCGAACCGTCTTTCGGTCGTTCGTCGTCCTGGCTGCGTTGGGCTTCGGCCTGGCGGCCGCGCAGACGCCCCTCTCGATCGCCACCGGCGGCACCGGCGGCGTGTACTACCCGGTCGGCGGCGGCTACGCCCAGATCATCGACCGCTTCGTCGACGGCTACACCGCCACGGTGGAGGCCACGAACGCCTCGGTGGACAACGTCGCGTTCATCGCGCGCGGCGACGCCGACCTGGCGCTCGCGCTCGCCGACACGGTCCTCGCCGCCTACCAGGGCACCGGCAACTTCGGGCCCGGCGGCGACCTGCCGCAGCTCCCGAACCTCAGGGCCATCACGGTGGCCTACACGAACGCCGTGCACGTGATAACGCGGGCCGACTCGGACATCCACAGCCTCGCCGACCTGCGCGGCAAGCGCGTCTCGGTGGGCGCTCCCGGCTCCGGCACCGAGGTCTCGGCGAACACGATCCTGGAGGCCGTGGGCATCTCCTACGACGACTTCGCGGCGGTCCAGCGCCTGGGCGCGAACGAGACCGCCGACGCGCTGCGCGACGGCGCCATCGACGCGGGCTTCTGGTCGGGCGGCATGCCCACCGGGGCCGTGATGAGCCTGGCCGAGACGCACGCGATCCGCTTGGTGCCCATCAGCGACGAGGAGCTCGAGCTGATCCGCGCGGCCGACCCGACTCTGATCCGCTACACGTTCCCCGCCGACGGCTACCGCGGCGTGCCCGAGACCCCCTCGATCGGCACGCCGAACCTGCTCATCGTCGCCGCCGAGATGGACGAGGACCTGGCCTACCGGTTCACCAAGGCGCTGTTCGAGAACATCGACGTCGTCCGCAACATCCACCCGTCCGCGAACGAGACGACGCCCGAGACCGCCCTCGACTCGCCCATCCCCCTCCACCCCGGGGCGATCCGCTACTACGAGGAGATCGGCCTGACCGTCCCCGACCACCTCAAGGTCGACTGAGGAGGAGTCAGGGGCGATGGGGAGGCGCGCGCCGACCGGGCCGGTACCGCGGCGCGCGCCTCCCCTACTGGCTTGGACGCTCGCGGCCCTCGCGGCCGCTCACGCCTCCGGCGCCGTCCAAGCGGCCCTCCCCTACCTGGTCGTCACCACCGCCGCCGGCGAGGTGCTCGCCGAGGCGCCCCTGCCGGCCGACGGCCGGTGGCGCATCGAGTGGCGGCACTCGGTGGCCCAGGTGACCGTGATCGACGTCTTCGAGTACCGGGATGGCGTCATGCTGGTCGTCGAGCAGGTGACGCCGCACCTCGACATCGCGGGCCTGGGCGGCTTCGCCGGCCGCGGAACCATGGAGCAGCTCCCTGATGGCAGGTACCGTCTCCACGGCATCGACCTACCCCTTCACGGCAACGTCCACAACGTCATCATCGGCACCGAGCGTGCCCCGTCGGTACTCGTCGTCGGGGACGCGCGCTTCGAGCTCAGCCTCATGAGGCCGGGTACGCACGCGCGCCTGGAGGTGGTGCAGAGGTGACGGGCGAGGCGCTAGGCGCCCCGCCCCCCGCCGCCGAGGAGCGCGGCGGGCCGCCGATGGCCGTCTGGGTCATGGGGGCCGTGACCCTGCTGGCGCTCGCGCTCGGGGCGTTCCAGCTCTACACGGCCGGCGTCCGGCCGTTCAACCTGTTCGTCCAGCGCGGCTTCCACCTCATGGTCGTGCTGGTGATCACGTTCCTCGTGTTCCCGCTCAGGAAGCGGGAGCGCAAGGCGCTCGACTGGGTGGTGGACCTGCTGTTGGTGGCCGGCTCGGCGTACGTCGGGCTCTACCTGCTCGTCGACCTGGACGGCATCATCCGCCGCTCGGGCTTCTTCTTGCAGCGCGACATCGTCACGGGCGTGATCGCGGTGCTGCTCGTCCTCGAGGCCGCGAGGCGCACGATCGGCTGGGCGATCACGATCGTCGCCGTCGTGGCCCTCCTCTACTCGATGGCCGGGCCGCGGGGCGCCCTGCCGTGGCTGGGCGAGCTCATGCCAGGCATACTCTCCCACCGCGGCTACTCGTTCGAGCGCATCGTCAGCCACCTCTACCTGGGCCAGGAGGGCATCTTCGGGCTGCCGCTCGGCGTGGCGGCCACCGTCGTGTACACGTTCATCCTCTTCGGCGCGTTCCTGGAGTCCACCGGCGCCGGCAAGACGTTCATAGACATGGCGTACGCCGTGGCCGGCAGGCAGCGGGGCGGGCCCGCGAAGGCGGCGGTGATCGCCTCCGGGTTCATGGGCTCGGTCTCCGGCAGCGCCATAGCCAACGTCGTCACCACCGGTGCGTTCTCGATCCCGCTCATGAAGCGCCTCGGCTACAAGCCCGAGGAGGCGGGGGGCGTCGAGGCGGCGGCCTCCACCGGAGGGCAGGTCCTGCCGCCCGTCATGGGCGCGGGCGCGTTCCTCATGGCCGAGTACACGGGGGTGCCGTACGCCGAGATCGTGCGCATCTCGATACTCCCGGCGCTGATGTACTTCACCACCGTCTACCTGTTCGTCGACCTGATCGCGTTGAAGAGGGGCATGAGGGGCATCCCGTCGGCGCAGCTGCCGCGGGTCCGCGACGTCCTGCGCGAGGGGTGGTACTACCTCGTGCCGCTGGCGGTGCTCGTCTACTTCCTGATGGTCAACGTCTCGCCCAACCGCGTCGGGTTCATCGCCATCGTCAGCATCCTGGCGGTGTCGGCGCTGCGCTGGTTCGTCAGGCGGCTGATACTGCGCCGGGCGGCGCCGGCCCCGAGCGGCGTGACCGTGGACGAGGGCGAGCGGGCCGCAGCGCTGGAGGGCGCGGTCGCGGCCGCCGGAGCGCTGGCGGTGGCGCCGAGTCACGGTGCGGGCCGGGACGCGGTCCTCGGCTTCCGCGGCTTCATCGAGGCGTTCAGGGTGGGGGCGCTCAACGCCGTGCCCGTGAGCGTGGCGTGCGCCGTGGCCGGGATCGTCGTCGGCATCATCACGCTCACCGGGCTGGGCCTGAAGTTCTCGGCGCTCATGCTGGCCTTCTCGGGCGGGAACCTGCTCCTCGCCATCGTGCTGCTGATACTCGCCAGCCTCGTCCTCGGCATGGGTCTGCCGGTGACGGCGAGCTACATCGTGCTGGCGGTGCTGGCGGGCCCGCTGCTGCAGAACGAGTTCGGCATCCCCCTGCTCATCGCCCACCTGGTCATCTTCTGGTACTCGCAGGACTCGAACGTGACGCCGCCGGTGGCGCTGGCGGCGTTCGCCGGCGCCGGCATCGCGCGCGCCGACCCCATGAGGACGGCCTTCCAGGCCTGGAAGATGGCCAAGGGCCTCTACCTCATCCCGCTCTTCATGATCTACAACCCCGAGCTGATCTACGGCGGCGACACCTGGTACTACGTCTGGACCATCGTCGTCGGCTTCGTGGCCCTGGCGGCCTTCGCGGCCGCCCTGGAGGGCTACATGTTCACCCGCATGGCCTGGTACTCGCGGGTCTTGGCGGCCGTGGGGCTGGTCCTGATCTTCTACCCCTCGTTCGCCTACGAGGCGGTAGGCATGGCGGTGATGCTGCTGGTCCTCGCCATCAACCTCATGCGCCGGCGCGCCGAGCTGCGGGCCGAGTCGGCGGGGGCGGCCGCGACGTGAGGCACCTCTAGCGCCGGCCTCAGCGCGTCACGAACGCGGGCACCAGCGACTCGTCGAACCCGCGCCCGAGGACCCGTAGCGCCCGGTCGGGCCTGTCGGTGATGATGCCGTCCACGCCCATCTCCACCAGCTCGCGCATCTCGGCCTCGTCGTTCACGGTCCAGACGTGCACGTCCAGGCCGCGGGCGTGCGCCGCCTCCACGAAGTGCGGGGTGACGACCTGGATGCCCGAGAACGTGCGCGGCACCTGCAGGGCGTCGTAGGGCGGGGTCAGCACGGCCGACAGGCGCAGCTTCTCGAGCGCCACGAAGAACGCGACCTCGGCCTGCGACGCCGACGTGGCCACCTCGGGGCAGGCGCCCCTGAACGCCGACAGGGGCCGACCGTGGAACGAACCCACCATCACGCGCGTCGTGGCGTCGTGTCGCCGTAGGTAGTCGCACAGGCGGCGGGCCACCCCGACGTCGTCCTGCTTGATCTCGACGTTCACCGCCGCGCCCGCGGACGCGCTGAGCACCTCGCCCAGCGTGGGCAGCGTGACCCCCTGGCCGCGGTAGGCGTACTCCCCCTCGCCGGCGTCGGCGCGCGGGCCCGACGGGGTCCAGGCGTAGCCGGCGTCGAGCTCGCGCAGCTCGCGCATCGTGAGGGCCGAGACCGGCCCGGTGCCGTCCGTGGTGCGGTCGACGGTGTCGTCGTGGATGACCACGAACTCGCCGTCGGCGGTCTCGTGCACGTCCAGCTCCAGCACGTCCACGCCCAGGCGCGCGGCGCCGTCGAAGGCGACGAGCGTGTTGTCGGGCCAGAGGAGGGCGCCGCCGGCGTGCGCCAGGACGGCTGGCTGGCCCTGAGGCAGCAGGCGGTCGTAGGCCGCGGTCGGGCGCGGGCTGGCGATCGCGGCCAGCACCAGGTACAGGGCGACGAGGGCGACGACGACGGCCGCGAAGGCGCGGAGTGCTCGCATGGCTGTCAACATACCGGGAGGCCGATATATCATCGGGACGAACGTCCCTAGCCCGGTCATACGGTCCGTCAGGGGGTCGAACCCGTCGACCGTCGCGGGAGGTAGGGAACCGTACGGAGGTCGATAGCCTATGAGAAGCCTGCGCACAGTGTTGGCCAGCCTGGTCCTAGCGCTAGCCGGGGCGTTCGCGTTCGCCCAGGACGGCGACCTGCCGGTGGTCAACGCCGCGATGGAGGCGACCGGCACGTTCTCCTGGATCGTGCATGCGATGGACTACTTCGGCACGGCCGAGGCGAACGGTATCCAGGTGGTGGGCACGCCGTACGCCAGCAAGCAGGCCACCGAGATCGCCCTCCGCAGCGGAGAGGCCGACGTGAAGGTGGACGACTTCCTCGCCCCCGTGCTGCTGCGGCAGGCGGGCATCCAGGCCAGCGGCATCTACCCCTACGCGACGGCCGTGGGCGGGCTGGTGGTGCCCGCCGATTCCGACATCCAGGGCGTCGCCGACCTCGACGGCCGCACGATCGCCGCCGGCGCCCTGCGCGACAAGAGCGTCCTGATCCTCCGTACGCTCACCATCTCGCAGTACGGCTTCGACGTGGGCGACAGCCAGGTCGTGCAGGCCGCCCCGCCCCTGATGATGGAGCTCACCGCCTCGGGCGAGGTGGACGCCGCCCTGCCGCTGTGGCACTGGGTGGCCCGCATGGAGGCCGCCGGCGTCGCGCGCGAGGTCATGTCGGTCGCCGACATGCTCGAGGAGCTCGGCCTGCCCCGCGACCTGCCCAACCTGGTGGTCGTGGCCCGCGACGACATGGACGACGAGCTGAAGACGGCGTTCATCGCGGCGCTCCAGGACACCTTCGAGGTCATGCTGAACACGCCGAGCGACGACCCGTTCTGGCAGACGATCCTCGACCAGGGTCTCTACTCGCTGCCCGACCCCAGCCAGTTCCCGCAGGTCGTGGAACGGTGGAAGGCCGGCACCACGAGCAAGTGGGACCAGGAGTCGATCGACGGCCTCGTGGCCATGGTCGAGCGCCTCGTCGAGCTCGCCGGCCCGGAGGCGGTAGGCGTCGAGAGCATCGACCCGGCCGCCTACACCACCGAGTTCCTGCCCCGCTGAGAGTTGGTCGGCCGGATGGCGGTAGATGCTGAGACAGCGGCGACTGCCGTCGTGCGGCCCAAGGCCCTGAAGAGGCACCGCGGCGCCGGCGTCGGCCCTTGGCTGACGCTGGCGTCCTACCTTTCCCTGGTGGTCGTGTGGGTCCTCGGGGCCCGCGCGGCCCCCAACCTCATCCCCGGGCCCGTGGAGACCCTCGAGTTCGTCGCCCGCGAGTACCAGCGCGGCGTCCTGCTCGGGCACCTCTGGGTCACCACGCAACGCGTGCTGATCGCCTTCGCGATCGCCATGGTCGTGGGCGTGGCCGCCGGGGCCGCCATGGGCGCCTCGAAGCGCGTCGACGACCTGCTGCAGGGCTGGTTGGTCGTGCTGCTCACGATCCCCC
>CAZGXF010000003.1:0-58929 GCA_964529575.1 uncultured bacterium
GACCAGGTGTTCACCTTCCTCTTCCTGCCCCTGGCCCTGGGAGGCCTGCTGGTGGCGGTCAGGCTACGCGCGAAGGTCGTCTGGCTCCTGCTTTCGAGCCTCGCGTTCTACGCCTACTCGGCCGGGGCCTACACCCTGCTCCTGCTTGGCGCCATCGTCGTCTCCTACCTGGCGGGGCGGTGGGTGACTGGACCCAGAGGGCGCCTCGTGAAGGTCGCCTCCCTCTTCCTGCTCTTCGTCCCGCTGCTGTTCGTCAAGTACGGCGCGTTCATCGCCGACTCCCTGGGGGTACGTGAGAGCCTGCCGTGGCTGGCCGCAGCGGCCGCGGTGCTGCCGGCCGGGATCTCGTTCTTCACCTTCCAGGCTGTCAGCTACGTGCTCGATGTGGCCAGGGGGCGGGTCGATCCCGCTCGCTCGGTCGTAACGTACGGGGCCTACCTCTCTTTCTTCCCCCAGCTGATCGCCGGGCCGGTGGTGAGGTACGCGGACGTCGCCGAGGACCTCGAAGGGCCCGGACTGGCCAGAGCCGATGTGTTCGCCGCCGGCGTCGTGCGCTTCGCGCATGGGTTGGCCAAGAAGGTCCTCATAGCCGACAACGCGGGGAGGCTCGTCGACGCTGCCTACGGGACGGCGCCGGGCGAGGTGACGTGGGCCGTCGCGGCGCTCGGCACGGTGGCCTACACGGTGCAGATCTACTTCGACTTCTCGGGGTACTCCGACATGGCGATAGGCCTGGGCCAGCTCTTCGGCATCCGCTTCCCCGAGAACTTCCTGCGGCCCTACGCCAGCCGCTCGATCACGGAGTTCTGGCGGAGGTGGCACGTGACGCTTTCCACCTGGTTCCGTGACTACCTCTACGTCCCCTTGGGGGGCAACCGCCGCGGCGCCGCCAGGACGTACGTCAACCTCGCCATCGTCTTCCTGGCCACGGGTCTGTGGCACGGCGCGGCCTGGACGTTCGTGGCCTGGGGGGCCTTCCACGGCGCGTTCCTCGTCCTCGAGCGGATCCTATGGGGCAAGGAAGCGGCCTTGCGGCGCAGCGCCGCTTGGCGTTACGCCTACGCGCTGCCGGTCGTGATGATCGGTTGGGTGCTGTTCCGGGCGACCTCGTTCGGCCAGGCGGCAGAGCATCTCAGGGCCTTGGTCTCGGTCTTCAGCCCCCGGGCGCTCGAGCTCTCGGACCCGCTGGTCGCCGCCGCTACGCCCAGCGCTCTGGCCATGACGGCGGTAGGCTTCGCGATGGTCCTCCTCCTGTCGGGTCCGTCAGCGGGGGTGCGGCTCGAGGCGCAGCTGGCCACGTCCCGGACGCGTTGGCTGGCGGCGGCCTATGGCGTCGCCGTGCTCGCCGCCGGAGGGGTGGCCGTCCTGACGGCCGGGTTCAGCCCCTTCCTCTACTTCCAGTTCTGATGGGTACGCGCACGCTACAAGCCGCGCTGTCGATCGCCTTGCTGGTCTGGATGGCGGTGCCGGCGGCGGCCGCCGCCGCGAAGGCAGCCGCCCGCGGGCTACCCGAGGGGTTCCTGGCGCGCGTCTTGAGCACGCCGGCGGAGCGGGCCGCCGCCTTCGACGAGCTCATGACCGTCGGCCGGCTCCAGGAGCTGGCGAGCGTGCCGAAGAACCTCGTCCAGGCTTACGTCTTCGGCACGATCGACACCCCCGCGGTCATCGGGGGGCTGGACGGCTGGCTCTTCTACCGCGAGCAGTTCCGCGACTCCGCCTGTCCCCCCGACCCCGTCCCGTACGTCACGGCGGCCAACTCGGTGGCCACGGCTCAGGCGCTGGCGGAGCTCGTGGGCGTCCATCTCGTCTGGGCGATGGCACCGGACAAGTCCGTGGTCCATCCCGAGAAGCTGGGACCGAGGGTGGTGGCCGAGGCGCCATGCAGGCTGGCAACGGCGACCCTGTTCCGGGAGACCCTGAGGCGGCTGGCGCCCCAGGTGGTCGACCACCTAGAGGCCCTGTCTAGGGAGCCTGACGGACCTCAGTACTACTGGGCGACGGACACTCACTGGAACCGCGTCGGGTACCTGCGCGCCATGTGGCAGCTCAGGCAGGCGCTGGACGGCACCACGGGAACGCTCGAGATCGTAGCGGACGAAGCGGCCAGCGAGGTGCGCACGACCGACCTACCTCGCCTCGCCGTCGGCAGGAACGCGACCGAGGCCGGGCCCGCGGCCCCGACTGAAGTGGAGAAGCTGGTGCTGGGGACACCGATCGGCGGCACCCAGGGGGCGGTGGTCGTGCACGACTCGTTCCTCGGCGTCTACACCGAGAGCGCGACGTTGTTCGGCCCCGAGGCAGTAGTAGTCAACGTGAACAGGCTGGACGTCGAGGAGCTACCGTCCGTGATCGACGGCCTGCCGGGCCTCATACTCCTGAGCACGGCCGAACGCCAAGCCGTGCGCCGCATGACGGGCGACTGGGCGATCGACGGGCCGCTGATGAGCCCTGTGAAGGACGCGTACCTGGCCGAGTCGCGCCGTGCCTGCGGCGCCGCGCCGCAGACGGCGGTGGCCGATGCCCCGCTCGTGACCGTCCCGACAGGCGGAACCGCCCACCTGGTCGAGGTCGCGGAGGGCGTCGACTGCCTGCGGCTCGGGCTGGCGACCTCCGAGGCGGGCGGCTGGCGGGTTTGGCTGCCACCCCTGGCAGGCCAGTTCGCCGAGGCGGAGTTCGAACCCGGCCGTTCGTTCACCCTCGAGGCGGAGCAGGAAGGGGACGCGCCGTTGCTGTTGCCGGAGGGTGTGCAGGGTCGGGCCCTGCTCATCGAGCCGCTCTCAGTGGCCGCCCACGGGGGGGCGGCCGCTACCCTGGACCCGGAGGACTAGGCATGACGTGGCGCCACGTGGCGCACACCGCCGACGACGCCAGCCTCCTGCGCGACTGGCTGGCGGAGGTCCTCGTCGCCTTCGAGGTTAACGGGGTGGTGGGGCGGGAGTTCGCCGTGCGGACCGGGCCGAACGGCTTGCAGGGCGCGGTGCGCGGCTGCGGCCGTTGGGGGTCATCAAGGGCCGAGCTGCCTGCCCCAGCCGCGCTCAGCCCTCGCGCAGGAACAGCCGCACCGACTCGTCGTCGGTGACCTCCTGGTAGGGGTAGGCCAGCGCGTCCAGGGCGCGGCGCAGCTCCCCGCCCTGCTCGGGCGGGGCCTCGATGCCGGCCAGGACGCGGCCGTAGTCGGCGCCGTGGTAGCGGTAGTGGAACAGCGTGACGTTCCAGCTCGGGTGCAGGCTCTCGAGGAACCGCAGCAGCGCGCCGGGGCGCTCGGGGAACTCGAACCTGAAGATGCGCTCGTGCCTCACCGACCGGGCTCGGCCGCCGACCAGGTAGCGGGTGTGCGTCTTCGCCGTCTCGTTGTCGCTGAGGTCGGTGACCTCGAAGCCGCCCGAGCGGACGCGCCGGATCAGGTCGCTCTTCTCGCGCTCGCCCTCGCGCAGCGCCACGCCCACGAAGATGCGGGCGAGCTCGGGGTCGGCGTAGCGGTAGCTGAACGCCGTGATCATGCGGCCGTTGAGGAGCGAGATGAAGCGCCTGTAGCTTCCGGGGCGCTCGGGCATCCCTACGGCCAGGAGGGCCTCGAGCCCCTCGCCCAGCTCGGCGCGCTCGGCCACGTGCCTGAGCCTGTCGAAGTTCAAGTTCGCGCCCGACAGCACGGCGGCCAGGCCGCCCTCGCCGGGCCCGACGCGGGCGGCGTAGGCCTTCAGCCCGGCGAGCGCCACCGCTCCGGCCGGCTCGGCGATCGCCCGGCAGTTCTCGTAGACGTCCTTGATGGCGGCGCAGATCGCGTCGGTGTCCACGGTGACGATCTCGTCCAGCGCCTCGCGGCAGAGCCTGTAGGTGAGGTCGCCCACGCGCCTCACCGCGACCCCGTCGGCGAACAGCCCGACCTCGGGCAGGGTCACCGGGCCACCGTGCTCGAACGCGGCGCGCATGGACGCCGCGTCCTCGGGCTCCACGCCGATCAGCTTCACCTCGGGCCTCAGGTAGCGCACCAGCGAGGCCACGCCGGCAGCCAGGCCGCCGCCGCCGACGGGCAGGAACAGCGCCTCCAGCGGCTCGGGGTGCTGGTGCAGGAGCTCCACCCCGATCGTCCCCTGGCCGGCGATGACCTCGGGGTCGTCGAAGGGGTGCACGAACGTGGCGCCGCCCTCGGCCTCCAGCTCGCGGGCGCGGGCGTAGGCGTCGTCGTAGCCCTCGCCGTGGGCCACCACCTCGGCGCCGAGGCGCCGGATCGCCTGCACCTTGATGTCTGGCGTGGTGACCGGCACGACCACGGTCGCCTTCACGCCGTGGCGCGCGGCGGCTACGGCCACCCCCTGCGCGTGGTTCCCCGCCGAGGCGCAGATCACGCCGGCACGCCTGGCCTCGGGCTCGAGCCCCGCCACCTTGTTGTAGGCGCCGCGCAGCTTGAAGGAGAAGACGGGCTGCAGGTCCTCACGCTTGAGCCGCACCGGACGTCCCAGGCGCTCGCTGAGGCGCGGCATGGGGTCGAGCGACGACTCGATGGCCACGTCGTAGACGCGGGCCGTCAGGACCTTCCGCACGATCTCCTGCATCCGCAGACCTTAACCGCTCGCGGCCCTCGGCGTCGCGGGACGGGGCAGCAGGTGTGCGGTGGGAGCGCGCCGCGCGGTCCCGGGCCCCCGACGCTCGAGGCCGGGCCCGCGTCGTCCGGAGTCGCGTCCAGGACGCGGGAGTGTAAGACGCACCAACCATCCGGGCCGCGCCGGGGTAGCGTGGCACGCCTGCCAACCGTTGGAGGGAGGACCACGCGAGTGGAACCGAGTCGCGTACGACCCTGGGCAGCCCTGCTGCTCGTCGCGCTGGCCGTGACGGCCTGCGGCGGTAGCCCGCAGCCCCGTCTGAACCTGTCGAAGAACGCGCTGGCCCTGGAGAGCGCCGTCGGGCGCACGAGGAGCGACACGTTCACCATCACCAACCAGGGCCCCGAGTCGGTCCGCCTGCGCCTCTCCGCCGCCCAGGGTTGGCTGACCGTCAGCCCGACCACGGTGCAGGTGGGGGCGGGGCAGGACAGGACCGTCACGGTCAGCGGCGCCTGCCTGGCGGCCACGCCGCAGAGCGGCCAGGTGACCGTCAAGTGGGACGACAACGGCGCCACGCTGGCGACCGTGAACGTCGACCTGAGCTGCCACGCGGCGCCGGCGAGCGACTTCGACATCGACGTGGTGTTCTTCGGCGCCACCCCGCCCACGCCCACGCAGCAGGCGGTCTTCGAGGCCGCGGCGGCGCGCTGGTCCGAGCTCATCGTCGGCGACCTGCCCCCGCGCACGCTCAGCGTCGCCGCCGGGGCGTGCGGCGGCGCCCTCCCCGCCGTGAACATGGAGATCGACGACGTGGCCATCTGGGCCAAGGTGGAGCTCCTCGACGGCCCGAACGGGCTGCTGGGCTACGCAGGCCCGTGCCACTACCGCACCGTCGGGGGCGAGCCCATGTTGCCGGTCACGGGGTACATGGTCTTCGACTCGGCCGACCTCGAGGCGCTCGAGTCGGTCGGGAGGCTGCAGGACGTGATCCTGCACGAGATGGGCCACGTGCTGGGCATCGGGACGTTCTGGGAGGACCCGGGCATGCACCTCGACGCGCCGTGCACGCCCGGCGGGACCGTGCGCCGCTTCGTCGGCCCCGAGGCCAACGCGCGGCACACCGAGGCCGGCGGCGTGGAGAACCAGCTCCTCGTCGAGTCCGACGGCGGCGTCGGGACGGCCTGCGGTCACTGGGACGACGAGACATACGCCAACGAGCTGATGACGGGCTACCTGAGCGCCGGGGAGAACCCGCTCAGCGCCATCACCGTGGGCAGCCTGGCGGACATCGGCTACGAGGTCAGCTACCTGCTGGCCGACGACTACGCCGTGCCCGCCCCCGACGCCGTCCGCGAGGCGGACGCCGGCTACAGGATCGGCGAGGTCGTCCGCTTCCCGCCCGAGCCGCTCGACTGAGCCCGGTACGAAGCCGAGGGGCGCCCCAGTGACGGGGCGCCCCTCTCGCCTCGCCGCTGGAGCGCGGCCGCTCGACGCGCCTACGCCGGCACGCTCGCCGCGGCCTCCGGCGCGCGGTAGCGCTCCAGCGCCTTGCGCTCGAACAGCCAGAAGGCGGCGGGCACCACGTAGAACGTGAGCAGCGCCGACGTCGTGACGCCGCCCAAGATCACCAGGCCGAGCGGGTAGCGCAGCTCCGAGCCCTCGCCCAGGCCGAGGAGCAGCGGCACGCTGATGACGATCACCGTCACGGTGGTCATGACGATGGGCCGGAAGCGCACGCTGGCGGCGTCGAGCAGGGCGCGGCGCAGGTCGGCGCCCTCGCGCACGCGCGCCAGGGCGTGGTCGAGGAGGAGGATCGCGTTCTTCGTCACCAGGCCCACGAGCATCACGACGCCGAGCACGCTGATGACGTCGAGGGTCGTGCCGGTCACGAAGAACAGCCACACCGCGCCTACCAGCGCCAGCGGCACCGTGAGCAGCAGGTAGAGGGGGTAGCGGAAGGAGTTGAACTGGCTGGCGATCGCCAGGTAGTTGAGCAGGAGCGCCAGGCCGAAGGCGATGGGCCCGTAGGTGATGAGGTCGTCGAGCAGGTCGAGCGTGCCCTCGGTCTGCTCGCGCACCTCGGAGTCGAGCACGCCCGCCGCGAGGAGCCGCTCGCGCGCCCGCGCCTCGACCACCGAGAGGCTCTGGCCCGGCGCGAGGTCGGCCGAGACCTGGGCGCTGAACTCCTGCTGCATGCGGCTGATGGACCCCGGCGCCTGGCGCGTCTCGAACGAGCCCAGCGAGCCCAGAGGCAGCTCGGCGCGCAAGGCAGGGGCCATGATCGGCAGGCTCAGGAGCTGCTGCTCGGTGGCCACGGCGCGGGGGTCGGTCGAGACGACGACGGGCAGGTCGGTGCCGCCCTCGCGCAGGCGCGCGGCCTCGGCGGGCACGTTGTAGGCGCGCAGCGCCGAGTAGACCTCGGCCACGGTGAGCCCGGTGCCGTCCAGGCGCGCCGGGTCGATCACGAAGACGCGCTCGGTGGTGACCTCGGCCAGGTCGCTCTCGACGTCCAGGAGGCCCGGCATCGCGGCCAGCACCTCGACCGCGCGCTCGGCGCGCTCGCGCAGCAGCGCGAGGTCGTTCGACGTCAGGACGAAGGTGAGGGCGGTGGAGGTGCCGGCGACGAACGACTCGCTGGCGTTGCCCACCGAGACCTCGGCGCCCGGGTAGGCGCTCAGCAGGGCCGCGAGCTCCTCGCGCAGCTCCAGGGCCAGCTCGTCGGTCGTGACGTCGCGCTCGGAGCGGTCCACGAGCTCGACGATGAAGCTGGCCGTGCTCGGGTTCGCCTCGCCCAGCAGCGCGCCCGAGCCCACCTGCGCCTGCACCACGGCCGTCGCTCCGTGGCGGCGCAGGTGGTCCTCCACGGCCGTGGCCGCCTGGTTCGTGCGGTCCAGGCTCGTGCCGGCCGGCAGGCTCAGCGTGGCCACGAGCTGGCCCGAGTCCATGCGCGGCACGAAGTTGAAGCCGATGCTGGGGAAGACCGCGAAGACGCTGGCGAACATGAGCGCCGCGGCGCCTACCACCAGCCAGGAGCGTCGCAGCAGGAAGGCGAGCGAGCTCACGTAGCGGTCGCGCACCCAGTCGGTCACGGCGTCGCCCACCTGGTAGAGGCTGCGGGCGACGGCGCCGAGGAGGTGCAGCACCAGGCGGCCGAGGTACCGGAACAGGAACGCCGCGACCGGCGCGAGCAGCACGAGCAGCGCGTAGACCGGCCCCAGGTAGTACCAGAGCAGCGCCGCCGCGGCCGCGACGAGCAGCCAGGAGAGGGGGCGGCGGGCGCTGCGCGCGAGCCATGACAGGTCGGCGCCGGCCCGGCCGGTCGCGGCGCCCAGGTCGCGCCAGGTGGGCGGCAACGGGTCGGGGGAGAGGGCGAGGCGCACGGTCAGGAAGAACATCGCCTCGAGGTACGAGAACGCGATGGCGGCCGCCAGCGTGATGCCGAACTGGGAGAAGAACTCGCCGACGATGCCGGGCAGGAACGAGATGGGCAGGAACACCGCCTCCAGCGAGAGCGTGGCGGCGAGCACGGCCGTGGAGACCGAGCCGGCGCCCTTCAGCACCGCCTCCCTGAGCGGCAGGCCCTGCTGCCGGTAGCGGTCGATGTTCTCGGCCACGACGATGGCGTCGTCCACGACGAGGCCTATGGCCACGGTGATCGCCAGCAGCGTGACGATGTTCAGCGTGAACCCCAGCAGCGCGAACACGGCCAGCGTGCCGGCCAGCGAGACGGGGATGGCGAGCACGACGGCGAAGACGGTGCCCAAGCGCCCCACGAAGACCAGCACGATGAGCGACACGGCCAGGGCGGCGATGGCCATCTCGACCAGCGTGTCGTTCACCGTGTGCTCGACGAACTCGGTGGTGTCGCCGACGATCACGGCCGAGTAGCCGGCCGGCAGCTCCAGGCCGGCGAGGGCCTCACGCACGCCCCTGGCGGTGTTCACCGAGTTGCTGCCGGAGACCTTGCGCACCTCGAGGAGCACGGCCGGCTCGCCGTCGATGCGGGTGTACGAGCTCACGTCGGAGCTGCCGTCGCGGACCACGGCCACGTCGGCCACGCGCACGCCGCGGCCGGGGTCGACCCTGATCTCCTCGACCTCGCGCAGCGTCGCGGGCGTCGAGCGGCCGGCGAGCAACACCCGCTGGTCGCCGACGATCACGTTGCCGGCGGGCACGTCCACGGCGGCGGCGGCGATGGCCCCGGCCACGGCCTGCGGCGAGAGGCCGTAGGAGCTCAGGCGCGCGGGGTCGAGGACGACCTGCACCTCCCGCTTCGCCGGGCCCACCACGCTCACGTCGGCGACGCCGTCGACGCGCAGCAGCGCCGGTCTCAGGTCGTCCTCGGCGTACGTCTGCACGGCCACCAGGTCACGGCCGGGGGCGACGAGGGCGACGTTGAGGATGGGCTCGTCGTTGGGGTCGAACTTCTGCACCGCGGGGCGGCCGGCGTCCTCGGGGAGCTGCCCCACGATCGCGTTCACGCGCTGGCTCACGTCGATCGCCGCCTGGTCGACGCTCACGTCGGCCGAGAACTGCGCGATCACGAAGCTGACGTTCTCCATGGCGATGCTCGACACCGAGGTGACGCCGGGCAGGGTCGTGAGCGCGCCCTCGATGCGCTCGCCCACCTGGCGGCTCACCTCCTCTGGCCCGGCGCCGGGGTAGGTGGTGCTGACCGCCACCACCGGCACCTCGACCGGCGGCATCAGGTCGACGCCGAGGCCGAAGAGCGTGATGCCGCCGAAGAGCATCAGCGCCCCGAAGACGCTGAACGTGAGGACGTAGTTGTCGACGAAGAACCGGATCAGCCTGGTCACTGCCGCCCGACCTCGTTCAGCACCGTCACCGGGCTGCCGGCGAGGAGGTCGGCCGGCAGCGGGTCGATCACGAGCTCGCCCTCGGCCACCCCCTCCACCACGGCACGGCCGGCGCCCTCGGCCAGCACGACGACGCGCCGCTCGCGGGCCACGCCCTCCTCGACCACGAAGACGCGCGCCTCGCCGGCCGCGTAGCGCAGCGCGGAGACGGGCACCACGACGCCCTCGGCCAGCGGCACCTCGTACGGCATGGTGGTGACCGTGCCGTTGGGGATGCGCGTACGCGACGGGTAGATGACGGCGGTCATGTCGACCAGGCGCGCCTGGCCCGGCACCGCGCTGGAGCCCGAGACCTGGGCGGCGTAGTCGAGGCCGCCGTAGGGGACGTGCACCAGGCCGCTGGCGAGGAGAGCCTGGGCGTCCTGGGGCGGCACGCTGAAGCGCGCGAGCTGGGTCTGGTCGTCCACGAGCCTGAACGCCGGCGAGCCGGCGGGGAGGAACTCCCCCTCCTCGTACAGGACCTGGGCGACGGTCCCCGCGAACGGCGCGCGGACCTGCGCGTCGGCGAGCGCCCGCTGCGCCTGGGCGAGCTGGTTCTCGGCCTGGCGTACCTGCAGGCGGCGCAGCTCCAGCTCCTCGGCGTCCACGCGCCCGCTGCGGGCCACGGCGTCGCGGGCCTGCTGGACGGCGCTCTGCGCCTGCGCGTACTGGGCCTCCAACGCCGCCAGCTCGGTAGCGGCCACGGCGCCCGCGGCGTGGAGCTGCCTGGCCTCCTCCAGCTGACGCCTGGCCAGCTCGAGGCTCGCCTCGGCGGCCTGCAGCGCCGCCTGGGCCTGGCCGGCGCCCTCCTGCGAGGCGCGCTCGGCGGCGGACAGGTTGATGCGCGCGGACTCGACGGCGATGCGCGCGTTCTCGACCTGCAGGCGCAGGTTCGCGTCGTCGATCTGGATGACCACCTGGCCCTCGGCCACGGCGCCGCCGTCGCGCACCAGCACGCGCGCCACTTGGCCGCTGACGCCCGCGGCGACCATGGCGTCGCGCGCCGGCTCCACCGTCACCGAGGCCGTGCGCGTGGCCGTCACCGCGCCGCGGGTCGCGACGTACGCGCTCACCTGGCGCGGCAGGGCCTCCTGCGCCAGCGCGGCCGGCGCCAGGAGGGCGCTCGCGAGGGCGGCCAGGCCGAGGGCCGCGTTCCGGCGCCGCGACGGGCGGCGTGGCTCGGGCCCGGTGCCGGCGGGGGCGCGGCCGGCGACCCTCACCGCTGCCCCTCGCCCGCCACGGGCGCCAGGCCGAGGTCGTGCATCGTCGCCGCCTGCAGGCGCAGCAGCGCCAGCAGGTGGTCGTGCCTGGCGGCCTGCAGCTCGAGCTCGCGCTGCTTCGTCTCCAGGGCGGCCTGGTCGAGCTGGAGCCGCGAGATCAGGCCCCCGGCGAGCCGCTGCTCCTGCAGCGCCAGGCGCTCCCTCGCTGCGGCGGCGCGCTGCGCGGCCACGTCGTGCCTGTCGGCGGCGGTGGCCACCTGCAGGTAGGCGTTGCGGGCCTGCAGCTCGAACCCGCGGCGCGCCTCGGCCACGAGCTCCTCCGCGGTGGCGAGCTGGGTGCGGGCGGCCTCGATCTGCGCCTCGGGCGCGTACGCGGGGTCGAGCAGCTCGACGGCGGCCCTGGCCAGCTCCACGCCCTGGGCGGCCTGGAGGAGGGTCGGGTGGTCGTCGAGCCCGGCGAGCAGCTCCTCGAGGGCAGGGGGCGTGGCCAGCAGGTCGTCCGGCACCGGCTCGAGCTCGGCGGGGTCGACCTCCGCGCCGACCATCCCCTCCAGGTTCGCGCGCGCGACCTCCAGGCCGCTCTCGGCGGCCTCGGCGCCCTGGCGCGCCTCCTCGACCGCGATCTCGGCCTCGCGGACCTCGAGCGCCGTGGCGCTGCCGTTCGCGAAGCGGATGTTCGCCACCTCCAGCGCGGCCTCGCTGAGGGCGAGCGCCTCGCGGGCCAGCGCGGCCTGCTCCCGCGCCTGCAGCACGCCGGTGTAGGCCTCGGCGAGCTGCTGCAGCGCGGTGAGGAGCGCGTGCCTGTGCTCGGCCTCGAGCAGCGTCACCTCCTGCTCGGCCTGCAGGCGGTCCATGCGCAGGGCGAGGGGGTCGGCCTGGACCCGCAGCAGCGCGCTGCGGGCGGTGAGCAGCTCGAGCCGCGTGGTGATGGCCTCGGGCCGGGCCGGGGCGCTACGCCAGGCGTCCTCCAGGCCGAGCGCGTTGGCGTGGGCCGCGGCGGTGATGGTGAGGGTGAGGAGAAGTCGTCTCATCGTGGTGATGCCTCCGGGGCTGCGGTGAGGGGTCGTGCGTAGAGCTCGTAGAGGTCGAGCGTGCTACGGAGCACGCTGAGGTTCGCGGAGCGGAGCTCCAGCTGGGCGCGGGTAAGGGTCAAGGCGTCGGCCTGCAGCTCGAGCGGCGTGGACAGGCCGGCGTCGACGCGGGCCCTGGTCTCGGCCAGGCGCGCCTCGGCGGCGTCGCGCCGGGCCTGCGCGAGGGTGAGCGCCCTCCGCGCCTGCTCGACGGCGCTCCTCAGCGCCCGCTCCTGCAGCTCGGCGCCCTGCCGGGTGGCCTCGAGGGCCAGGCGGGCCGCCTCGAGCTGCGCCTCGGCGGCGCTGAGCGCGTCGAACGCCTCGGGGGACAGCGACCACGCCACGCCCACGGTGAGCGCCCCGCGGATCTCGGTCTGGGGGAACGCGCGCCCCTGTGCCTCGTGGCTGAAGGACACGGACGGCTGCAGGGTGCGCGACTCGAGCGAGAGCGAGAGGGTGTCGTGATCGCCCAGGTTGAAGCTGTAGCTCGCTTGGGCCACGGGCAGTAGGGCGCGCTGCGCGTTGCGGGGGCCGAGCTCGGCCAACCGTACCTGCAGGCCCGCCCGCAGGACGTCGACCGGCTCGCCGGCGGGGAGGGGCAGGTCGAACGCCGCCGGGTCCACGTCCGGCATGGCGCCGCCGCCGAGGAGCGCGCGCAGCCCCGCCTCGGCCAGCTCGAGGTTGGCCCGCGCGTCGAGCAGGAGGCTCTCGGCCTCGACGACGCCGTCGGCGGCGTCCCTGAGGTCGCGCTCGGTGGCCGCGCCGCGTAGGGCGCGCAGCTCGGTGGCGGCCAGCGCCTCGCGGGCGAGGGCGGCACCCTCCGCGGCCACCTGCAGGCCGGCGCGCGCCAGCTCCACCTCCAGGGCGGCCTCGAGCGTCCGCACCTGGACGGAGACGAGCGCCGCGCGCAGGTCGAGCTCGGCCTGCGCCACCGCGACCTCGCGCTGGTCCACCAGGTCGGCGATGTCGCCGAAGGCGAAGGGACGGAACGAGAGCCCGGCGCGGGCGTTCAGGAGGTTCCGTTCCAGCGGCTGCACGCCGGGCTCGAGCGGGTTGACGTCGATGTCGTCGACGTCGAGACGCGTGAGCGACGTGCTCACGTCGAGGCTCACGGGGCTGCGCGCCGCCCGGAGCTGGGCCCGCGCGGCCTCGAGGGCCGCCTGCGCCGCACGCACGGCAGGGTGCTCCTCGGCGCGGCCGAGCAGGGCGGTCAGAGCGTCGCCGCCCCCTGACGGCGAGGCGGACGGCGCGGCCGCGGGTGGCGCGGCGGGCGGCGCGGCGGGCGGCGCGCCCTGCGCCGTGGCGGCCGGGACCAGCGCGGCCAGCAGCGTGACCACGACCAGGGTGCAGGTCCTCATGCGGCCTCCGTGACCTTCCTGAGGAGGTCCCGCAGCGCGACGGCCTCCTCCAGAGACAGCGAGGCGAGCTTGCCGGCGTTGAGGTCGGTCCACGCCTCGTTGGCGCGCGAGAGCAGCTCGCGCCCCTGGTCGGTCAGCTCGAGCCGGACGCGGCGCCTGTCGTCCGGGTCGAGGCTGCGGGCGATCAGCCCGCGCTCCTCCAGCTCGCTGAGCAGGTGCGACACCGCGGGTGGCGCCAGCTCCAGCGTCTCGGCCAGGGCGCCGGGATGCCTGATGCCGTCGCGCTCGATGAGGCCGAGCGCCAGCGTGCGCAGCACGTTCAGCCCCAGTGGGGCGAAGCTCTGGGCGGCCTGCTGGCGGTAACGCCAGAAGAATAGGAAGAGCGCCTCGCCGATCTCCTGGACCAGCTGGGCGCGCTCCGCTGTGGGTGGGGAACCGGACATGCGAACGATGATGACACCAGAAACATGAAGATGTGTCAACTATTTCATCGGCCTAGTGAACCGGCCGCTCGGTACGCCGTGCGGGACGCCGCTACGTCTCCGGCAGGTGTGCCCAGGGCACGTTTCGCGGGTATCTTGGCGGTCATGCGCAGCCCGGCCGGCTCGCGCCCTTGGCGCGTGGCCGTAGCGATCGCTTGCCTCGTCGTCGGCGCGGCCCACGCCGAGGAGCTCGACGTGCTCCTGTTCGACACCGAGACCACCCGGCTCGTGCGCGAGGGCCCGCAGGTCCTCAGCGCGGAGGAGCTCGTCCTCGTCCCCGCGGCCCTGGGCGTCGGGGCCAGCCGCGACGACTGCGCCGCCGGCGTCGTCCACTGGCTGGCGCCGACCGTCGCCTCGCGCGCGTTCGGCAGCTTCACGCGCCCGGGCGCCGAGCAGGTCCTGGTGAGCGTGCGCTTCCGGCGCTGCGACGAGGTGGAGGTGAGCCCGCTGCCCGGTGCCCTCGTGCTCTACGAGGCGGGCGAGGCGCTCAGCCACCTGTGGCGTCGCGCGACCGTGGCGGCCGCCCAGGACGTCGACCTCGACGGGCTCCTGGAGGTCGTGCTGCTCAACGACCTGTTCGGGCACGGCTCGCTGCAGACGTACGCGAGCCTATGGACGTTCGAGGGCGGCGAGCCGACCATGGTGCACGACTTCGGGGAGGTGTTCGCCGACTTCTGCGGCTCCTACGTGGCGCACGACGACCCGGTGCGCCACACGCGCGTGACATACGTGCCCGTCGAGGGCGCGCTCCCCGAGTTCGAGGTCGCGGGCCGCTCGGGCCACTGCCGGCTCTAACCTCGGCGAGCTACCGACCCCTGGCGCCCCGCGCCCGACCGCGCTGCCTCAGGCGTCCAGCACCACCTTCACGCACTCGTGCTCCTTGTCGCGGAACATCTCGTAGCCTTGGGGCGCCTGCTCCAGGCCCATGCGGTGCGTGATGATGAACGTCGGGTCGACCTCGCCCGACTGGATCCTCTCCAGCAAGGGGCGCATGTAGCGGTGGACGTGCGTCTGGCCCATCCGCCAGGTCAGCCCCTTGTTGAAGGCGGCGCCCATGGGCAGCTTGTCGGCCAGCCCGCCGAACACGCCGGCCACGCTCAGCGTCCCCCCTTTGCGGCAGGCCATGATCGCCTGCCTGAGGGCGTGCGGCCGGTCCGTCTCGAGCTTCAGCTCCTGCTTGACCTTGTCGTAGAGGCCCACCGCGCCGAGCCCGTGCGCCTCCATGCCCACGGCCTCGATGCAGACGTCGGGCCCGCGGCCGCCGCTGACGTACTTCAGCTCGTCGAGGACGTCGTCCTCCTCGAAGTTCAACGTCTCGGTCCGGCCGTCGGCGGCGGCCATCGCCAGCCGCTCCGGCACCCTGTCGATGACGACGACGCGCGCGGCGCCCAGCATCCAGGCGCTCTTCACCGCGAACTGGCCCACCGGACCGGCGCCCCATACCGCCACGACCTCGCCGCCCTGGAGCCCGCACACGTCCACGGCCTGGTAGCCGGTGGGGAGGACGTCGCTGAGGAACAGCGCCTGCTCGTAGCCGACGCCGTCGGGCAGCTTCAGCGGCCCGACGTTCGCGAACGGCACGCGCACGTACTCCGCCTGCCCGCCGGCGTAGCCGCCCATGATGTGCGAGTAGCCGTAGATGCCCGCGGGGGCGTGGCCGAACATCCCCTCGGCGAGGCGGACGTTCGGGTTCGTGTTGTCGCACAGCGACCAGAGCCCGTCGCGGCAGTAGCGGCACTCGCCGCAGGAGATGGGGAACGGCACGACGACCCTGTCGCCTACCCGCAGGTTCGTGACCGCCGGGCCCACCTCGACGACCTCGCCGGCGAACTCGTGCCCGAGGACGTCGCCGCGCTGCATGGCGGGGATCTTCCCGTCCAGTAGGTGCAGGTCGGAGCCGCAGATGGCGGTCTTGACGACGCGGACGATGGCGTCGTGGGGGTTCACGATCTCGGGATCGGGCACGGTCTCGACGCGCACGTCGCCGCGGCCGTACCAGCAGAGCGCCCTCACGACCGGGCCCCGTCGCGCTGCTCCTGGGCGGGGTCCGGGAAGGCCCCCTCCTGCGCCTCCGCGGCGGCGCCGTCCTGCCGGCCGGGGCGCTTGGGCCCGGCGGGCCGGCCTGCGACCGTGGCCACCTCGCCGGTCTCGACCTCCTGCTTGAAGCGCTTCAGGTCCTCGCGCACCTGCTGGCTGGGCTCCTCGCCGAAGAGCCGGGCCACGGTCTTCCCCACGGTGCCCAGCGGCGGGTCGTAGAAGAGGCGCACCTTCACCTCGGTGCCCTGGCCCGCCGGCGCGGGCAGGAACCTCACCACGCCCTCGTTGGGGACCTCCGAGCCCTCCACCGAGCGCCAGGCGATGACCTCGCCGGGCACGTCCTGCACCAGCTGCGCGTCCCATTGGACCTTGCCGCCGCCCGGCGCGGCTGCCACCCAGCGGGAGAGGTCGCCCCCGAGCAGCGTCACCGACTCCAGGTGCCGCATCAGCTCGGGTAGGTGCGTCAGGTCGCGCCACCGCTCGTAGAGCTCTTCCGCCGGCCTGCCTATCGTCACGCTCTGCTTGACCTCTATGCTCATGTCCCACCGTAGGGACCCAGCGTGAGACGGGCAGTAGCGGTACGTGCGGGTTCGTGACCCCCCGGTCTTCTCCCGGCTCTGCGGCCCAGCCGACCCGCCCGGCGGCATCCGCATCACGCCGGGCTCCACGCTCCTGGTCGCCGTCGCGGCACGCCGGCGGCCGAGGCCGGTCGTGCGCCCGACGCTGGACAGCCTCCTGGCACCGTGGCACCATCTGCCACATGACCCGCGGCCAAGCCGACACCGAGCGCCTGCGCGAGCTCGTGACGCTGCGCCGGGTGCGCGACCGCATCGACCGCGAGTACTACCTGCCCCTGAACGTCGAGGGGCTGGCCCGTGACGCCGGCATGTCCGCCGGCCACCTGAGCCGCCGGTTCAAGGCGGCCTTCGGCGAGTCGCCGTACTCGTACCTGATGACGCGGCGCATCGAGCGCGCCATGGCCCTGCTGCGGCGCGGCGACATGACCGTCACCGAGGTCTGCTTCGAGGTCGGCTGTTCGTCGTTGGGCACGTTCAGCACCCGCTTCACCGAGCTCGTGGGCGTGCCGCCCAGCGTCTACAGGGAGCGCTACGCCGGGGAGATGCGCGGCGTCCCGCCGTGCGTGGCGAAGCAGGTCACGCGGCCGATCAGGAATCGAGAAGCGCAGCCGGCCTGACCGCACTAACATCGCGGCCATGGACGACGTGAAGATCCACTCCGCGATGCTCCCGCACGACGACCACGAGGCCGCTCTCCGCTTCTACCGCGACGGGCTCGGGTTCGAGGTCCGCAACGACGTCGAGTACCAGGGCCTGCACTGGATCACCGTCGGGCCCGTGGGTCAGCCCGAGACGTCCATCGTCCTGTACCCGCCCGAGGCCACGCCGGGGCTCACCGACGACGAGCGCCGCGTCGTGACCGAGATGATGGCGAAGGGCACCTACGCCAGCATCAACCTGGCCGCTCGCGACCTGGACGCCGTGTTCGCGCGGCTCGAGGCCAGCGGCGCCGAGGTCGTGCAGGAGCCCACCGACCAGCCGTACGGCGTGCGCGACTGCGCGTTCCGCGACCCCGCCGGCAACATGGTGCGCATCCAGCAGCGCCGTTGAGCCGCCGCGCCGCCTTGCCGGCGCGGACGCCGTAGAGAGGAGGACGTCATGGCCGAGATGGACCGAGCTACCACCGCACCGAAGCGGGCTGCCGACGAGCGCCCGGCCGGTGGGAAGGCAGGCGAGGCCGGCTTCACCGCAGCGGAGAAGGCGGCCGTGAGGGAGCGCGCCGCCGAGCTGAAGGCGGCGCGCCGGGGGAAGGGCGCCGGCAGCGGCCTGGAGGAGATGATGGCGAAGGTCGCCAAGCTGCCGGAGGCCGACCGCGTCCTGGCCGAGGGGATCCACCAGGTGGTCATGCGGGCGGCGCCGCAGCTCGAGCCCACCACCTGGTACGGCATGCCCGCGTGGGCGAAGGACGGCCGGAGCCTCTGCTTCTTCCAGCCGGCGTCCAAGTTCCGCGCCCGGTACGCGATGTTCGGGTTCAACGACGCCGCCCGGCTCGACGACGGCCGCATGTGGCCCGTCTACTTCGCCGTCACCGAGCTCGCTCCCGAGGTGGAGGAGCGCATCGCCGCGCTGGTGAGGAAGGCCGCCGACTGACCCCTGGGAGCCGCGCCCACGCTGCGCGGCCCGGCTCACACGGCCGGCAACATCACCGCCCGGAACGGAGGACCTGACGATGGCCAGCACGAGAGCGAAGACCGAGAAGAAGACGAGCGCGGCCGAGAAGGCCGCGCTCTCCGACGGCGAGAAGGCCGCCCTCAAGGAGCGCGCGGCCGAGCTGAAGGCCGAGGCGCGACGCGCGAAGGCCAAGGACAAGCGGGCCGCCGGCGAGAAGGACCTACTCGCGAAGGTCGCGGAGATGCCCCCGGAGGACCGCGCGATCGCCGAGCGCCTGCACGAGATCGTCAACGAGGTCGCGCCCCACCTGATGCCCAAGACGATGTACGGCATGCCCGCCTACGCCGACGAGGACGGCAAGGTGATCGTGTTCTTCCAGGCGGCGGCCAAGTGGGGCACGCGCTACGCGTCCCTGGCGTTCGAGGAGAGGGCGAAGCTCGACGAGGGCGACATGTGGCCCACCGGCTTCGCGATCAAGCGGCTGACGCCGGCGGTGGAGGAGAAGATCACCCAGCTCGTGCGCCGAGCCGTGGGCTGAGCCGCCCGACCGAGAGCCGCGCAGGTCGGTGCCCTCAGAGTCCCGACCGAACGCAGCGCTGGGCCGTGGAAGCGGGCGCCACCAGGCCCCGGGCCGGCGCGCCGTACCGAGGCGCGCCCGCCGCGTTATGCTGGCTGGCTCCTTCGCGCCGTGACGTACGCCGCCGACGACCCGCACCCGTTCGACCGCCCCACGGAGGTCAGATGAGCATCGCCGCCAAGACGGGAACGCCCAAGGCCCCGGAACGCCACCCCGCCGACAGCCACGACCTGATCCGCGTCCAGGGGGCGCGGGAGAACAACCTCAAGGACGTCAGCGTCGAGATCCCCAAGCGTCGGCTGACGGTGTTCACCGGCGTCTCCGGCTCGGGCAAGAGCTCGCTCGTGTTCGACACCATCGCCGCCGAGTCGCAGCGGATGATCAACGAGACCTACTCGGCGTTCGTGCAGGGCTTCATGCCGGCGCTGGCGCGGCCCGACGTCGACGTCCTCGAGGGCCTCACGACGGCGATCATCGTCGACCAGGAGCGCATGGGCGCGAACGCCCGCTCCACGGTGGGCACCGCCACCGACGCGAACGCGCTGCTGCGCATCCTCTTCAGCCGCCTCGGGCAGCCGCACATCGGCCCCGCCCAGGCGTTCTCGTTCAACGTCGCCTCGGCTTCCGGCGGCGGCACGATGACGATGGAGAAGGGCGGCAGCAAGGTCACCGAGAGCCGCACGTTCACGGTCACCGGCGGCATGTGCCCGCACTGCGAGGGCCTCGGCCGCGTGAGCGACATCGACCTGACGCAGGTCTACGACGCGTCGAAATCGCTCAACGACGGCGCCTTGAAGGTGCCCGGCTACACGTCGGACGGTTGGTACGTGCGCGTCTTCCGGGCCGCGGGCTTCCTCGACCCCGACAAGCCCATCCGCGACTACACCGAGCAGGAGCTGTACGACCTGCTCTATAAGGAGCCGACGAAGGTCAAGGTCGAGGGCATCAACATCACCTACGAGGGGCTCATCAGCAAGCTGCGGAAGTCGGTGTTCTCGAAGGACGTCGACTCGCTCCAGCCGCACGTCCGCGCCTTCGTGGAGCGGGCCGTGACGTTCGTGGCCTGTCCGGAGTGTGGCGGCACCAGGCTGAACGCGGCCGCGCGCTCCTCGAAGGTCCGCGGCATCAGCATCGCCGACGCCTGCGCGATGCAGATCAGCGACCTCGCCGAGTGGGTCCGCGGGCTCGACGAACCGTCGGTGGCGCCGCTGCTCGCCAAGCTGCAGAACGTGCTCGACTCGTTCGTCGAGATCGGCCTCGGCTACCTGTCCCTCGACCGCTCGGCCGGCACGCTCTCCGGCGGGGAGGCGCAGCGCACGAAGATGGTCAGGCACCTCGGCTCGGCGCTGACAGACGTCACCTACGTCTTCGACGAGCCCACCGTCGGCCTCCACCCCCACGACGTGCAGCGCATGAACGACCTGCTGCTCAGGCTGCGCGACAAGGGCAACACCGTCCTGGTGGTCGAGCACAAGCCCGAGGTCGTGGCGATCGCCGACCACGTCGTCGACCTGGGGCCCGGCGCCGGCTCGGCGGGCGGCGAGGTCGTCTACCAGGGCAGCGTGGAGGGCTTGCGGCGAAGCGGGACGCTCACCGGCCGTCACCTGGAGTACCGCGCCAGGCTGAAGGAGTCGGTCAGGAAGCCCAAGGGGGCCCTCGAGGTCCGCGGGGCGAACGCGAACAACCTCAAGGACGTGGACGTGGACGTTCCGCTGGGCGTCCTGGTCGTCGTCACGGGCGTGGCCGGCTCGGGCAAGAGCTCGCTGGTCCAAGGCTCGGTCGCCGGGCGCGAGGGCGTGGTGGTCGTCGACCAAGGGGCCATCAAGGGCTCGCGGCGCAGCAACCCCGCCACCTACACCGGCCTCCTCGACCCCATCCGCAAGGCGTTCGCGCAGGCGAACGGCGTGAAGCCCGCGCTCTTCAGCCCGAACTCCGAAGGGGCCTGCCCGAACTGCAACGGCGCCGGTGTCGTCTACACCGACCTCGCGATGATGGCGGGCGTCGCCACCACCTGCGAGGTCTGCGAGGGCAAGAGGTTCCAGGCCGAGGTGCTCGAGTACCGGCTGGGCGGCAAGGACATCAGCGAGGTCCTCGAGATGCCGGTGGCCGAGGCGGTCGAGTTCTTCGGGGCCGGCGCCGCCCGCACCCCCGCCGCTCACGCGATCCTGAAGCGCCTGGCCGACGTCGGCCTGGGCTACGTGGCGCTGGGGCAGCCGCTCACCACCCTCTCCGGCGGCGAGCGCCAGCGCCTGAAGCTGGCCACGCACATGGGCGAGAAGGGCGGCGTGTACGTCTTGGACGAGCCGACCTCCGGGCTGCACCTCGCCGACGTCGAGAACCTCCTGAAGCTCCTCGACCGCCTGGTGGACGCCGGCAAGTCGGTGATCGTCATCGAGCATCACCAGGCCGTGATGGCGCACGCCGACTGGATCATCGACCTGGGCCCCGGCGCCGGCCACGACGGCGGGCGCGTGGTGTTCGAGGGCACCCCGGCCGAGCTGGTGAGGCAGCGCACCACCCTCACCGGCCGGCACCTCGCGGAGTACGTGGGCGTCTGAGCGGTCAGCGGGTACCGGCTCTCGAGCTCCGCCTGCTGGTGCCCTAGGGCCCGTCCCCGCCGGGACTCGCCGCTTCGCGCGACGCGGTCGCGGAGGGTCACCCCTCCAGCAGCCGCGCGCGGAAACGCCACGCCGCCAGCGCGAAGAGGGCCAGGGCGAACAGGGCGAGCACGCCGATGTGGGGGAGGACGTCGCCGAGGCCGCGTCCGTGCCGCAGCAGGGCGGCGTAGCCCTCCACCGCCCAGGAGTGGGGCACGAGGCGGGCGACGCCGCGCATCGTGTCGCCGAACAGCTCCAGGGGCACCATCGCCCCGCCCAGCGCCGCGAGGCTGAGGCCGAGCATGATCGAGACGCCCGACGCCACCTGGTCGTTGGCGAAGACCGAGCCCACGAGCATGGCGGCGCCGGCGGCGACGGCTGCGAAGACGACGAGCAGCGCCACGGCGGCCACGGGGTCGCCCCAGTCCACGCCGAAGAGGAGGCTGGTGGCCACCATGATGTACGCGCCCTGGAACAGGGCCACGACGTAGCGCCCCAGGGCCTCGCCCACGACGATCGTCACGGGCGCGGTGGGGGAGCCGAGCATGCGCCGGCTCACGCCGAGCTTGCGGCTCTGGATCACGGTCGAGGCGCTGGTGAGGCCGGTCAGGAACACGAACAGCACGAGCTGGCCGCCGGCGCCGACGTCGAAGGTCTGCACGTCGTCGCCGAACGAGCTCTCGCCCACCCACTCCCGCGTCACGCCCAGTTCCGGGCCCTGCGCGGCGGCCTCGTCGACGCGCGAGAGCGCCTCCTCGAACGTCGTGCTCGCGCGCGTCGCCACGAACCGGGCCGCCCTCACCCGCTCGGCCACCTCGTCCAGCGCGGCCGCCACCACCACCTGGTAGCGCGCGCCGGTGCCGGCGCCGCCGGCGAGGAACGTCAGCTCCGGCACCTCGCCCGCCGCGGCCCTGGCCTGCAGGTCGTCCGGCACCACCACGCCCGCGGCCAGGTCGCCCCGCTCGACGCGGTCGCGCAGCACGGCCGGGTCGTCCACGCGCACGACCTCGAGTCCGGGCCGCGCCTCCAGCGCCGCCACGAACCTCTCCGCCAGGGGGCCGGGTCCCGCGCTCACGCCCACGGCCTCTCCGCCCTCGCCGCCGAACGCCAGGCCGAAGATGAGGATCAGGCCGATGGGGAAGACGAAGACGAAGAAGTAGTTCGACCGGTCGCGCAGGAACCGCGTGAGGTTCGCCCGCGCGATGCTGAGCACCTTGGCCACCCCGGACGGCATCAGCGGTTCAGCCGCCTCTCGAGGGCGATCCAGCCGACCCCGCCGGCCACGACGGCGAAGACGGCGAGCGCGAGCAGCTCGTCGCCGATCGACGCCACCCCGCCGCCGGCGAGGTCGGCCATGCCCTGCATGAACCAGTGGTGCGGCGACAGGGCCTGCAGGTAGCTCAGCAGCCCCTCCTGGGTGGGAAGGCGGAAGAACACGCCCCCTACGCTCCCCAAGGTGATGGCCACGATGGCCTGGACGTTGCCCGCCGCCTCCGGCGAGCGCGCCAGGCCGGCCACGAGCATCAGCACGCCCGCCGCCGCCGCGACGACAGCGAGGACCAGGAGCGCCGCGCCGAGCGGCTGGCCCCAGTCGGCGCCCATGACCACGGTGCTGGCGACCGCGAGGACGGCCATGCTGAGCACGCCGATCACCACGCTCGAGAGGACCTTGCCGAACAGCACCGCGCGCCGCGGCACGGGGGCGGCGAGGAGCCGGGGGAGCGTGCCGTCGCGTTCCTCGTCCAGGAGTCCGGTCACCCCGAGCTGCACGATGAAGAAGACGAAGAAGACCGCCATGCCGGCGGCGTAGTACGTGGTCAGGTCGAGCTGCCGGGGTGACGTGGGCGCCGCCACGAGCCGGAACGGGTCGGGCGCGGCGGCGACCTGCGCGAACGTGAGCGCGGGCAGCGACGCGACCCCGGCGCCGGCCAGCGCCGCGCTCGCCAGCGTGGCGGCCCGCAGTCGGCTCACGTAGGCCGCCGCCACGCCCTCGGCGACCTGCGCGGCGAGGCCCCGGTCAGGGTCGCCGACGACCGTGAGCGCCGCAGGCGACCCACCCAGCACCGCCGCACCGAAGCCAGCGGGAACGACCATCACCGCGCTCGCGCGGCCCTCGGCCAGGCCGGCCCGGGCGGCCGCCACGTCGGGGAACGCCTCCCACGTGACCACGCCGGCGTCGGCGGCGGCGTCGAGCGCGCTCCGCAGCCCCGCGGAGACCACCGAGCCGTCCTCGTCCACCAGCGCCAGCCGGGCCGTGAACGGCGCGTCGCCGCTGACGGGCCCGAGCAGGAGGTCGAAGATGAACGTCAGGGCGAAGGGCACGAGCGCGCCGAAGATGAACAGCGAACGGTCGCGCAGCCGCTGCCGCAGGTCCTTCGCCGCCAAGAGGAGCGCCGGGCGCATCAGTCCCTCAGGGCCTTGCCGGTCAGGTGCAGGAACACCGACTCGAGGTCGGGCTCCGACACCTCCACGCGCGCCACCCCGCCGCCCGCCGCGGCGACCCGCTCCACGATCGCCGGCAGCAGGCGAGCGGCACCGGTCGTCACCACCTGCAGCGTGCCGGCCTGCACGTCCACCCGCCGCACGCCGTCCAGACCCTCCAGGGCGGTGGCGGCCGGGCCCAGCTCGCCGGTCGCCTCGAGCCTGACCACGTCCTCGCCGCCGACGAGGTCGACGAGCTCGCGCCGGGTGCCCTCGGCCTTGACCTCTCCCTCGTCGATGATGCCGACGCGGTCGCAGAGGCGCTCGGCCTCCTCCATGTAGTGCGTCGTGTAGAGCACGGCCACCCCCTCGCCCGCGAGGAGCTCGACGCTCTCGAGGATCGCGTTGCGCGACTGCGGGTCCACGCCCACGGTGGGCTCGTCGAGGATGAGCAGCTTGGGACGGTGGAGCAGCCCGACGGCGATGTTCAGCCGTCGCTTCATGCCGCCGGAGTACGTGCGCGCCAGCGACCCGGCGCGGTCGGTGAGGCCGACGAGCTCGAGTACCTCGTCCACGCGGCGGCCGAGCGCCGCTCCGGCCATGCCGTACAGCCGCCCGAAGAACCTCAGGTTCTCGCGGGCCGTCAGGTCGGGGTAGATGGCGAGGTCCTGCGGGACGAGGCCGATGGCGCCGCGGCCCCTGGTGTCCTTGGTGCTGACGGGCACGCCGTCCAGCCTCACCTCGCCGGCGTCGCGGCGCAGGACGCCGCTGACCATCGAGATCGTAGTCGTCTTGCCGGCGCCGTTGGGGCCGAGCAGACCGTACGTCTCGCCCTCGTGGATCGTGAACGACACGTCCTTGACGGCCCGGTGCTGGCCGAAGCTGCGGCTCAGGTGGGAGACCTCGAGGAGCGGCCTGGCCACGGTGACCTCCTAGCGCAGGGGGCGCGGCACGTCGTCGCGCGTCACGTTCTCGCGTCAGCGTAACCGGTCAGTAGGCGTTGCCCCAGCTCGACCTGACGTGGTCGACCACGGCGGCGACCTCCTGGGCGGAGAGCGACCGGCCGAACGCCGGCATGATGCCGCCGCCGTTCGTCACGCGCTGCAGCACGAAGTCGCGGTCGGCGAGCGCGCGGTTGCCGCTCAGGCGCGGACCGACGCGGCCCTCGCCCTGCCCCCCGTGGCAGCCGGAGCATCGGGCGGCGTAGACGCGGGCCCCTAGGGCCTCGTCGGCAGGGCCGGCGTCTGGGGCCCCGGAGACCGTGGCGGGCGCGCCGCCGGCTCCCGTGCCCTCCGCGCCGGCCAGCAGGCCGGCGGCTCCCACCAGGACCAGCGACAGCGCGGCGACGGTGGGGCCGAGCCTGGCGTCGGGTCGCTGCGGCGGTCGGTGCCGGGCGCCAGCGACGCGCGGCTCGCTAGCCGCGGCCGCACGGCGCGCCAGCGCCCAGCTGGCGCCGAAGACCGCGAACGCGTTCACGGCGTGCAGCGCCCGTACCGGCCCGTCGAAGCCGTGGATGAGGGCGTACTGGGCGCCGGTCAGCACGAACGGAGCGACGCTCAGGGCGGCCAGGCCGCCGACGCGCGAGGCGATGCCGAGGGCGAGTAGCGCGAGCGCCGCGACCTCGATGACGTGCACGAAAGACGAGTGCCACGCGAGGTACCGCGGGTCCACGAGCAGACCGAGCCCGGCGAGGAACACCTGCGCCACCACGGCGGCGCAGACGCCCGCCGCCAGCGTGGCGAGCGCGAAGAGGGTGCGGGAAGGGGAGGTCCGTCCGGACCCGGCCGCCTCCGACGCAGCGGCCGTCGGCGCGGCGGCCGGCCGAGGTCCTCCGGCGCCTGGCGGCGCGGCGGGCGTACGGGTCGTGCGGGAGGGGTCGTCTCCTGGCATGGGGCGAGCGTAGGGAAGGGCGCCCCCAGCTCGCCTCCGCCGGTCGAACGAGGTGGCGGTCCCCCACCAGGACCGGCCGCGGTCCGGCGACGGGTCCAGGCGAGACCCCGAGACGAACGCGACTCGAGGTCCTTCAGCGCCGGGTCGGCGGACCGCCCGGGACGGTCCACATGGGCGGCCACCGCCTGTGGGCTGCGCCACGAACCGGACGGTGAGACCGGGGTTAGATACGGGCACCCCGGCGCCGAGGGGGCGTCGAACGGCGCCGGAGTTCGGAGAGGCACGTCTACCTATGTCCCATGGCGCCTCGCTGCAGGGCGACCCGCAGGCGGTCGACACCTGGGCGAACAACCCCCTGAACCCGCACCGCATCCGCGACTCCCGCCTCGCCGAGGAGGCCGAGTTCTTCCGCGAGCTGGAGGAGCGCGCCGGGCAGGAACCCGAGCTGAGGCACGTGTTCCGGGCCGCCAGGGTCCTCGCCGAGGACCTCCAGGCCGCCAGGCAGGAGTTCTGCCGCCTGGCCCCCTTGGGCACGCGTATCGAGGAGGAGCTGCTGAACCTCGAGCGGCTCTCGCCCTGGGGCGGCGTGGGCAGCTTCGACCCCCAGGAGTACGTGGCCGTGCTCCACGCCTCGGCGACGCCGCTCGACCGCGCGCGCGGCGCCTACCTGCGGGCGATCGCGGCCGCGCACGAGACGTACGCGGCCGCCTTCAGGGACGCCTGACGCGGTAGGTCAGGTGGAGGACCCGGTCGCCCTGGACGACGTCGTCGGGTCCGTCCAACAGGTGCTGCGCGCTGACCGACCCGAAGAAGCGCTTGCCTGAGCCCATGACGACGGGGGCGACGTCCATGCGCACCTCGTCCACCAGGCCCGCCGCGAGCACCTGGCCGCCCACGTCGCCCGCGGCGACCTCGACGACGCGGTCGCCCGCGAGCTCCTGCGCCTTGGCCATAGCCGCCTCGATGCCGTCGACGAAGTGGAAGGGCGCCTCCGGGGCCCAGCCCTCGGGCGGTGGGCGGTGGGTCACGACGACCACGTAGGGCACGCCGGCCGGCGGCACCCCGCCCCAGCCGTCGGTGAGGTCGAAGACGTGGCGGCCCACGACGGTCGCGCCGATCTCCCGCCAGTACCGCAGCGTGTGGTCGCGCGAGGCCGGCGACACCTTCAGCACGCCGCTCTCGTCCAGCGGCACGTCGCCGCTCGTCAGCCAGTCGAAGACCGGCCCCGGCTGGTCGTCGTCGTCGGCGATGAACCCGTCCACCGACACCGAGGCGTACAAGACCACCTTGCCCATGCGACCCTCCTCCGCGTTCGGTCGACCCATGTTGGCATCGCCGGGCCGGTCGACCGGCCCCCGCTCACCCCTCCGCGATCGTCCAGGCGAGCAGCTCGTCCAGGGGAGCGGTGGCCAGGCCGATGACCCTGTCGGCGCCGCCGTAGTACAGGTAGACCTCGCCGTCCACCACGGGGTTGGCGGTGCCGAAGACGACGTTGGGCACGTCGCCCTTCATCTCCCAGGTCTCTTGCGGCTCGAGCACCGGCTCGCTGGGACGCTTGAGGACCTTCCGCGGGTCCTCGAGGTCGAGGAGCGCGGTGCCCATCTTGTAGACGTGGGACTCGTCGTAGCCGTGGTAGACGATCAGCCACCCCGCGTCGGTCCTGATGGGCGGGCCGCCGGCGCCGATGCGCTTGCCGTCCCAGTTGCCGGGCCGCGGCCTCATGACCTCGGCGTGGTCGCTCCAGGTGCGCATGTCCTCCGAGAACGCCAGCCAGATGGAGGGCGGGCGGCGGTGGAAGGTCACGTACCTGCCGCCGACCTGCTCGGGGAAGAGGGCGTGGTCCTTGTTGTCCTCGCCCACGACCACGGGCCCGATGCGCTCCCAGGTCACGAGGTTGTCGCTCACCGCGTACATGGGCGTGATGCCCGTGGCGGTCTGCCCGACCTCGGGGTGCGCCCCGGCGCGGCCGTAGGCGGTGTAGGCCATGTAGAACCGGCCGCCGATCGCGGTGACGCGCGGGTCCTCCACGCCCCTGGCCTCGAACTCGGCGGCGGGCTCCAGCACGGGGCGCTGCAGCCGGTTCCAGTTCACGCCGTCGGTAGACACCGCGTAGCCGATGCGCGAGACGTAGTCGGTGCCCTGCGCGCGGTAGTGCATGTGGAACAGGCCGTTGTGCACGACCACGGAGGGGTTGAACACGTTCAGCGCCTCCCAGTCGTTGAACGGGTTGGGCTTGAGTACCGGGTTGGCCGGGTGGCGTCTCAGCTTCATCTGCCTCACTCCTGTGCCGCCCGTGGCAGGGCGGGCTCCTCTCTTCGCCGCCTCGCGGCGAGGCGGGTGGTTCACTCCTGGGGCGGCGCGGCCAGCGTCAGCGCGAACAGGTGCATGGTCTCGCGGTCGGGCAGGTCCACGCGCACGAGCACGCGCTCCGGGTCCACGGGGACGGTCTGATGGAGGATGCGACAGGTGATGCGCTCCACCTGCCCGCTGGTGCCGCGGCGCTGCGCGAACTCCACGGCCACGGTCTCTCCGTAGCGCGGCGGCTGGCACCAGTCGGAGAGGCCGACGGTCACCGTCTGGCTGCTACCGTCCTCGTACACCAGCGTCGCCTCCGATCGGTAGTTGCCCTGGTCGGACGAGCCGAGCAGGTGCAGCGCCGCGTACCGGCCCGCCGGCACCTCGAGCCGCTGCCCGAGCATGACCACGTTGTTCAGCTCGGAGTCGGTGGGCGGGAAGAGGAAGGGCACGCCGGCCGCCTCGAAGCGGCTCGACGCCGCGGGCGCCAGCTCGGCCGGGAACGTGGCGCCGTAGACGCCCGAGCGGTTGTCGAAGTTGCCGCGCTGCGGCCGCGAGGGGAGCGAGAAGGCGTCGGCGTTGAAGGCCGGCGTCAGGTCGACGGCCACGTAGCCCTCCTCGGCGAAAGCCGGCTCGAGCGCGAGGAGCGGCCCGACCCGCGCCGTGGTGAGGCCGAGTTCCGGGAGCGGCGTGTCGTCCGGCCACTCCACGAGCGCGAAGCCGTAGGGCGGCAGGGTGAGGTCCCCCTCGCTCGGGACCTCGTTGGCCAGGGCGTCGTACACGTGAGCGGTGGCGGCCGCGTTCGCGGGCAGGGCCGGGACGACCTCGGCGGTAACGGGCTCGGCGGCAGGCGACCAGCTCTTGGCGAGGAGGAGCCGGGACCCTTCGCGGCCGTACAGCTTCCACTCGACCACGGGCCGGAAGAGCAGGGCGTCGAAGCGGAAGTCGCGGCCGCCGGCGTGGCTGAGCGTCAGGCTGATGGGGCCCGCCTCGAGCTCCACCGTGCCCAGCTCGGTCATCACGTAGCGCGACTCGGCGGCGCCGGTCGTGGCCACGGTCCCCAGGCGCTCGCGGCCCAGGAAGACGGCCGCGCCGGCCTCCCAAGGGTCGTCCCTGTGCAGCGCGTACACGAGGTAGCGGCCGGTGGCGGGCACCTCGGCCCTCACGGCCAGGCTGGCGCCGGGCTTCAGCACGGCGGCGAGCTGGCCGCTGGCGGTGCCGTCCACCTCGGTCGCGGGCGCCTCGCCGAAGTCGGTGCCGCTCTCGGCCTCGACGGTGAACTCGGCGTGCGCGTCGAGCCACGTGTACGCCAGGGCCTCGCGCGCCGCGGGCCGCGACTCGGCCTGGACCAGCGCCATCAGGCCGGTGATCGTGGACTCGGCACCGGCGTTGCGGTTGATGACGCCGCGCTCGAGCCCGTCGTAGACGCGCCCGGTGGCGGGGTCGTACATCGCCTGGCGCAGGCTGTTGTTCCCCAGCAGCCAGCCGGTCATGAGCCCGCCCAGGCGTTCGTAGACGGTCTTGCCCGTGGCGTCGGCCAAGGCGAAGTAGCCGCTGGCGACCGCCTCCATGCCGTAGGCGATCTGCGGGTAGGCGCGCACGGCCGGGTTCATGCTCGTGTAGGGGCCGCGGTCGACGAGCAGGTGGACGAAGAAGTGCCCGGCCTCCGCCTCGGCCGAGGCCAGGAAGGCGGCGGACGCCTCGGTGTCCGCGTCGGCCGAGGCCCGCGACGCCTGCGCCAGCGCCTGCGTCTGGCGGCTGCCCCAGGCGTGCCAGTCGAGCGGGTCGCGGGCGAACGGCATGTGCGCGAGGAACGGGTAGGTGCCCGCGGGGCCGTACTGGAGGCCCATCAGGCCCTCCGCGACCATGTCGTGCAGGGCCCGCACGCCCTCGTGCTCCTCTGACTGCAGGAAGATACTGAGACCCAAGAGAAGGTTCGCGGCCACGTCGGCGCCGTCGTCAGGCAGCCAAGCGGGCGCCTCGAGGCCGTGGCGCGTGGTGGAGGTGCCGTAGGCGGGCGCCACCTTGGCCTCGAACGGCGGCACGCCCCGCAGGAAGGCCTGGCGCAGCTCGGCCGCGAAGGCCGGGTCGCCGTCGGCGAAGGCCCTCATCCCCTCGGCCAGCGCCCACAGGGCCCGTGCGGCCCAGAAGCCGGCGCCCTTGCGGCTGGTGATGCCCAGCCGGTTGATGCGGCCGTCGGCGAGGACGAAGTTGTAGAACTCGCCGTCCTCGGCCTGCATGGCCAGCACGTAGCCGAGGAGCCCCCGCGCCAGCTCGAGCGACCGCTCGGAGCCCGTGGCCTCGTGGTGCCACAGGTAGGCGACGACGGCCCGCGCCACGTCGTCCAGGTCCGTGACGCCCTCGCCGGGCGCCTCGCGTCCCACGTAGGCGTCGGGGTCGGTGGGGCTGGGTTCGGCGTAGATCCACACGCCCAGGAGCCGTTCGCCCTCGACGTCGAACTCGGCGGTCAGCGACTCGAGGTGGGAGAGGTTCGTGAGCGGCTCGTCGGGCCAGGAGCGCTCCTGGCCCGCCCCCTGCGCGCCCGCCGGCGACGCGGTCAGCAGCGCGGCCGCCAGGCCGAGCGCGGCGGCGAGCCGGCCGGCGGGCCGCGGTGGGACCCTCCGGCCAGCGCAGGCGGGGGCGCGCCGTAGCGCGCCCCCGAAGCCCGTAGGTGCCGACATCACTCCAGGGCGACCGAAGCCAGCTCGGCCTGGCGATCGCGCGCGAAGCGGATCGCGTCCTCGGTCGACCCGGCGCCGAAGGCGCTGTAGGCCACGTGGAACCGGGCGGTGTCGCCGGGCAGGTAGTGGTTCGGCGTGCTCGGCGTGATGCTCGCCGTAGCCTCGTAGGTGCCGAACTCGTCGGCGGTCCACTTGAACACGCCGGTGCGGAACTCCTGAGACTCGAAGACCCAGGTGTTCCCGGCCAGCCAGTCGTCGTAGTCGTCGACGAGCTCGGGGGTCTCGTAGGCCAGCTCGGCCACGCCGACGCCCAGGTTCGGCGAGAAGTTGGCGCGCCACGGCTCGGCCGAGGCGAAGATGTACGTCGCGCCCCAGTAGAGCGGGCTGAGCGCGTCGCCGGCGGGGAAGGACAGGTAGGTCTCGCCGTCCACCGTGGTGGTGGCGTCGCGCTCGGCGAAGTACTCCTCGGCGGTGATGCCGAGCTGGTCGGCCCACAGCAGGCGCCGGAAGACGGGCAGCACGTGCACCGAGTCGAGGTCGGCCTGCGTCATGACCGAGGTGGCCATGCTCTGCAGCTTCATCATGTCGAGGTAGCCGCCGAAGGTGACGTCGTTGGTGACCTCGACGTCGCCCGTCGCCCAGACGTGCGTCACGAGGCGCTGGCGCAGGCCCACGAAGCGGTCGCTGGCGTACTCGGCCACCACGGTCACGCGGGCCGGACCGGCCGGGAGCACGGTGGTGCCCACGTGACGCATGCCGCCGGCCTCGAGGTTCGTGTACTCCTCGTGCGGGCCGTACTGTTCGTTCGCCCACCACGTGGACTCGGGGTAGCCGCTGAAGCGCAGGATGCCGACCTCGTTCGCCATCAGGGCCTGCGCGTCGCCGTAGCCCGCGATGCGCGCCAGGCCGTGCGCCGGCACCTCGACGACGAAGCCCTCGGCGAGCGAGGACGTGATGACGGCCGGGTCCTCGCCCTCGACCGTGAGGGCGGGCTCGTAGCTGGCGCCCTCGCCCGGGGCGTCGGCGATCTCGATCGTCGCGGGACCGGTCGCCAGGAAGCCGAGCTGGTCGCCGGCCGAGAGGCGGCCGTTCAGGTCGACGTCGTCGATCTGGTAAGGCACCTCCTCGCCGCCCACGCTCACCTTCAGGCTCGTCCAGTCCATGGGGAACTCGGCGCCGATGGCGTCGCGCAGCGTGAGCAGGTCGAAGCTCACCGGGACGGGGCGTCCCGTGCGGGCGTCCACGTTCACGGTCACCGAGCGGGTCTCGGCCAGGGCGGTCGCGCCGAGCGCGAGCGCGGCGAGGGCGATCAGGGTCCGTCTCATCCACTGCCTCCTTGTTGTCGTCGCGCCGGGCCTCCCGACGCGGTCCGGTGCCTGGGGGTGAAGCCGGTCAGTAGAAGCCGCTGATGATGTCGCGGGCCCGCTGCGCGGCGCGGCGCAGGCCCTCCTCGGGTGACCTCGCTCCCTGCACCACCGCAGCCTCGTACTCGCGGCTGATGGCGCTGAAGATCTCGATCAGGTACGGGGTGTCGTCCACGCCCCTGGTGCGCTGCGCCTGATCCAGGAACGGCGGGAGGTTCGGCTTGCTCGCGATGATGTCGGCGAACAGCGGGTCGTCCTCCATGCCCACGCGGTAAGGGATCTGGCCGGTGATCTCGAGGAACAGCGCGTCGTTCTCGGGCGAGAGGATGTGCTTGATGAACTCCCACGACTCCTCGGGCGAGCGGCTGTTCGTGAAGATGGCGATGTTCTTCGGGTCGCCGTAGGTGTAGACGGGCCTGCCCGCCAGGCGGTCAGGCACCGGCGGCGGCACGAGCGCGAACCGGAAGCCCTCGGGGGCGTTGTTCTCGTAGAACGGCATCGTGAAGGGGCCCGCCTGCTCTACGAGCACGGTGCCCTGGAAGAAGCGGTTCTGCGCCGACTGGCCCTTCGCCGCCAGGCCCTCGCGGAAGAGCGTGCCGAGGAACTCGAACACCTCGCGGCCGGCCTCGTCGTCGAAGACCACGCGGCCCTCGTCGTCCAATAGCGTCTGGCCCTCGGACGCGGCGATGTAGAGCGTGTAGAAGTCGAAGAAGCGCTGCCACCAGGTGACGTCGACGGTGGGCGAGTAGAGGTACTTCTCGCCGCCCCACTTCTCCTTGACCTTGCGCGCCGCCTCGAGGAACCCGGAGTAGGTGGCCAGGTCCTCGGGAGCGATGCCGGCCTCCTCGAGCAGGTCGACGTTGTACGCGAACATCACCGGGTTCGACTTCCACGGCACCTGGTAGACGTGGCCGCTGGGGTGCGTGTACAGGTCCACGACGTCCTGTCCGGAGCGCGCGACCATGAACTCCATGAACCCGGGCAGCGTCTCGTGCTCGTAGAGTCCGCCGGCCTCCACGTACTGGCTGATGGCGCCGGGGTAGATGTTCGCGGCCACGTCGGGCGTGGTGCGCGCGGCGATGGCCGCCAGCAGCACCTCCTCGGTGGAGCGGCTGGCCGGCAGCGGCTGCATGCGCACCTGCAGCTCGGGGTGGGCCGCGTTCCAGGCGTCCGTGATGCGCCGCGCGAACTCGATCTCCTCGGGGTTCGACGACGGCCAGAACGTGATCGTCTGCTGGGCGACGGCCAGCCCGGGCAGCGCCAGGACGGCCGCCGCGGCCAGCGACCACAGCGCCCGAGCCGCCTGGCGGCGGAAGGTCCCGCGTTCGCCGCCTGCCTGCTTCTTGAACCTCACCAGTCCCTCCGTCCTCGGCTCCGCCGGAGCCGACTCGCCGTGAGCGGGCGCCGCGGCCCTCGCTCGCCGCGCCCTCATCCCTTGACCCCCGTGCCGGCGATGCCCTGCAGGTAGTAGCGCTGGAACACCAGGTAGACGACGACCATCGGGAGCACCGCGATGAGGCTCGAGGCCATGACCGCCCCCGCCTGGCCGCCGGCCTGGCCGCCGATGCCGTAGAGGGTCACCATCTGCGTCAGCGTCTGGTAGTCGATGTCGCGGTTCACCAGCGACGGCCACAGGAAGTCGTTCCAGCCGCCCATGAACGTGAAGATGCCGACGGTGATGAGCACCGGCGCCGACAGCGGCCAGATGATGCGGAAGAGGATCGTGAGCTCCGAGGCGCCGTCGACCCGCGCGGCGTCGATGAGCTCCTGCGGGATCGTCTTGAAGTTCTGGCGGAACATGAAGATGCCGAAGGCGCTGATCATCCCGGGCACGATCAGCCCCTGGTACGAGTCGGTCCAGCCGAGCCTGACGATGAGCACGTACAGCGGGATCAGCAGGAGCTGACCGGGGATCATCATCGTGAGCAGGATGACGTTGAACACGAACTCGCGGCCGAAGAACCTGAGGCGCGAGAGCGCGTAGCCCACTATCGACGAGAAGACCAGCACGCTCGCCGTCTGCAGCAGGTACACGAACGCCGAGTTGAACAGCGCCCGACCGATGGGGATCTGGGTGAACACGGCGCGGAAGTGGTCGAGCGTCGGCTCGCGCGGGACGAGGTTGAGGTCGAACAGCTCGCGCGGGCCCTTGAACGCCGTAGAGAGCATGTAGAGGAACGGCAGCAGGAACGCCAGCGCGCCCAGGGAGAGCAGCAGGTAGAAGAGGACCCGGCGCGCGAACCCGCCGAGGCCCTCGGCGCGCCTGCCGACGATGCCGGTCATCAGTAGCCCACCTCGCGTTCGAGGAAGCGGCGCTGGACCAGGGTGACGACGAAGATCAGCAGCGCCAGCACGACGCCGATCGTCGCGGCGTAGCCCATGCGCAGGAACTGGAACGCCTGCTGGTAGAGGTAGAGCACCAGGCTCAAGGTGGCGTCGAGCGGCCCGCCGCCGGTCATCACGAACGGCTCGACGAACAGCGAGAAGCCGCCGATCGTCGACAGCACCACGACGAGGATGAACGCCGGGTTCAGCATGGGGAACGTGATGTAGCGGAACCGCTGCCAGGCGTTCGCGCCGTTCAGGTACGACTCCTCGTAGAGCTGCGCCGGGATGGACTGCAGGGAGGCCAGGAAGATCATCAGGTAGTAGCCGACGTTCTTCCACGTGGCCATGACGGCGATGCTGGGCATCGCGACGCGGGGGTCTGACAGCCAGCCCACGTGCCCCAGGCCGAGCGCGGCCAGCGCCTGGTTGAGCAGCCCGTCGTCGGCGTAGAGGCGCAGCCAGACGAGGCTGACGATGGCGCCAGAGGTGACGTAGGGCAGGAAGTAGGCGGTGCGGAAGAACCCGCGCGCCCGCAAGGGCTGGTTCAGGACGACCGCCAGGAGCAGCGCCACGACGATCTGCAGGGGGATGTGCACCGCCAGGAACACGGCGGTGTTGCCGAGGGCCTTCCAGAACAGCGGGTCGCTGAACAGGATCTCGAAGTTGCGGGTGCCTACGAACGGCTTCTCCGGCCTGACGATGTTCCAGTTGTGGACCGTCAGGTAGAACGCGAACCCGAAGGGGTAGGCGATGAAGACGGCGAAGAAGAGCACGTACGGCAGCACGAAGAGGTAGCCCACCGGGTTCGAGCGCCGCACCTCGCGCCAGACGCGGCGCGGGCTGAGCGTCTCCGCGGCGCGGCCCAACCAGCCCGGCGCCGCCCGGCCCGCGGACGCGCTCACCGCCGGCCTCCGGCCGCGGCCGTCGCCGCTCCGACCGTCGAACCGCTCATCGCCCGCCTCCCACGGGGGCCGCCGCCCGCGTCGTGCCTCTCACGACGAGCTCGGTGGGGAGCGTGGTGCGCTCGGGCACCTCCTCGCCCTCGAGGCGGTCGAGCAGCAGCCGCGCGCCCGTCCTGCCCAGCCCCAGCTTGTCGACCCTCACGGTGGTGAGGGGCGGATCGTGGTGCGCGGCCAGGTGGATGTCGTCGACGCCCACCACCGCCACGTCGTCCGGCGTGGCGAGCCCGTGGGCGGCGAGGGCCTTCACGGCGCTCATCGCCGCCGGGTCGTTCGCCGCGCAGACCGAGTCGGGGGGTTCCGGCAGGCGCCCGAGCAGCTCCTCCATGGCGTAGAAGCCGCCGTCCCAGGCGTCGCCGCCGGCGGCTACGGCACGCTGGTCGAGCTCCGCGCCCGAGCGCTCGAGCTCGTCCCTGAAGCCCGCCAGCCGGGCGCCGAAGTTCGGGTTGTCGAGGTTCTCGCTCACGAACGCGTAGCGCTCGCCGCCGCCCGCCAGCAGGTGGCGCGCCGCCAGGCGGCCGGCCTGCTCGTGGTCGGTGACGACCGAGGGCAGGCCCGGGAACTCGTGGTCGATGAGCACGACCGGCACGCGGCGCTCGCGCAGGGCGCCGAGGACCTCGTCGCTGACGTCGCAGCCCACCACCAGCAGGCCGTCCACGCGCCCCTCGCCGGCCAGGTCGAGGAGGTCTTCGCGGCGCTTGAGGCTGCTGAGCACCAGGTGCTTGTCGGCCTCCTCCAGCACCTCCTCGATGCCGCCGATGACCTCCATGTAGAAGGGGTTGAGGACGACGGGCGCGTGGCGCGACATCACGGCCACGCCGATGTTGTCGGTGGTGCCGCGCTTGAGGCCCAGCGCCACGGAGGAGCGGCGGTAGCCGAGCGCGGCGGCCGCCTCGAGCACGCGCCGCCGCGTGGCCTCGGAGACCTCGGGTCCGTGGTTGAGCGCGCGGGAGGCCGTGGCGATGCCCACCCCCGCCTCGGCGGCGACATCGCGGATCGTCACCTTCGCCTCCCGCGACCGGTTGCCCATCCTCCACCTCGCTGCGCGCGCCTCTGCCGGAATCGATTCCGGACAGTTGCGCGGACCGGGCCTCGTGCCCCCAAGGTCCGTGCCGGTAACGTTTCCGGGATCGTAGCACGGGTGCGCGGCGGCGTCGGGGTGGCGTCCTCTGAGCCGTACAAAGCGCCGGGGGCGGGCGCCGCAGCCCAGGGGGCGTGGCGCCGCGCGGCTCCCGACGCGCGCACCGGCCCGGCAGCGAGCGAGGGCCCCTCATGCGTACCGCGCCTGTCCTTCATGGGCGGGGTCCAAGGTGCGTCCATGGGGGCGCGCCGCGCCGCCCGTCGCGCGTGGGCGGGCCCAGCGGCTCCGCGGGGCGCCGCTTAGGAGGAGACCATGCGCCGAACCGGTGTCACCAGCGCGTCGTTCGTCAGCCTGGCGGTGCTCGTCCTGGCCGCCTGCTCAGCCCTGCCCCTGCCGCACGTCATCGACCTGAAGGCCCAGATCGAGGACCCGGCGGGCGCGGTCACGACCGAGGTCGGGGCCGGCCAGGTGGAGGAGCTCGACCTGCGCGTGCCCACCGACGAGGGCGAGTGCTTCGTCTTCGACGACGTGGCGCCCGGCCTGACGGTGCACTCGGCCCAGCTGCAGTGGATCGTCGACATCGACTACGAGGGCCCGGAGCTGAGCGGGAAGGTGCAGGCGCGCGCCTACGCCACGGGCGAGGGCGACGAGGTGTTCCACGGCTCGAACACCCTGGGCCCCGTCGTCACCGTGGACCTGTCGCGGCCGACGACCCGCCTGGCGGGCGCTGCCAACCTGAACCCCGACCAGCTCGCGGCCATCAACGAGCGGGCGCTCTGCTGGGGCGCGGTCCTCCGGGGGGACGACGTCACCGCGCAGGAGGACGGCACGGCCACGATCAGCTACGAGGTGAAGCAGCTCCGGCTGCGCATCACGTTCAGCGTGATCTGAGCCGCGCGGAAGCGGGCCCGCGACCCGCGCGGTACGCGTGCCGGGAAGGGAGCGGAGGGGCGCATCCCGTGCCCCCCGCTCGACTCGGGCCCCGGTACGTCAACCGGGCGGCGGCCCCTCGGACTGGGGCTCGTAGGTGACCTGCACCCCCAGGTTCGCCAACGCCGCGATCGCCGACATCACCTCGGGGTCGTCCAGGTCGAAGAAGTTGTGCTCCAGCCAGACTCGGAAGTCCCAGCCCTCCTCGGGCGCGCGCCCCTCGAACGCGGACCCGACCGGACCCCGACCGTGCGAGGGCGGCGGGCACGTGCCCGCAAGTGGCGCCGCGCGACGGGTTAGCTTGGGTCGAGTGACCCGCCTGCTCCGCCTGCCCGTCAGCGTCTTCCATGGGTGGTGGGTCGTGGCGGGCGCCACCTGCATCCAGGCGTTGCAGGGCCTGCTCTTCTTCCAGTCCTTCGGGGTGTACGCGCCGTTCTGGATGGCCGAGTTCGGCTGGACCAGGACGACGGTCTCGCTCATACACTCGCTCCACCGCACCGAGAGCGGGCTCTTGGGGCCGGTGCACGGCTGGCTGCTCCAGCGGTACGGGGCGCGGCGTGTGGTCCTGGGCGGCATGTTGATGCTGGGCGCCGGCTTCGTCGCCCTCGGGTTCGTGCGGGACCTGGCTCAGTTCCTGGCGGTGTTCCTGCTCATGGCCGTCGGGGTGAGCCTGTGCGGCTTCCTCTCGCTGATGACGATGGTCGTCAACTGGTTCGAGCGGCTGCGCGCCCGGGCCATGGCGGTCGTCGCCCTGGGCATCAGCCTGGGCGGCCTGCTGGTGCCGGTTCTGGCTTGGCTCCTCGTCACCTACGGTTGGCGGCCCGTGGCGATCGGGTCGGGCGTCGTCTACCTGCTACTGGCGTGGCCGCTGGGCCGCGTCTTCGTGGACGAGCCCGAGGCGATGGGCCTGCGCCCCGACGGCGTCGAGGTCACGGCGCAGGCCGAAGCCGAGGGCGCGGCGCCGGCGCGGCCCCTCGACACGCGACGCGTGCTGCGCTCGCGCGAGTTCTGGCTCCTGTCGCTGGGCCACTCGAACGCGCTGGCGATCGTGGGCGCGGTCACCGTGCACTTCGTGATCTACGTGGGCGAGAAGCTCGAGCTGGGCGTGACGACGGCGGCGGCGATGTTCACGCTCATCACGCTCTGCCAGGTGGCGGGGCAGGCCCTGGGGGGTGTCCTGGGCGACCGCTACGACAAGCGCTGGCTGGCGGCCGCGGGCATGGCCATGCACACGCTGGCCATGGTCGTGCTGGTCGTCGCCGGCTCGGCGGCGGCGGTCGGCTCGGCGGCGGTGCTGCACGGGCTCGCCTGGGGCCTGCGCGGCCCGCTCATGAGCGCCATGCGCGCCGACTACTTCGGCCGCAAGGCGTTCGCGATGGTGATGGGCTACTCCTCGCTGATCATCATGGTCGGCTCGGTGGTCGGCCCGCTCCTCGTGGGCCTGCTCACCGACCTGCGCGGCGAGTACGGGCTGGCGTTCGGCGCCCTGGCCGTCCTGGGGGCCGTGGGCGTGGTCGCCTTCCTGGTCCTGCCCCCCGCGCCCAGGCGGGCCCCGGCGGCCGGCTAGACCTCAGCCGACGACGGGGCAGGTGGGGAGAGCGCCGCCCTCTCCCGCCCGCCGGGTCGGCGGCGCCGCGGGCGCGCCGCGGACGCGTAGCCTGGGCCCATGGGCAGCGACCTCGTCATCGTCCTCGTCGTCCTCGGCGTCGCGCTGGTCCTGTTCGTCTCCGACCGCGTGCGCCTCGACCTGGTGGCGCTGCTGGTCGTCGTCTCCCTCACCCTCACGGGCGTGCTCACGCCGCAGCAGGCGCTGGCGGGGTTCTCCGACCCCTTGGTGGTGATGATCGCTGGGCTGTTCGTCGTCTCGGGGGCGCTGGTCGAGACGGGGCTGGCGGCGCGGGTGGGCGCCTGGATCGCGCGCGTGGCGGGGGAGGGCGAGCTGCGCCTGACCGCCGCGCTGATGCTGGCCACGGCCGCCCTGTCGGCGTTCATGAGCTCCACGGGCACCGTGGCGATCATGCTGCCCATCGCGGTGCGGCTGGCCTGGCGCAACCGCCTCAGCCCCAGCAAGCTGCTCGTGCCGGTGGCGTTCGCAGCGCTCATGGGCGGCACGCTCACGCTCATCGCCACGCCGCCGAACCTCGTGGCGTCGCAGACGCTCGCCGGCGCCGGCCACGCGCCGCTCGGCTTCCTCAGCCTGGCTCCGGTGGGCCTGGCCATGCTGCTGGTCAGCGTCCTCTACGTGCTCACGGTGGGCAGGCGCCTGCTGCCGGCCAGGGCGCCGGCCGAGCCCGTCGCCGACGGCCCGCGAACGGTCGGGTTGGGCGAGCTGGCGCACCGCTACGGTCTGGCGGACGAGCTGCGACGCTTCGTGGTGGCGCCCGGCTCGCCGCTGGCGGGCGCCACGCTGGGCGAGCTGCGTTGGCCCGAGCTGCTGGGCGTGCGGGTCGTGGCGGTCGACGCCGACCCGGTCGCCGCCGGTCGGAGCCTCCACCGCCGCCGCCAGGTGGGCGTGTCGAAGCGCATCGGCCCGTTCACGACCCTCGAGGCGGGTGACAGGGTGCTGGTGCAGGGCCCGGCGCGAGGGCTGGCGGAGCTGGCCGACGCCCACGGCCTCGGCTTCGAGAACGTCGTGCCCGGCGCTGGCCAAGCCGTGCCCTCGAACCTCGTCTTCGCCGAGGTGCTGGTGACCCCGCGCTCGAGCTGGCAGGGCAAGACCCTCGCCGAGCTGCGCTTCCGCGACCGCTACCGCCTGGTGGTGCTGGCCGTGCAGCGGGCCGGGGAGCGGCTCTCCGGCGACCTGTCCCAGGAGAGGCTGCGCTTCGGCGACGTGCTGCTGGTGCGCGGCTTCCCTCAGGCCATCGAGATGCTACGCCGCGAGCGCGACGACGCCGTGCTGCTGAGCGAGGCCAGCGACGGCCAGGCGCCCGCGCCCCGCGCCGCCAGGGCGCCGCTGGCGGCCGCGGTCATCCTGGCGATGCTGGCGGCCATGGCGCTCACCCCGCTCCCGCTGGTGACGTCGGTGCTGCTGGCCGTGATCGCGCTGGTGGCCACCGGCTGCGTCTCGCCCGAGAACGCGTACCGCAGCGTGCAGTGGCCGTCGGTGGTCCTCCTGGCCGGGATGCTGCCCCTGGCCACGGCCCTCACCCAGACGGGCGGGGTGGAGCTCGCCGCCGGCGCCCTCACCGGCCTCCTCGGCGGCGCCGGTCCCGTGGCGGTCCTGGCCGGCGTCTACCTGGTCACCGTGGCGGTGACGCAGTTCCTCACGAACACGACCTCGGCCGTCCTGATGGCCCCGATCGCGTTGCAGGCGGCCGAGGCACTCGCCGTCTCGCCCGCGCCCCTCCTCGTGGCCGTGGCCTTGGGCGCGTCCTGCACGCTGATCAACCCGGTCTCCTCGCCCGTGACCACGCTGGTGCTGGGGCCAGGGCACTACCGCTTCAGCGACCTGCCGAAGGTGGGCGTGCCGCTGCAGCTGCTCCTCACGGGCGTGGTCCTGCTGCTGGTGCCCCTCGTCTTCCCTCTATGACGCGACGTCCTCCGAAGCGTCAACCCCAAGTTGACACGAGCCCGGTTGTCAACCTATAGTTGACACAGCGGCGCCGCTGCCGCACGCCGCGCCTACGGCGTTCGGCAGGGAGGTGGACATGGCCGACAAGACCAGGTTCGACGAAGTACTGCTCGCCGAGGGCCTCGCCTCCGCGGTCACCGAGGCGGTCCGGGACCTGGAGGAGCGCATCGCCACGGACCCCGAGGCCTACCTGGACCTGGTGAGCATCGCCGCCAAGGCCGAGCAGCAGACGGAGGAGATGCTCAGAGCAGCCGTGACGGCGGCGCGCTCGGCGGGCCATAGCTGGGAGGCCATCGGCGCCCGGCTCGACGTCTCGCGCCAGGCCGCGCAGAAGCGCTTCGGTCGCGGCGTCGAGGACGAAGGGGCCTCCGCGCCGGCCGTCGGCGCGCAGGGGCGCGACGTGCGGGTGGTCTCGGGCCTCACGGCCGTCAACGAGATGAAGGCCCTGGAGCGCCTCGGCCGCCACGGCTGGCACTCGATCGGGTACGGGTTCCTGCACCACGTGGTGCGCCGGTCCGACAGGCAGTGGGAGCACCTGCGGCTCCTGGCGTCGTCGCCGGCAGTGGACGTCCTGCTCGCCGAGGGCTGGCAGCGCGTCGGCCAGGGCTCGTTCCCTTGGGTCTACCTCAAGCGTCAGCTCGACACGCCGGCGCTGCCGGAGGACGACGCCTGAGCCGGACGCGGTGCCCGGGCTGGGCCGGTGTCCCTGGCGGGCCGACCGGAGCGCTTTGTTAGCATCAGGCGAGTTCCACGACTCCGCGCAGGTTAGGAGAGGCTCATGCGAACCGTCACCCGTAAGGCGCGCGCCCTTCTCGCAGCGCTCCTCGTCACGACGTCCGCCGTTACGGCCTCGGCCCAGACCGAGATCACGTTCTGGCACATCTTCGACGCCGGACCGGCGGCCGAGTTCATCGACCAGGTGGTCCAGGACTTCAACGCCGCGAACCCGGACGTCAGGGTCACGCACCTGGGCACGAACTTCTGGGACTACTGGACGCGCCTCACCACCGCCACCGCCGGCGGCATCGGCCCCGACGTGGCGATGAACGACCTCGGCAACGTGCCGAGCCGCGCCGTGGCGGGCGTGATCCTGCCGCTGGACGACCTGCTGGGCGACGACGGCCTCGAGCCGTTCTGGCCGGCCACGCGCGAGGCCGTCACCTGGGACGGTCGCGTCTGGGCCATGCCGATGGAGACGGACGTGCGCGTCCTCTACTACAACAAGGAGCTGTTCCGCGCCGCCGGCCTGGACCCCGAGGACCCGCCGGAGACGTGGGACGAGCTCGTGGCGTACGCCGACGCCCTCACCGTCGTCGAGGGCGGCCGCATCCAGCAGCTCGGCTTCGGGCCCACGCTGGGCAACACCTACTTCCCGCTCTACGCGATGCTGAACGGCGAGGACTTCCTGGCCGAGGACGGCAGCCTGCGGTTCAACACGCCCGCGGCCGTCGAGGCCCTGCAGTGGATGGTCGACCGGCAGAACGCCTACGGCAGCCGGGCGATGACCTCCTTCTCCGCCACCTTCGGCACCGGCGCCAGCGACCCGTTCATGTCGGGCAAGGTCGCGATGATCATCCAGAACAACACCTTCCCCGGCCAGATCGCCCAGTACGCGCCCGACCTCGACTACGGCGTGGCGCCGCTGCCGCACAACGGCACGCCGGCGAGCTGGAGCAACGGCTTCTCGCTCGAGATCAGCGCCTCGACCCAGGCGCCCGAGGCCGCCTACAGGCTCGTCGAGTACCTGATGTCCGACGAGGTCCAGGCCGCCTACGCCCGCCTGAACTACTCCATGGTGGGCAACATGGCCGCGGCCCAGGCCGACGACCTGATGGCCGACGCCGCCTGGCCCGTGTTCGTGGAGCAGATGGAGACCTCGCGCTTCCGCGCCTTCTCGCTCGAGGCGCCCACCTGGTACGACACCGCCCTGCAGCCCGAGGTGGACGCCGCGCTGCTCGGCACCAAGACGCCGCAGCAGGCGCTCGACGACGCCCAGCGGTCGTACGAGAACGAGGTCAGGCGGTATCGCGAGACCAACTGACCTGGTCCGGGCCCGCCGCGTGAGCGGCGGGCCCGCCGCACGCCCACCTGGAGCCCGCCTGAGCCCACTCGCCCGGCGCGAGATGCTCACGGCGTGGCTCTTCATATCTCCTTGGGTGCTGGGGTTCCTGCTGTTCTCGGCCCTGCCCATCGGGCTGTCGGTCTACTACTCGTTCACCAGCTACAACGTCTTCCAGCCGCCCCGCTGGATCGGCCTGGCGAACTACCGCGCCCTCACCACCGACCCGTTGTTCTGGAAGGCGCTCTACAACACCGCCTACTACACGTTCCTGTCGGTCCCCCTGATGATGGCGCTCAGCCTGGGCGTCGCCCTGCTGCTGAACTCGAAGCTGCCCGGCATGCGGCTCTTCCGCACCGTCTTCTTCCTGCCGTCGGTGCTGTCGGGCGTGGGCGTGGCGCTGCTGTGGCTGTGGATCTTCAACCCCGACTACGGCCTCATCAACCTGGCCCTCTCGTACCTGGGCATCGAGGGGCCGCTGTGGCTCTTCTCGCCGCAGTGGTCGAAGCCGGCGATGGTGATCATGAGCCTCTGGGGCATGGGCGGCGTGATGGTCATCAACCTGGCCGGCCTGCAGAGCATCCCGCCCCAGCTCTACGAGGCCGCGCGCGTCGACGGCGCCTCGGGCTGGGCGCAGTTCCGCTACGTGACGCTGCCCATGCTCTCGCCGACCCTCTTCTTCAACTTCGTGACGCTCACGATCGGCTCCTTCCAGGTGTTCACGCAGGCGTACGTGATGACCGACGGCGGCCCCGTGCACTCGACGCTCTTCTACGTCTTCTACCTGTTCCAGACGGCGTTCGAGAGCCTGCGCATGGGCTACGCCTCGGCGATGGCCTGGATCCTCTTCTTCGTCATCGTGACCGTGAGCCTCATCCAGATCGCCGTCTCGCGGCGGCTCGTCTACTACGAGGAGAACTAGCCCGTGGGCTCCATCAAGGCCGCCAAGACCGCCTACGCCGTCACCGTGTACGCGCTCCTCGCCCTGGGCTCGGTCGCGTTCCTGATGCCGCTGCTCTGGATGCTGTCCACGGCGCTGAAGCCCGACGCCCAGCTCTTCGCCTACCCGCCCGAGTGGATCCCGAAGCCGCCGCAGTGGCGCAACTTCCTGGACGCCATCGAGTACTTCCCCTTCTGGCGCTACCTGAGGAACTCCGTGATCGTCACGGTGCTGGCCGTCTTCGGGCAGGTCTTCTCGGCGTCCATCGTCGCCTACGGTTTCGCGCGCCTGCGCTGGCCGGGCCGCGAGGTCGTGTTCTTCCTCGTGCTGGCGACGCTGATGATCCCCGCGCAGGTGACGATGATCCCGCAGTTCGTGATCTTCACCTGGCTCGGTTGGGTGGACACGCTGCTGCCGCTCATCGTGCCGAGCTTCTTCGGGGGCGGCGCGTTCAACGTCTTCCTGTTCCGGCAGTACTACCGCACGATCCCGCGCGAGTACAACGACGCCGCGCGCATCGACGGCGCCTCGGAGTGGCGCATCTTCTGGCAGATCATCCTGCCGCAGTCGAAGCCCGTCATCGCCACCGCGGCCATCTTCGCGTTCCTGTGGACCTGGAACGACTTCATGGGCCCCGTCATCTACCTGCACAGCCCCGAGAACTTCACGCTGCCCATCGGCCTGCGCGCTTTCCAGCAGCAGACCGGCACCGAGTGGGACCTCCTGATGGCGGCCTCGCTGATCGTGATGCTGCCGGTGATCGTCCTGTTCTTCCTGCTGCAGCGCTACTTCGTGCAGGGCATGGCGTTGTCCGGGCTCAACCGCTAGACGGCCCGAGGAGGAACGAGAGAGTTGCCTGCCGAACGTGAGTCCGCGCGCCTGCGGCGCGCCGCCTTCGACCACAGCGCGCTGGCGGGGCTGCCCACGGCCGAGTCCCTCGCCGGCGACGCCGTCGCCACCGACCCGCGCGACCCCGACTGGGCGCCGCCCGCGCTCACGAACCAGTGGGCGGGCCTGGTGACCGGCCGCGGGGTGTTCTCCTACGCGGGGTTCAGCACGCCCGAGGCCTACGCCGCCAGCGAGCACGGGCGGCTCTACGCCGGCCTCGACGGCGGGGCGCTGGAGGACCTCTCCGCCGCCGGCGACGTCGTCTACCGCTGGTTCCCCAGCCGCGTGGAGCGCAGCCAGACGTGGCGCGGCCTGCGCTTCGACGTCGTCACGCTGTTGCCCACGTACGGCGCCGCCGCCGTCAACCTGCTGACCGTCACGAACCCGGGCGCCGAGCGCGCCTCGCTGGACCTCCTCGCCCTGGTGGCGGCCGACACCTCTGCCGCCTGGGACACGTCCTGGCCGCCGCGCGACCCGGTGCGGGCGCGCGTGCGCCTGGAGGGGGAGACGCTGCTCCTCGAGGACCGCGACTCGCCGGTCGCCTCGGCGGTGGCGGTGAGCGTCCCGCTGGCGGGCGCCGCCGGCTTCGACGAGCAGGCCAGCGGCTGGGTCAGCGCCTTCGCGAGGGTGGGAGACCCGTTCGCGCCCACCGAGCACGTGCTCACCGACCGGGCGCCCGACGACCCACGCTGGCGCGAGGCGTTGACGACCGCGCGCCTGGACGGCTCCCTCGACGCCGACTCGCGCTGGGTCGCCCTGCACCTGCGGTTGGACCTCGAGCCCGGCGGCTCCGCCGAGGTCACCTGGGCCCACGCCTTGGGGGCGGACGCGGCCGACGCGACCTCGCTCGCGCGGCGCTGCCTGGCCGACGGGAGGTCGCTCGTCCCGCGTACCCGGGACGAGTGGGAGGCGGAGTGGCGCGCCGCCTTCGGCGACGACGGCGGCCGCTTCTCCGGCCACCTGCCGGTGCTGGAGAGCGACCAGGCGTCGGTGGCGCGTCTCTACTACATGGGCGCGCTCACGCTCCTGTACTGCAAGCGCACGCCCGTGTGGGGCGGCCGAGCCGAGACGTACGTGACGGGCTTCCCCTCGTCGCTGGGCACCTTCCCGCACACCTGGGTCTTCCCCTGGGACACGATGATGGTCTCGGGGGTCCTCAGTCTGCTCGACCCTGAGGCGTTGCGCCGGATGGTGCTGGCGTTCCTCTCCGCCGACCTGCACCGGGGCTGCGCCATCGACTTCAGGACCGGCGAGCCGGTGGGCAACTGGTACGCCGTGAACGACTACGCGGCCGTCCACATGGCCTGGCAGTACGTCCGCTACACCGCCGACCTGGCGTTCCTGGACGAGCGCGTGAGGGGCCGTAGCGTCCTGGACCTGCTCGTCGAGCACGCCCGCTACTACCGGCGCATCGCCGGCGAGGACGGGCTGGCCGACTACGGCACCGCCGCGAACCTGCTCGAGTGCGTGAGCAGCTACACCCACAAGGTCGCCTCGTTCAACGCGGCGAACGTCTGGAACGGCCGCACCGTGGCCGCGCTGCTGCGGCTCGTCGGGCGCGACGCGGAGGCGCAGGAGCTCGAGTCGACCGCCTCGGCCCTGTCCGCGGCGGTGCTGGAGCTCTACCTGCCAGGCGAGGGGTTCTTCGGCTGCCGCCAGCCCGACGGCACCCTGGTGCCCGTGCGGCACTGCCTCGACTTCTTCACCGTGCTGCAGTGCATGCCGGACGCCCTCGGCCGCGAGCGGACGGAGGAGATGGTGGCGTTCTTCCTGCGGGAGCTCAAGACGCGCACCTGGATGCACGCCCTCTCGCCGCTCGACCCCGACGCCGCCTTCAGCTCGCGCACCGACCACCAGGACGAGGGCGCCTACACGACCTGGCCCGCCTACTCGCTCGAGGTGCTGCTGCAGACCGGGCACGCCCGCGAGGCGCTGGAGTGGGTCGGCCTGGACGGCGCCCCGGGCCTGGCGGACGTCACCCGGCAGGGCCCGTTCGGCCAGGCGTACACGCACGGCGACGAGGGCAGCCCCACGGTGGGCGGGGTGGCCGCCAAGGCGCCCATGGAGTTCCCGCACATCGAGAAGCCCGTGCTGCTGCCGGGCGGGAAGTACGCGCAGGTCGTCATCGAGGCCCTGGCCGGGGTGCGGCCCGTCCCGGGCGGGGAGGTGGCCGTCGAGCCCCGCGACCTGCCGGTGCGCTTGAGCCTCCGCAACCTCAGGCTCCGGGGCGAGGACCACGTCCTGGAGGGCGGGGCGGCCTGACGGTGGCGGGCACGAGGGCCGCCCGTGACGACGCGGCGGGTGGCGGGGCGGCGCCCGGAGGCGCCGTGCCCGCCGTCCTCTGCCTCGACGTCGGCGGCAGCAGCGTGAAGAGCGGCGTCGTGCTCGCTTCCGGCGAGGTGATCGCCGGCCCGTACCGGGAGGAGCTCGACAGCGCCGGTCCCGCCGAGCCGGTGCTCGCGGTGCTCGCCGCCTCGCTGGCGCGGCTGCTGCCGGCGGCCGCCGGCGGCGACGTGCGCGGCGTGGGCGTGTCGATGCCCGGCCCCTGCGACTACGAGCGCGGCGTGCCGCTGATGCGCGGCCTGGGTAAGTTCGACGCCCTCTACGGCCTCGACCTGGCCGCCGAGGTCACCGCGCGCGCGGCGGCGCTGGCCGGCCTGCCGTGGCGCTGGCTGAACGACGCGCAGGCGTTCGCCCTGGGCGAGCTGCGCTTCGGGGCGGGCCGCGGCGCCGCGCGGGCGGTCTTCCTGACGTTGGGAACGGGCTGCGGCTCCGCGTTCGCGGTGGACGGGCGCCTGGTCACCGCGGGCGAGGGCGTGCCCGAGGGCGGCTTCGTCTACCCCTTGGAGCACGAGGGCAGCGCGGTGGACGAGCTCCTCTCGGCCCGCGGGGTGTTGCGCCGCTGGCGCGAGGTGGCGGAGGAGCGAGGCGTCGACCCGCGCTCCGCGACCACCGCGCGCGAGGTGGGCCTGTTGGCCGATGCGGGCGACCCGGCGGCGCTGGAGGCGTTCGCGCGCTTCGGGAGGACGCTGGCCGCCGCGCTGGGCCCCGTGTTCGTCGCCTTCAGGCCCGAGGTCGTGGTGCTGGGCGGCAAGGTCGCCGAGAGCCTGAGGCACTTCGGCCCCGCGGCGCGCGAGGCGGGCGCGCCGCCGCTGGTCCCCGCGGCCGCTCCGGACGCGGCCGCGCTGCGCGGCGCGGCCGTGCACCTGCTCGAGGGCGCGGGGTAGGCTGAGGGTTCCGCCGCGTGGGACCGGGCGCCCCGGGCCCGAGGAGACGAGATGAGGTACGGGTTGGCAACGCTCTTGCTGCTCTCGCTGTCCGCCGGGGTCCCGGCCGGGGCCCAGGGAGGGGCCCAGGGGTCGTGCCGCGTCGCCGAGACGCTGCCCGCGCCCCTCAGCGCCGTGCCGGCGCCCGAGATGAACGCGCTCTTCGACCTGAAGGGCCCTGGCTGGACCGGCGCCGACAGCACCTACTCGGTGCCGCTCCCCGACGGCCGCACCGTCTGGCTGTTCTCCGACACGTTCTTGGGCGTGGTGGACGACCGCGGCGGCAGGCACCGCTTCTCGCCGCTCGTGAACAACACGCTGGTCGTACAGGACGGCGAGGTGCTGACCACCCTCCACGGCGGCGACCCGACGCTGCCGGCCTCGTACTTCCCCTCGCCCACCGGCGGCAGGGACGACTGGTACTGGGTCTACGACGGCACCGTGGAGCGCACGCCCGAGGGCGACAAGCTCCGCGTCTTCCTGCTGCACTTCAGCCGCGCCGGCGACGGCGTCTTCGGCTTCCGGTGGCGCGGCAACGCCCTGGCGACCCTCTCGCTGCCGGAGCTGGAGCTCGAGTCCATCGTCCCCGTGACCTCCGAGGGAGGCGTCAGCTGGGGCGCGGCGGTGCTGGAGACGCCCAGCCACACGTACGTCTACGGCACGGAGGACCACGGGGACGACAAGTACATGCACCTCGCCCGGGCACCGAAGGACGGCCTCACCGGCCCGTGGGAGTTCTGGGACGGCGGCGCCTGGAGCGGGGACCCCGCCGCCAGCGCCAGGCTGCTGCACGGCGTGGCGAACGAGTACAGCGTCACGGCCCACGCCGGCGGCTTCGTGCTCGTGACCATGGACACCCGCACGACCTTCAGCCCCGACCTGGTGGCGTACACGGCCTGCGCCCCGCAGGGCCCGTGGGAGAACCGCACGCTCCTCTACCGCACGCCCGAGAGCGGCCAGCGCGACCTGATCACCTACAACGCCCACGCGCACCCGCAGCTGACCGACGAGCGCGGCTGGGTCGTGAGCTACAACGTCAACAGCCGGACGTTCGGGGACCTCTTCCTCGACGCGACCGTCTACCGCCCCCGCTTCGTCAGGGTGCCGTTCGAGGAGGCAAGGGAAGCCGAATGAACACGTACGCCGACCCGCCCTACCGCCCCGCCGGGGTCTTCGACCCCGCGCCCGCCTACCCCCTCGAGCCGGGCCTCGTCTCCCGCGACGTGGAGGCGCTCGCGCGCCTCCTCGCCGAGCGGCGGGTAGTGGCGATCGACGGGTACGTGGGCGTGCTGTGGGAGGAGCTGCGGGCGGCGCTCAGCGAGCGCTTCGCCGCGGCGGGAGTGCGGGCGACCTGGTTCGACGTGCGCGACGCCTTGCGGCCGGAGGCCGAGGTGGAGGCGTACGCCGCGCCTTACCTGGGCGGCGACGACCCCGTGTTCGGCACGCGCTGCCCCGGCCGGCTCGCCGACCTGTTCGACCAGGAGAAGCTGGCGGCGCTGCGCCCGGCCGAGGAGGGCGTGTCGATCGTCTACGGCTGCGGCGCGGCGCTGGCGCGGTGGGACGCCTTCCTGGCGTACGTCGACCTGCCCAAGGACAAGGTCCAGCGGCGCGCGAAGGCCGGCCAGGTCACGAACCTCGGCCGCGGCGCGCCCGAGGACGCGAAGGCGATGTACAAGCGCTTCTACTTCGTCGACTGGCCGCTCCTGAACCGCCACAAGCGAGACCTGCTGCCGCGCGTCGACCTGGTCCTCGACGGGCAGCAGCCCCGTGACCCCAGCTACCTGTCGGGCGACGCGCTGAGGACGGCCCTGCAGCGCATGGGCCGCAGCTGGTTCAGGACCCGGCCCTGGTTCACGCCGGGGCCGTGGGGCGGGCAGTGGCTGAAGGAGATCGTGCCCGGGCTGCCGCAGGACGCGCCGAACATCGCCTGGTCGTTCGAGCTCATCGCGCCCGAGGCCGGCCTGACCCTGGCGAGCGGCGACGAGCGACTCGAGGTGTCGTTCGACAGCCTCATGTTCGTGGCGGGCGAGGCGGTGCTGGGCGCCCACGCCGCGCGTTTCGGCGCCGAGTTCCCGATACGCTTCGACTACCTCGACACCATGGGCGGCGGGAACCTGTCGGTGCAGGTGCACCCCTCGCCGCGCTACATCAGCGAGCGCTTCGGCGAGAGCTTCACGCAGGACGAGACCTACTACATCGTCGACCGCGTGCCGGGGGCGAAGGTCTACCTCGGCTTCCAGGCGGGCGTCGACGCCGCGGCGTTCAGGGCCGAGCTGGAGGAGAGCGCCCGCCACGGCACGCCCGTGGACGTCGAGAGGTACGTGCGCACCGTGCCGGCCGAACGACACGGCCTCTACCTGATCCCCCACGGCACCGTGCACTGCTCCGGGGCCGGCAACATGGTGCTGGAGATCAGCGCCACGCCGTACATCTTCACGTTCAAGATGTACGACTGGCTGCGCCTCGACCTGGACGGCCGGCCGCGGCCCCTGAACCTCGAGAGGGCGTTCGACAACCTCGACCTGTCGCGGCAGGGCGAGGTCGTGGACGCGGAGCTGGTCGCTCGGCCGCGCGTGATCGGCGAGGGCGAGGGCTGGCGGCTCGTGCACCTGCCCACGCACCGCGACCACTTCTACGACGTGCACCGCGTGGAGCTCACGGGCCGCGTCGAGCTGGCTACCGACGGCTCGCCGCAGGTGCTGAACGTCGTGGAGGGCGGGCCGGTGCGGCTGCGCACGGCGGAGGGCGAGGCCGTGTTCAGCTTCGCCGAGACGTTCGCGGTGCCCGCCGCCGCCGGTCGCTACGAGCTGGTGAACGAGGGGCCCGTGGAGGCGAAGGTGGTGAGGGCGTTCCTGAAGCCGCCGGTAGGCGTCCCTGGGGCCGGCGACGCGTCGGCGGCCGCGCCCGGTGCCGCCGGCGCCACGGGCACGGCGCGGGCGGCCCGCTCGTGACGGCGCCGGTCCGTTCCGGCTACGTGCCGGTGGCCGGCACCGAGGTCTACTTCGAGGTCCACGGCGACGGGCCGCCGGTGCTGATGGTGCACGGCGCGTTCGGCGGCACGCGGCAGTTCACGGGCCTGCTGCCGGCCGTGACGCGCGGCCGCAGCGCCGTGCTCGTCGACCTGCAGGGCCACGGCCGCACCGCCGACAGGCACGAGCCGTTCAGCTACGAGCGCTTCGCCGACGATTGCGCCGCGGTCCTCGACCACCTCGGCGTCGGCCCGGCCGCAGCCGTCGGGTACTCGATGGGCGGTGGCACGGTCCTGCAGCTGGCGTTCAGGCATCCGGGTTCGGTGACGAGGCTGGCCGTGGTGAGCGCGCCGTTCCGCAGCAGCGGCTGGCTGCCGGACGTGATGGCCAACTTCCGCGCCACCGGCTCGCACCAGTGGCCGGCGGTGGAGGAGAGCCCCCTCTACCGCGACCACGCCGCGGTGGCGCCGCGACCCCAGGACTTCCCGGCCCTGCTCGACAAGCTGGGCCGGCTGCTGGGCGGCCACGAGTACGACTGGAGCGACCGGGTGCGGGCGCTGAACGTGCCCGTGCTCGTCGCGCTCGGCGACGGCGACAGCCTCCCGCCGACGCACGCGGCCGAGATGTTCGCCCTCCTGGGCGGCGGCCGGCGCGACGGCGGCCTGGGCGGCGAGGGCCTCTCGCGCTCGCGCCTGGCCGTGCTGCCGCGCACCACGCATTACGACGTCCTCGCGAACCCCTGGTTCGAACGGGCGCTGGTGGACTTCCTGGAGGAGCAGGCGCTCCCCGGGTGACGCCGGCGTAACGGCCCCCTGGCCAAGCTGCTGCCAGGAGGACCGTATGACGCCATCCCTGACGATCCTTCCGGGCCCCCGCTCGGGCGCGGCACCGCGGGCACGTTCCTGGCCGCGAGCCGAGAGGAGGCGCGCGGCTACGCGGACGGCGCTGCTCGCGCTCGCCTGGGTGGCCGCCTGCGGTCTCGCGGCGACCGTCGACGCGGCCACCATCGAGGTCACGACCACCGAGGACGAGCTCGACCTCGTTCCCAACGACAGGTGCTCGCTGCGCGAGGCCGTGGTGACCGTCAACGAGGGGCGGGCGCTGGGCGTGGGCGGCTGCAGCGTCAGCGGGACCCTCGGCACCGACGACCGCATCGTCCTGCCCGCGGGCACGTACCGCCTGACGCGCCAGAGCTCGCTGCCCCTCTTCACGAACGACCAGGACGCCGACAACCTCGACCTGCGGGCCGACGTCAGGATCGAGGGAGCCGGGGCCGGCAGCACGGTCATCCAGAGCCGGGCCTTCCACTGGGTCGACAGGTTCGGCACGCGGTTCACCGTCCGCGAGGGCGGCGTGCTCCGCGTCTACGAGGGCGTCACGGCTCGGGTCGAGGGCGTGACGCTGCGCGGCGGCAACGCCATGTACGGCGGGGGCGTCTACGTGGGCGGCTCGCTCACGCTCGTCGACGTCGCGGTGGAGGGCAACGAGGCCGAGGGCCCGGGGGCCGGCATCTACAACGCCGGCGCGCTGACCTTGCGCCGCGTGACGGTGAGCGGCAACGAGAGCGACCTGCGGCGCGACGCGCTGCCGGCGAGGATCGGCGGCGGCGTCTACACCACGGGCACCCTCGACGCCCAGAACGTCACGATCAGCGGCAACGAGACCCTCGCCTCGGGAGGGCTGTTCGTCGCGCAGGGCGCCGGCCTCACGCTCCTGGACAGCGTGACCATCACGCGCAACAGGGCGATAGGCATGGACGGGCTGGCCTACGTCGCCACCGGGGGCGTGGACTCCATGGCGCCGGCCGCGCAGGTCAGGGTCCTGAACAGCATCATCGCCGGCAACGTCGGGCCCTCGCCCACCAGCGCCGACTGCTCGGGCGCGTTCGACTCGCGCGGTCACAACCTCGTGGGCGACGTGGGCGACTGCGTCGGCTTCGGCTCGGGGGACCAGCGCGGGAGCGCCGCCGCGCCCATCGACCCGCTGCTGGCGCCCCTCGCGAACTACGGCGGCCCGACGAGAACGCACGCGCTGCTGCCCGGCAGCCCGGCGGTCGACGGGGGTCCGCTGCCCATCACCGGCGACTGCCCGGACACCGACCAGCGCGGCTTCGCCCGGGGCCTCGACGGCGACGGTGACGGCTTCGTGCACTGCGACGTGGGCGCCTACGAGGGCCCGGCGGGCATGAGCGCGAGCGCGAACCTGGAGGTGTCGCTGGCGTTGGCGCCGAACCCGGTGCCGGCGGGCGGGTCGTTGGAGCACCGCGCCACGGTGCGCAACAACGGTCCAGGGGCCGCCGAGGGCGTCGCCCTGACGCTCCACCTGCCGGCCGGCAGCGGGGCGGTGACCACCCTGCCGCAGGGCTGCGCGGTGAGCGGGACGGTGGTGACCTGCACGGTCGGCGACCTGAGCGCCGGGGCGGAGGTCGAGCGCGTGGTCAGGGCGAACGCGCCGACGACGCAGGGCGTCGTCATCGCCGAGGCGCAGGTGACGAGCGCCTCCGAGGACCCCGAGCCGGGCGACGACGCCGCTCAGGCGACGACGCTGGTGGTGGGCGCCAACACGGCGGACCTGTCCTTGGCGGTGGGCGGCCCCACGGGCGTGGCGACCGGGGCCGAGGTCGAGTACGTCCTGGTCGCCCGCAACCTCGGGCCCCAGACGGCCGACGCCACCGCGCGGGTCACGGGCCTCTTGCCCGCCAACACCGCCTTCGTATCGGCCACGGCGGGCTGTTCCCGGGTCAACGACCTGGTCACCTGCCCGGTGCCGGGCCTGGCGGCGGGAGAGTCGCGGGAGCTGCGCGTCGTGGTGAGGGCACCGACGAACCCCGGGCACGTGGTCTTCACCGCCAGCGTGCTGGGCGAGCCCGGCTCCGACGGGAACCTGGCGAACAACAACGCCTCGCTCACGACCCGCGTCGACCCTCCGCCGCCTCCGGTCGCCGACCTCTTCGTCCAGAAGCTCGGGCCGGCCGCGGCGCAGGTGGGGGCCGAGCTGACCTACAACCTCGTCGTCAACAACAACGGCCCGGACGCGGCGGAGGCCGTGCGCCTCACCGACGACCTGCCGGCCGGGGTGAGCGTGGTGTCGGTGCCGGACGGGTGCACGGTCTCGGGCGGCACCGTCACCTGCGAGATCGGCGAGCTGGAGCCGTTCCTGGTCCGGCAGTACCAGGTCGTGGTGCGGGCCCCGGACGAACCGGGCGAGGTCGTCAACGAGGCGCGGATCGTGGACAGGGGCGACTCCCTCGACCCCTACCCGGAGAACGACGCCTCGAGCGTCACCACCGACGTGACGGCCGACCCGCCCCCGCCCGGAGCCGACCTCGAGGTCGTGAAGAGCGCCCCCGCGGCCGTGCGGCCCGGCGCGCGGTTCGCCTACACGCTCGTGGTCACCAACCATGGGCCCGATCCCGCCGCCGAGGTGGCCCTGACGGACGAGCTGCCCGGGGGCGTCACGCTGCGCGGCGCCTCGACGGGCTGCGCCGCCAGCGGCGCGAAGGTGACCTGCGCCGTGACGAGCCTGGCGGCAGGCCAGGCGGCGACGTTCACGCTCGACGTGAGCGCCCCCGAGGCCGAGGGCGAGCTCGTTAACGAGGCGTCCGTGAGCGCCGCCACCCCTGACGGCGTGCCGGGCAACGACCGCGACGCGGTGACGACGCGGGTCGCGGCCGACGCGCCCAGCGACCCGCCCACGCTGAGCCTGACGCGGCATCCCGGCTCCCCGACCGCCGGGGCCGCGCGCGTGGGGGACGAGGGCGTCACGGCCCTGAGGTTCACCGCCCGCGCGGGCGACGGCGAGGCCGTCGAGGTCCTCAGCCTGAGCGTGCGTGCCGCCGGCGCCGCGAGCCTGTCCGCGGTGCGCCTGTACGAGGACGCCGACGAGGACGGCACGCCCGACGGCGACGCCTTGGCCGCGACCGCCTTCGGGCAGGGCGCGTCCGCGGCGGTGCTGACGCTCGAGCCGGGGGAGGCCGCCCGGGTGGCCGCCGGAGGCTCGCGCGGCTACGTGTTGGTCGTGGACGTCGCCTCGTCGCCCTCGGGGGCCGGGCTCCCGTTGCTCGTCCTGGCCGGCCTCGCCCCCCTCGGGCTGCTGGGCCGCGTGCGCGGCGCCCGCGCCGCGGTCGTGGCGGCGGTGCTGGTCCTCGTGGCGGTGTCGTGCTCGCCGCCGCCCGAAACCGGCGCGACCGTCCAGGTCGTGGTCGAGGACGTGGTGGCGTCGGGGGCGGACACCCGGCTGGTCGCCGAGGTCTCCGGCCTGCCCCTCGCCGGGGCGAAGGTGACCGTCGTGAGGTGAGCGGCGGTGCGGCTCAAGGGAGGTCGGGCAGCTCCGGCAGCCTGTCGACGATCCCCCTGATCAGGCCGACCTCGGCGGCGACGTCACAGCCGCTGAGGTCGGCCTCGCGCACGTAGGGCTCGAGGTCGAGGGCCAGCACGAGGTGGTCGGACGCCTGGTAGCGCGGCCAGGTCGACCCGCCCCCTAGGTCGGTCCCCTCGAGGCCGTGGGGGTCGTGCGCGAACGCGCCCCAGAGCCCCTGCACGAAGCCCGAGAGCTCTCGCTCCGCGGGCGTGAACGAGCGGGGGCCGCTCGCCACGCCGAAGACGTAGGGAACGTCCTGCGAGTGGCACGACAGCTCGGCGCAGGCGGGCACGCGGTAGAGGCCCTGGTCCGGCAGGTGCTCGAACTCGTACACGTACGTCGGGGCGCTGCCGGCGAGCGCCAGTCCCAGGCTGGGGCAGCGGAAGACGACGTCGGTGAACATCTGCATCCAGGCCGGCCGTTGGTCGCGGCCGAAGCCCGGCGAGTAGTGCCTCATAACCAGGTCGCCCGCCTGGCGGCCGAGCAGGACCTGGGCGGCCACTGACATCTCCATGAAGCCCATCCTCGCCCCGCCGCCGTAGCCGAAGATGACGCCCTCGCCGGTGGTGGTGCCGATCATCGCCGGCACGTCGTAGCCGCTGGCGAACGCCTCGCCGATGGGCACGCCCACGAGGAACTCGCCGTCCACAACGGGCGACCAGAGCAGCAGGCCGTCCACGCCCGAGCGCAGCACCGACGTCACCACCAGGCGCCGCGTCTGCGTCTCGAGGACCTCCTCCACGGGCAGGGCGCGCAGGCAGGCGACGGGGTCGCCGCGGCGCGGGCAGCCGGCGGCGCGCGCGAACGCCTCGCCCACCCGCCGCGCCTCGGTCATGTCCTTGTAGGGCAGCCCCGCCGGGTTGCTCATGACGATCGCGGCCGAGAACAGCCCGGTGCTGGACGGGACCGCCGTGAGGTGGGCGGTCACCGACATGGCGCCCGCGCTCTGGCCGGCCAGCGTGACGCGCTCCGGGTCGCCGCCGAAGGCCGCGGCGTTCTCCTTCACCCAGCGCATGGCGAGCTGCTGGTCGCGCAGGCCGTAGTTCCCCTCCAGCCCGCCCACCCCGGCGAGGAACCCCAGCGCCCCGACGCGGTAGTTGAGGGTCACTACCACCACGTCCTGCGTCGCGGCCAGCCGCGCGCCGTCGTAGACGAGCGGCCCGTCCTCGTAGAGCAGCGCCACCGTGCTGCCGTTCACGAAGGCGCCGCCGTACAGGTAGACGATGACGGGCCGGCCGGCGCCGTCGGCGGCCGGCGTCCACACGCTCAGTTGGAGGCAGTCCTCGCTGGGCTCGTCGCGTTGGGGCAGGAGCTCGTCGGCTGCCTGCGGGCAGGGCGGCCCGTGGTCGTGGGCGAGGAGCGGCGCGGTCCACGGCGCCCTGGGCACCGGCGGACGCCAGCGGTTCGCGCCGGCGGTCGTCTCGGCGTAGGGGACGCCGAGGAAGGCCTGCACCGTGACGTCGGCGCCGTCGTAGGCGGGGACCTCGAGGCCGCACAGCGGGCCGGACGAGGTGTTCACGAGCGGTCCGCCGCAGGCCGCGTCCCCCGGCTGCGCGTCGGCGGTGCCGGACATGGCGATGGCGGCGGCCAGCGCCGTGACGAGCAGGGCACGCAAGGCATGGGGCCCTGCCGTCCCCGCGCCGCCAAGGGTCCGCGCGCGCCCGGCTCCCGGACCCGCGTCGTGCCTGTAGCTCGCAGGTCCCCCTGTCCCAGCTGACCGTCTCCGCATGGCCGGAACGTTAGCAACGGCCACGATTAGAGACGTTACCAGCGACGACCTGCCGCGCCTGGTCCGGGCGCGAGCGGGCGCAGGACGGGTCCGCGCCCGCGCGTTGGGGGGCGCCGCGGAACGCACACCCGAGCGTTAAGCGCCGTTTAGCGCCGCCTGCCCTACCCTCGACCATGCACCCACGCGCCCGTTCACCGCGTCCGATCGTCCTCGTGGCCCTGCTCGCCGCAGCCCTGGGAGCCTGCGGAGGACCTGGCGGCCAGCAGCTCCCGTCCGGCAGCAGGCAGGTCGACGGCTCGGTCTCCCTGCCGGCAGGGCACGCGATCGACCTGGCCAGCCTCGAGGTCGTCACCCCGTTCGGCACGTACCCGGTGGAGGCCGACGGCTCGTTCTCGGCGCTGGTCCTCGCGGGCGCGGAGGCCGAGCTGGGCGTGGAGCTGCCCGGCGGCGAGCTGCTGCTCCTCGGCGTCACGGACGGCGCGACCGCCGAGCTCTCCGCCGCCAGCACCGCCGAGGCGCTGCTCTTCTACCTCGTCGGCGGCATGTGGCTGCCCCCCGAGCAGCAGGACACGGTGCGCGAGCTCCTGCGCGGGCACCCCGAGGCGGGCGCTGCGGCCGGCCACCTGGGACGGCAGCTGCTCGCAGGAGGCAACGGCCTGGCCGCGCCGGACGAGGCGTTCGAGGAGGCCCTCGAGGCGGCCCACTCCCGCTTGCTGGCCGACGCGGGGCTGCGCGCCGCCGTGGCCAAGTCCGCGGTGTGCCCGGCCCTGCTCGGTCCGGCCGCGGCGACGCAGAGCGTCATCATCCACGACGGCACGACCGAGCAGGCCGGCGGCATGCTCCTCCACGACCCGGGCGGCCTGGGCGTCGTGGCCATGAACTCGAAGCGGCGGCCGGCGGCGCTAGTGGCCTACGAGGTGGAGTGGGAGGACCTGGACCATCAGGTCCACGAGGTCGAGCCGCCGCTCGCGGTCGCCCGTGTCGACGTGCCCGCCACCGACGAGCTCGAGCTCTTCGCCGCCCTGGGCGACGTCATCACCGGGGACGCTCCGTGGCGGCCCGTGCTGAGCCCGGCCCTGCCGCTGTCCGGCCGCGAGGGCGCCTCGCTGACCCGCTACCAGGTCGTGCTCATCGGCCCTAGCCTCACCACCGACACCTTGCCCGTCTGGGACGACCCGCGGTTCGCGTCGCTGCACGACGAGTGGGGTGAGGTCAGGTTCGAGAAGAGCGTCGAGCTGTTCCTCGACGAGATGCTCGTGCCCTTGCTGGAGGTCTACGCGCTCGGTCAGGTGGCGAAGGTCTCGAGCGCGAAGCTGGCCGAGTTCCGCCGCGGCGTGCAGGCCGTCTACGACCGGCACCTCTTGGGCCTGGGCGTGTACCTGAAGACCGACTCGATCGGCGGCTACGCGGCCGGCATGCGCTTCGTCCTGGAGGAGCTGGCGGTCAACAGGACCCTGCGGACCGACATGGTCACGATGATCGCCGAGGCCCTGGACCTCAGCGACCGCAGCAGGCTCTCGGTCGAGGCCCTGGACGCGCGGCTCGCGGCCCGCGCCAGCGCCGCCGCCATCGCCTTCGCCGTGCAGACCGTCCTCGTCGGGGGCGACGTGGCCAAGGTCACCGTGGACCTGGCGACCACGCCCGCCGTGGCCGGTTGGGCGGTCGAGGCCATGCCGGCGACGTTCCTCGTCGACCCGCCCGTCGCGACGATCACGAAGGACGACGCCCTGGCCCAGTTCAGGGTGATGCCGGTGGGCGACCCGCCCCTGGGCCACTACCTCTTCCGCTGGTCGACGAGCGGGCTGCACGGGGTGGTCGACGACCTGATGGGCAACGAGGGCCTGGTGATCGTGACGCCCCGCCCCGACGTCCACTACTTCCACGAGGACCCGGCCGTGCTGTCGGCCGACCACGTCGACACGGTCATGGTCGAGGTGTTCCTCTTCGCCGACCCCGTCGAGGCCATCCCCGACGACGCCCGGCCCATCGGCAAGGGCCAGGCCGTCGTGCGCGGCCGCGGCGAGGACCGTCCGGAGTGCGTGTGGGAGTGCGACGACGACGGCATCTGCACCATCAGGTGCGACTAGCTCCTCAGGACGGGCGGTCGCGGTCCCGCTCAGCGCCCCCGCTCGTCGTGGGGGGCGCGGTAGGGACCGTCGGGACCGAAGCCGTCCGCCACCCCCTGGCCGCCGCGGGGTAGCGGAGAGGGTCGTCCGTCGTGATACCGTGTTCGCAACCGGTGATGTAGCCGGCGCGACTTGGCAACAAGTGG
>CAZGXF010000004.1:0-58353 GCA_964529575.1 uncultured bacterium
CGCGTGAACCAGTGGACCGGCGAGCAGGTGTTCGCCTTCGAGCGCGAGTACGCCGCGGCCCTCGGCCGGAAGCACGCCATCGCCCTCATGAACGGCACCGTGGCCCTGGAGCTGGCGCTACTCGCCGCCGGCGTGGGCGAGGGCGACGAGGTCGTCACCACCCCCCGCACGTTCATAGCCTCCGCCGGCGCGGCGGTCGTGGTGGGCGCCAAGCCGGTGCTGGCCGACGTCGACCGCGACAGCGGCAACATCACCGCCGAGACGATCGCGCGCGTCCTCAGCCCCCGCACCAAGGCCATCGTCGTCGTGCACCTGGCGGGCTGGCCGGCCGACATGCCGGCCATCCTCGACCTCGCCAAGGAGCGCGGGATCGTCGTCGTCGAGGACTGCGCGCAGGCGCACGGCGCCGCCATCGACGGCAGGCCGGTGGGCTCGTTCGGCGACATGGCGGCCTTCTCGTTCTGCCAGGACAAGATCATCACGACCGGCGGCGAGGGCGGCCTGCTGGCGCTCGACCGCGAGGACTGGTTCGAGTGGGCGTGGTCGTACAAGGACCACGGCAAGGGTTACCACACGGTCTTCCACAAGGTTCACCCGCCCGGTTACCAGTGGCTGCACGACAGGTTCGGCACGAACTGGCGCATGACCGAGATGCAAGCGGCGATCGGCCGCCTGCAGCTGCGCGACCTGGAGGCCTCGGTGACGGCGCGTGAGCGCAACGCCGCCAGGTGGCGCGACCGGCTGGGACACCTGGCCGGCCTCCGGCTCCCCGCGCCCCGCGAGGGCGTGCGCCACGCCTACTACCGCCTCTACGGCTACGTGGTGCCCGAGGCCCTGAAGCCGGGCTGGGACCGCGACCGCATCCAGGACGAGCTGGCCGCCGCCGGGCTGTTCATCAAGGTCGGGAGCTGCAGCGAGGTCTACCGCGAGGAGGCGTTCGTGAACGCGGGCCTGGCGCCCGCCGAGCCGCTGCCCGTGGCGCGCGAGATCGGCGAGACGGTCCTCGGCTTCCCCGTGCACCCCACGCTCACCGAGGAGACGATCGACGCCGCCGCGAACCTCGTGGCCGAGGTCGTGACGCGCGCCACCCGCTAGCGACGGGCCCGGCCCGCCGCGTGTGCCCGGGCCGTCGGGCCCGGCCGGAGGCGCCGCTCAGGCCGGCAGCAGCGTGATCTCGACGACCTCGGCCGGGCAGTCGTAGCGGAACGGCAACGAGGTCACGCCCAGGCCGCGCGAGACGAACGCCGGCATCGGGTCGTCCACCCAGCCCGCGGCGTACCGCCGCCCGTACCGCGACGACGTGACCACCGGGCCGACGATGGGCAGCCGCACCTGGCCGCCGTGCGTGTGCCCGGCGAGGACCAGGTCGACGCCGCCGCCCAGCTCCGGGATCACGTCGGGGTTGTGCGACAGGAGCGCCACCGCCCCTCCAGCCTCTCCGCGTAGGCGCGCGGCCTGCGCCAGCGTGGCGGCCAGGTCGGGCCTGCCGACGCGCAGGTCGTCGATGCCGGCCAGCACCAGGTCGTCGCGCACGCGCGCGGCCGCGTTGTCGAGCAGCCGCACCCCTACGTCGGCGAGCAGCTCCTTCAGCGGTTCCACGCGGCGGAAGCGCGCGTGGTCGTGGTTGCCCAGCACCGCGTACACGCCTAGCGGCGCGACCAGCCGTGGCAGGTGCCTGCCCAGCTCGCCCAGGTCGCCGCGGTAGGTCCTGTCGACCAGGTCGCCGCCCAGCAGGATCACGTCGGGCTCGAGGTGGAGCGTGGCGTCCACCCACCGCGCCAGAGCGTCCTCGCCCAGCCAGGGTCCCAGGTGCATGTCGGTGAGCAGGGCGAGCCTGAGGGGGCGCGTGAGGCCCGGCAGGCTCCGCTCGTGGCGCGAGACGACGAAGGCGCGCGGAGCCTGGAACGGCGCGAAGCTGACCATCAGGGCCCCCAGCCCCGCCAGGCCGGCGGAGCGGACGAACTCGCGCCGCGACATGGTCCGGCCGCCGCGCTCGCCTCCCGGGTCCGTCACGGCAGGCAGCGTACCGCGCTCACCCCGCGCGGACGGGGCCCTTCGGGTTACGGTGTCGGCAGTGACGACGCTACTCGACGGCCTCAGGACGTTCATGCTGGGCCTCGTCGAAGCGCTGGGCTACGTCGGCCTGGCCGTCCTCTCCCTGTTCGAGAACGTCGTGCCCCCGGTGCCGTCCGAGTTCGTCCTCCCGTTCGCGGGGTTCCTCGTCGCCGAGGGCCGCCTGAACGTGCTGCTGGTGCTGCTCGCCACGAGCGTCGGCGGGTTCCTGGGCACCACGGCCTTCTACTGGTTGGGCCGCGTCATGGGCGAGGAGCGCGTGCGCGCCTTCATAGCCCGTTACGGCCGCTTCGTGCTGCTGCGGGTCGCCGACTACGACGACGCGCTGGCCTTCTTCCAGCGCTACGACGCCCAGGTCGTGTTCTGGGCCCGCTTCGTGCCCGGCGTGCGCAGCCTCATCTCTCTGCCCGCCGGGGTGGCCGGCATGGGCTTCGGCCGCTTCGCCCTCTACACGGTGATGGGCACCGTGCTGTGGAACGGAGCCCTGGTGGCCGCCGGCTGGGCGCTCGGTGAGCGCTGGCAGGAGGTCCTCGACGTCGTGGACCGACTCGAGGGCCTCCTCTGGGTCCTCCTGGCCCTGGTCGTCGTGGGCTGGATCGTCTGGCAGCGCCGGCGCCGCGCGCGCGCCGAGGGTTGACCCTCAGGCCCTCTCCGCCGCTCCCGGCCCCGCCACCGCCTCGAAGTTCACGATGTCGTACTCCTCGCCGTCCTCGGTGACGTAGCGGCCCGCGCTGGTCACGCGCACGTCCTCGACCACCTCCTGCACCGTGCCGTCGCCCAGGTGCAGCGGGCCCTCGTAGCGGATCACCGTCCCGGCCACGAACCGCTGCTCCAAGGCCGCGCCGGCGGGCGGCCGCCAGGTGCCCGGCATCGACACGGCCACGCCGTCGGCGCTGCGGACCACGCGCATCACGCCCAGACCCTCGGCGCCGCCCAAACGGGCCGGCTGCGTGTCCAGCTCGCCGGCGCGCTCCCAACCGGCATCGGCGCGCTCCCTGAGGAGCGCGTCGTCGACCGAAGCCTCCTCGGCGTCCGGTTCCACGGCGTGCCCTTCCAGGGGCTCGACCCCGGACAGCGGCGCCGGGTAGAGGCGCTCGCGCTCGTGTTCCACGTCGCGCAGGGTGTCGCCCGGCGCCAGCGGGTCCAGCCGGCGCTCGGCGGCGCCGGCCGGGGCGTCTTCCGGGTAGGCGTCGCGGTTGATGGGCGCCGAGCCGGCGCCGCCGTCAAGGTCCCTGTCGTCCCTCTGCATCGCAGCCCTCCTGATGTGGCGAGCGTAGGGGGCCGCGCATGACACGGGTTGCGGGCGCCATGAGGAGGGTGAGCCCCGGACGCTGCTCGCGCCAGGGCGCGAGCCTCGGGCGGTACCGGAGGCCGGCCGCCGCGAAGGGCTCACGGGCCCGCCGCGAAGGCCTCACGCCCGCCCCCGGTCGGAGCGAGCGCGCTCAGTACTCGACGCGCCCCTCGAACCGCTCCCAGGCGGAGAACGGCTCCAGCGCCCTGGCGTGCTCCACACGCGCCACGCTCATGGCGCTGCGGTCCTCGCCCGACAGGTAGTCGTAGAAGGCGGCGTCGCTGAAGCCGGCGGCCGCGGCCGCGTGCCTGTCGGCGGCGTAGCGCACCGTCGCCACGCGCGCCCACAGCGCGGTCGCCAGGCACATGGGACACGGCTCGCAGCTGGCGTAGACGACGGCGCCGCTCAGGTCGAACGTGCCCAGCTCGCGGCAGGCGGCGCGGATCGCGACGACCTCGGCATGGGCGGTGGGGTCGTTGTCGCGGGTGACGCGGTTCACGCCCTCGAACACGCGGCCGTCGGGCGTCACGACGACGGCTCCGAACGGCCCGCCCCCCGCGGCGACGTTCGCCACGGCCAGCTCGATGGCGCGCCCCAGCATCTCCTCGGGGTCGTGTGGCATGGGCCCAGGCTACACGGGTCGGCGAGCGCGGGCGCGCCTACGCCGCCGGCTCCCCGCCCGGGGCCGCGACGACGGGCGCCCTCGGCCCCACGCGGCCCTCAGCCACGCGGGCCCGTTCGCACCGTCACGCTCGTCTCCTTGCCGAGGAACGCCCCGTAGCGAGCGGCGGCCTCCTCCAGCGCCTCGCGGTCCTCCCGGCTCACGGGGCGCGTCAGCTGCACGGTCAGCTCGACCGCCTTACCGCGCCTGTCCTGGCGCCACCGCCCCGCCAGGCGGTCGCCCTCGACGACCACGTGCGCCAGCTCGCCGAAGCCGGTCTCGAGCACCGCCCCGAACTCGCCGTCGGGGTCCAGGAGGCGGCGGGTCTCGGAGTAGCCCACGAAGAGCTCGTCGAACACCTGGAGGAGCTGGAAGCGGGGCGCGGCCGGCACGGTGACCAGCGAAGGGTCGCTCGGGCCCGGGTCGCCGGCCAGGCGGAGGTACTCGACGCCGCCCACGACCTCCCGCTCCAAGGCGTCGCCGAGGTCCTCGGCGGCGGCGCGGAGCTGGGTCAGCGTGAGGCCGCACCACCACCGGAGGTCCTTGAGGGTGGCGGGGCCGTGGCCGGCCAGGTAACGGGTCAGGAGACGCGCCGTCGCCTCCTCGGGCTCGAGCCGCGGCGTGGGCGGCACGCGCTCCTCGACGAGGGCGTAGGTGTGGTGGGGCCCCGCCAGGGGTCCGGAGCAGACGAGGCCGCGCATCTCGGCGTCGAACATCACGATGGTCATGCGCTGGCCCGAGACGTCGAGCCCCTCGGCGGCCAGGGCGCCGCGGAGCTCCTCCCTGGTCGAGTGCCTGCCGCCCTCCAGCGCCCGGTGCAGCGCCTCGCGCGCGCGGCCCAGGAAGGCGTCGTCGACGCCGTGGTTGCGGAACCAGCCGGCGCTGGCCCTGAGGACGCGCTCGGCGGTGAGGTCCTGCAGCCAGCGCAGGTCCTCGGCCAGTACGTAGTGCCAGGTGGGCCTGAGCACGTGGGTGCGTACGACCAGGCCGTCGTCCACGGCGCGTCGCACGTCCTCCTCGACGGGCCGACCCGCCAGGCGCTGCCCCAGCGTCCAGCGGGAGAAGGCGTGCTCCTGCGACTGCACGGCCAGGAGCGCGCGGACGGCAGCCACCGGCCCGGTCGCCAAGCGCTCCGCTAGGAGCACGTTCCGCACGCGCTCCGCCGCCAGCTCGGCTCGCTGTCGGTGCATGAGGGGGATGGTACCGGCGCCCGTGCCCCGAGGGCTTGCAGTTGACGTAACGTCAACTCCTATGCTCTCCACGGCTCGCACAACCGGCGAGCCGGAGACCACACGGCCCGCCCGGCGCGGGCCAGGCATGAGGCGCGAGCCTCGGGAAGGGAGGCCGGGCTTGAGCTGGTCCATCGAGGAGGTCGCCCGCATGACGGGCGTCACCTCCCGCACGCTGAGGCACTACCACTCCATCGGCCTGCTGGAGCCGGCCTTCACGACCGACGGCGGGCGCAGGCACTACGGCGAGAGCGAGCTCCTCAGGCTGCAGGAGATCCTGCTCCTGAAGCAGCTCGGACTGAGCCTGGACGACGTGGGCGCGGTACTGGCCAGCCGCGCCGAGGACGAGAGGGTCTCGGTCCTCAGGCGCCACCGGGCGCAGCTCGCCAAGGAGAGGGAACGCCTGGACAGGCTCATCGCCACGGTCGACCGGACCATCAGCAGCCTAGAGGAGGGCACGAAGATGACACCAGAGGACATGTTCGACGGGCTCATCCAGAACCCGTACGAACAGGAAGCCAGGGAGAAGTGGGGCGACGAGGCGGTCGACCGCTCGAACGAGCGCATCCGCCGCCTGCCCAAGGCCGACCGGGAGCGGTTCCTCTCGGGCGAGATGTGGGGCGAGGTCCACGCCAGGTTCGCCGAGCTGGCCCGCGAGGGCGCCTCCCCGGACGACCCCAGGGTGCAGGCCGCCGTCGAGCAGCACATCTCCGTCGTGCGGATCGCCTGGGAACCGAACCGGGCGGCGTACGAGAACCTCGCCGACGTCTACGTCCACGACGAACGCTTCGCCAAGAACATCGGCGACGACGCCACGGTGAGGCTGCTAGCGGCCGCCATGAAGGTGTACGCGGCCAAGAACCTGAGCTGAGCGCGGCGCTCCGGGGACGGGCGGGCCGACGAGCCCGCCCGTCCCGCGTTCCGGCGTCTATCCTGGGGCATGACAGCGATGCGCAAGCGGAGGATCGGCAGCCTGGAGGTCTCGGTAGTGGGCTTGGGCTGCAACAACTTCGGCCGCCGGCTCGACGAGGCCGCGACCAGGTCGGTCGTCGACGCCGCGCTCGACGCCGGCGTGGACTTCTTCGACACCGCCGACGTCTACGGGGAGACCGACAGCGAGACGTTCCTCGGCCGCGTGCTCACCGGCCGCCGCGACCGCGTGGTGCTGGCCACCAAGTTCGGCAGCAAGGTCGCCGAAGGCAAGCAGGGCGCGCGTCCCGAGTACGTCAGGCGGGCGCTGGAGGACAGCCTGCGGCGCCTGCGCACGGACCACGTCGACCTCTACCAGCTCCATAGGCCGGACCCGGAGGTGCCCATAGCCGACACGCTGGGGGCCTTAGCCGAGGCCGTGCAGGCGGGGCTGGTACGCGAGATCGGCTGCTCGAACTTCTCGGCCGAGCAGATCGCCGAGGCCGAGGCCGCGGCGCGCCCGGGAGCGCCGCGCTTCGTGAGCGTGCAGAACGAGCTCAGCCTGCTGCGGCGCGACGCCGAGAAGGACGTGCTGCCCGCCTGTCGCGAGCGCGGCATCGCCTTCCTGCCTTACTTCCCGCTCTTCAGCGGCCTGCTCACGGGCAAGTACCGGCGCGGCCGCCCGTTGCCCGAGGGGACGCGCATCACCGGCAACCCCCGCTGGGAGCAGCACCTCACCGACGCGAACCTCGACCTGATCGAGGACCTGGTGGCGTTCGCCGCCGAGCGCGGCCAGGAGATCGTCGACCTGGCGTTCGCGTGGCTGCTGGCCAAGCCCGAGGTCGCCAGCGTGATCGCCGGCGCCACCAGCGCGGAGCAGGTGCGGCGCAACGCCCGGGCCGGCTCCTGGGAGCTGTCGGCCGAGGACGCGGCCGCGCTCGACGCGCTGCTCGACCGCCACGAGCGGGCCGGTGCCGGGGCGGTCTGACCCGGCGGTAGGGAGGGCTACGCCCCTACGCGTCGGGCCCGGCGCACCCGGCCTGACGCCGAGGCGCTCAGGGCGCCGACGCGAACGTGTCGCAGGCGTTGGGGTCGCCGCTCTGGTAGCCGGTCGAGAACCAGCGCATCCGCTGCTCCGAGGAGCCGTGCGTGAACGTCTCCTGGTTCGCCGCGCGCCCCGCCATGTCGGACAGGCGGTCGTCACCGACCGCCGCCGCGGCGGTGAGCCCCTCCTCGAAGTCGCCGGCCTCGAGCACCCCGCGCGCGTCCGCCGAGGCGGCCCACACGCCCGCGTAGCAGTCGGCCTGCAGCTCCAGCGCCACCGAGAGGGCGTTCGCCTGTCCCGGCGCGGCCTGCTGGCCCTGCCGCACCTGGTCGAGCGTGCCGGTGAGGTTCTGCAGGTGATGCCCGATCTCGTGGGCGATCACGTACGCCTGCGCCAGGTCCCCGGGCGCGCCGTAGCGGCCGGCCAGCTCCTCGAAGAACGCCAGGTCGACGTAGACGCTCGTGTCCAGCGGGCAGTAGAACGGCCCCGCGGCCGCCGGCGCCACGCCGCAGCCGGACTCGACCGCGTCGCGGTACAGCACCAGCGTGGCGTCCGGGTACTGCCCCTGCACGAGCTGCTGCCAGGTGCCCTGGACGTCGTCGAGGACGAACGAGACGAACCTGACCTGCTCCTCCTCGGCGTTCAGCTCCTCCTGCGAGACGGGCGCGCCCACCTGCGAGCTGGGCCCGATGCCGAGCAACCCCGAGAGGTCGATGCCCGTGATGGCCGAGATGGCCAGGACCAGCAGGACGCCGCCGATGCCCAGCGGCAGCCCCATGCGCGCGGGGCCGGCTGCCCGCCTGTCCTCTAGGTTCCTGCTCCTGCCGCGGTCTTCCCACTTCATCGCTGACCTCCGTGTGGCGCGAAGGTAGCACCGCGCACGATGTGAGTGGCCAGCGGCAGGCGGGACCGCCGTCTCTGCCGGGCCGGGCCGCCGCGCGGTACCATCTGACGATGTCCGTCTCCGCCGCCATGGCCCACGCCTCCCGGTTCCTGCCGCTCGAGGGCACGCTCAACACCCGCGACCTGGGCGGGCTTCCCGTCGCGGGCGGCCGCCTGACCCAGCCAGGGCGCGTGCTCCGCTCCGACGGCCCGGTCGCGCTCACCGACGCCGACCTCGACCTGCTGGAGCGCCTCCCCCTCACCACCGTCGTCGACCTGCGCGGCACCGTCGAGTGCGAGCGCGAGCCGAGCCGGTTCCTCACCCGCCCCAGCTGCCGCGTGCACCACGTGGAGGTCTGGTCGCACATCTACGCGGCCGGCCGCGAGATCGCCGACCGCTACGACATCACCGAGTTCTACTTCGCCGCCCTCGACCACGCCGGGGCGGCGTTCGCCGAGGCCACCCGGCTCGTGGCCCACGCGCCCGGCGCGGCGCTGTTCCACTGCTCCGCCGGCAAGGACCGCACCGGCCTCCTCGCCGCCCTGCTGCTCGAGTCGGTCGGGGTGGACCGCGCCACGGTCCTCGAGGACTTCGCCCTCACCGACGCCCGCATCGAGCCGCTGCGGCAACGCCTCCTCGAGCAGGCGGAGAAGGACGGGGTGCCGCGCTCGGAGTTCCAGCGGCTGCTGGGGGCCAAGCCCGAGCTGATGGAACCGGCCCTGGAGCACCTGGACGCGGAGCACGGCGGCGCCGTCGCCTACCTGGCTCGCGCCGGCGTGAGCGACGACACGTTCGCCGCCCTCGAGGCGAAGCTGGTCGGTTGAGGTGAGCCCCGCGCCGCTCTGGGTGATCGGTGCGGGCGGTCACGCCAAGGTGGTCGCGGCCACGGCCAGGGCGGCCGGGTACGAGGTCGCGGCGCTCGTCGACCCGCGCCCGGAGCTCCGCGGCGCCAGCGTCCTGGGGGCGCCGGTTGTGGGCGAGGACGTGCCCGTCCCCGACGCGGCCGAGCTCGTCGTCGCCGTGGGCGACAACCGCGTCCGGTCGCGCCTGGCCGCGCGCCACGCCTCGCACGCGTTCGCCACGCTCGTCCACCCGCGCGCGTCCCTGGCCGAGGAGGTCAGCGTGGGCGCGGGCAGCGTGGTGTTCGCGCACGCCGTGCTCCAACCCGGCGCGCGGGTGGGCCGCCACGCCATCGTCAACACCGCCGCGGTGGTGGAGCACGACTGCGCCCTGGCCGACCTGGTGCAGGTGGCCTCGGGCGCCACGCTCGCCGGCGGCGTGTCGGCCGGCGAGGGCGCGTTCGTCGGCGCCGGCGCCACGGTCCTGCCCGGCGTGAGGCTGGGAGCCTGGTGCGTGGTGGGGGCGGGCGCGGTCGTCGTCAGGGACGTGCCGGACGGCGCCACGGTGGTCGGCGTGCCCGCACGGCCACTCGCGCGCTGACGCGGGCCGCGGGCATGACCACCCGGCGCCCGGCGGCGCCGGCGGTGGCCGCGCTCAGTCGAGGGGCTTCAGCCCGCTGACGATGCGGGCGCGCTGCGGTTCGAGGAACGGCGGCAGCACGACCGCCTCGCCCAGCGTGGCGGGGTCCTCGTCCACGGCGAAGCCCGGGCCGTCGGTGGCGATCTCGAACAGCACGCCGCCCGGCTCGCGGAAGTAGATGCTCCTGAACCAGAAGCGGTCCACCCAGCCCGAGTTCGGCACCCGCATCTCGGTGAGGCGGTCCAGCCAGGCGCGGTGCGTCGCTTCGTCGGGAGCCCGGAACGCCACGTGGTGCACGCCGCCGGCGCCGGGGCGCGCCGGCGCCAGGTCGGGCCTGACCGCCACGTGCAGCTCCGCGTGGGGACCCTCGCCCTCCATGCCGTACACGTGCACGGCCGCTCCCGGGCCCTCGGGGTCCTCGTACTCCCGCAGCGGCGTCATGTTCGTGACCTGGCGCAGGACGGCGTCGGTGGGCGCCAGCGCCCGCACCGTCATCGTCACCGGGCCCAGCCCGCGGAGCTGGTGCTCGGGCGGCACGGGGCCGTCCTCCCACGGCACGCCCCCCGGACCGGCGCCGCCGTCGACCACCAGCGCCAGGCGCTGCCCCTCGGGGTCCTCGAAGCGGAGCTGGAGGCGGCCGTCCACGTTCTCGACCTCGCCGCTCCTCACGCCCAGGTCGGCGAGGCGCGCCGCCCAGTACTCGAGCGACGCCTCGCCGGCGACCCGGAACCCGGTGCGCGTGATCACGTGCGAGCCGCGCCGCTCAGGCGGCACGTCCCAGTCGAAGAAGGTGATGTCGGTCCCCGGCGTGCCCACCGCGTCGGCGTAGAAGAGGTGGTACGCCGACACGTCGTCCTGGTTCACCGAGCGCTTCACGAGGCGTAGCCCCAGCACCTCGGTGTAGAAGCGCTTGTTCTCGCGGATGGCCGCCGACACCGCGGTCAGGTGGTGGTAACCGGGGAAGCGCAGCGCGCCGCTCATGAGCCGATGATGCCCCGCGGCGGTGAGAGCATGTGTCGCGCGCTCACAGAGCTGAGCTCCGGGCGGTCAGCGGAGCGGCCCGCGCACCCTCGCCCGACCGGACGGCTTCGCCTCCCCAGGGCGCGCCGCCCGCGGCTCACCACCCCAGCACGAGGGCGAAGACGAGCGGCGCCACGATGGTCGCGTCCGACTCGACGATGAACTTCGGGGTGTCCACCGCCAGCTTGCCCCAGGTGATCTTCTCGTTCGGCACCGCGCCCGAGTACGAGCCGTAGCTCGTGGTGGAGTCCGAGATCTGGCAGAAGTAGCCCCACATGGGCACGTTCTCGCGCTGCAGGTCCTGGTGCAGCATCGGCACCACGCAGATCGGGAAGTCGCCGGCGATGCCGCCGCCGATCTGGAAGAAGCCGATCGAGCGCTCGGCCGAGACGCGCGTGTACCACTCGGCGAGGAACGTCATGTACTCGATGCCGGACCGCACGGTGTGCACGTTCCCCACCGTGCCCTCGATGACGGCGGCGGCGAACATGTTGCCGGTCGTGGAGTCCTCCCAGCCCGGCACGACGATCGGCAGGTCCTTCTCGGCCGCGGCCACCAGCCAGGAGTCCTTGGGGTCGATCTGGTAGTGCTCTCGCAGCTTGCCGCTGCGGATGACGCGGTAGAGGAACTCGTGGGGGAAGTAGCGCTCGCCGGCCCGGTCGGCCGCCACCCACTCGTCCCGCAGGGCGGCCTCGAGGCGCCGCATGGCCTCGCCCTCGGGGATCGCCGTGTCCGTGACGCGGTTGAGGTGCCGCTCGAGGAGCTCCTGCTCCTGCTCCGGCGTGAGGTCGCGGTAGTGCGGCAGGCGCTCGTAGAAGTCGTGCGCGATGAGGTTGAAGACGTCCTCCTCCAGGTTCGCGCCGGTGCAGCTGATGATCTGCACCTTGTCCTGCCTGATCATCTCGGCCAGCGAGAGGCCCAGTTCGGCGGTGCTCATGGCGCCGGCCAGCGTGATCATCATCGCGCCGCCCCGGTCCATGTGGGCCCGGTAGGCGTCGGCCGCGTCCACGAGCGCCGCGGCGTTGAAGTGCCTGAAGTGGTGCCTGACGAAGCGGCTGACCTCGCCCGTTGAACGGGCGGACGACGGCGCGCCTGCGACGTGTGCTTGGGTCATGCGCCCATCCTAGTGGGCGGGCACGGCGCGGGAGGTGCCGCTGGCTGTACCTTCCGTGCACGCACATCGTGGACCCTCTCTTGGTGCAGACCTCTCGCCCGACGGGAGCACGACATGCGCCGCTCACCGCACGCATCCACGCCGCACCCCGCCCCCTTACCGACCTACAAGGGGAGCGCGTCGGTCTACTGGCCGCACCTCGAGCTCGACGCCGCCGACAGGCCCGTCGTGGCCGGCAACCGGGAGGAGGCGCCCCAGGCGCTCCTCCGTCGCTGGGACGGCGAGTCCTGGGAAGAGGCCGCTACCCGAACCAGTAGCCGGGCCGCCGGGCACGAGCCTCGCGCGCCTCACCACTCGGCCAGCAGGCGCCGCGCCCTCTCCTGCTCGGCCCTGTCAACGGCCGTGGGAGCCGGCAGCTCCACCGCCACCCGGAGCTGCTCCTTCGCCGCCTCCAGCTGGCCGAGCGCGTAGAGGGCGACGGCGTACTCGACCCGCAGGTTCACGCGCTCCGGGGCGGCCTCCACGCCCCGCGCCACCAGCGGCAGCACCTGGTCGCGCCGGCCGCCGTAGAGCCAGCCCACGCCCGCCTGCACGAGCTCGAGGTGCCACATGCCCAGCGCCACCAGCGCATCGGGGTCGTCCGGCCTCAGCTCGAGGACCGCGTCGAAGGTACGCCTCAGCTCCGGGGCCACGTCGAGGTTCTGCAGGACGCCCGAGCGGCGCGCCAGCTCGCCCCTGGCCCTGGCGTACTGCATGAGGGCGTCGGGCGAGTCGGGCGCGAGGTCCACCGCCGTTCGCGCCGCCGCCAGGGCCTTCTCCAGCCACGCTCGCTGCTCTTCCTGCGGGGCACCGGACGGCGCCAGCACGTAGACCACCTGGTCGGTAGCGGCCTGCGCGGCTAGCGTCAGGGCGTCGGCTCCACCGGCACCGCTGGCGGCCTCGTAAGCGGCCGCGAACTCGCCGGCGTCGCGCAGCTCGGCGGCTGTCCGTGCCGCTGCCAGCGGAAGGAGCTGGGATAGCGCGGCGAGGGCCGAGGCGAGGAGGAGACGTCCCCAGGCATGGTCCCTGAAGGCGAGCGCGGAGGTCATGCGCACCTTCTACGTCTACGACGACACGGGGTCGGTGAGGCGCGGTGAAGCGACCTTCACGCTTGGGGTCGTGGCGCCTACTCGCCCGCCAGCCGCCTGTTGTGCTCCACCAGCGCCTCGTACGCCTCCACCACGGCCGACACGTCCCGGCGCGAGGAGACCGCGGTCGCCACCCCCTTGACCTCGTCGACCGCGTTGGCGGGGGCGAAGCTCACGCCGCACAGCTCGAGCCAGGCCACGTCGCCCACGCTGTCGCCCACGCCGGCCACCTCGTCCGGCGCGAGGCCCATCTCCCGGCACAGCCACGCGAAGCCCGTGGCCTTCTCGACGCCGGGGACGAGGACGTTCACGCAGTCGGTCGACGGATCCAGAGCCAGCCCGAGGCCCAGCCGCTCGACCATGCCCGCCAGCTCGTCGGCCAGGTCGTGCACGTCGCGGCCGGCGGGGCGGGGGAAGACGCTCAGGCTCGCGACCTTCCCGGGCTGCAGCGTGAGGTGCCCCGTCTCCTCCACCGCGGCGGCGAAGCGGCGCAGCGCCGGCAGCCCGGCCTCGACGCGCGGGTCGAGCCAGTACCGGTACGGGTGCCTGGTGGCCAGGCCCGCGCCGTTCTCGAACGACATGGGCAGCCTCACCGCCAGGGCCTGCGACAGCGCGTCCACGTAGGCGTGAGGGCGGCCCGTCACGAACGTCAGGGCCGGCACGGTCTCGTCGCGCGCCGAGAGGCGGTTCAGCTCGGCCAGGCGGGCGAGGGCCGCCAGGTCGTAGTCGGCGTGGCCGGCCTCCGCCAGGCAGCCGTCGACGTCGCAGGCGAAGACCCTGACCGGCCGCTCGAGCCCGAGCGCTCCGCCCATGGAGCCGGCCGCCTCCGAGCCCACCGCCACGCCTTCCACCGGTGAGCCCGCGGTCAAGCCGGGGGCAGCAGCCACAGGCCGGCGCGCTTGAACCTCAGCCGCACCTCGTCCCCGGGGCGCGCGGTCGTGAGCCCGCCGCCCGAGATCGTCGCGTACAGCTCCTGGCCGCCCAGGTCGAAGCGGAACTCGGTGTACGGCCCCAGGTAGGCGCCGTGGCGCAGCGTGGCGGTCAGGCCGGGCTCGCCCTCGGCGGCGAACTCGATCGCCTCCGGGCGCACCATCACGGTCACCGGCCCGGCCGGCACGTCCTGCTCGTGCGGGACGCGGTAGCCCATCGTCTCGAACGCGGCGCCGTCGTAGGAGCCGGGCAGGAAGTTCGCCGAGCCGATGAAGTCGGCCACGAAGCGCGTGGCCGGCTTGGCGTAGAGCTCGTGCGGCGAGCCTTGCTGCTCGATGTGGCCGTCGCGCATCACCACCACGCGGTCGCTTATGGCCAGCGCCTCCTCCTGGTCGTGCGTCACGTACACGGAGGTGATGCCGAGGCGCTGCTGCAGCTCCCTGATGTCGTCGCGCACCCTGCGCCTCAGCTTGGCGTCCAGGTTCGAGAGCGGCTCGTCGAAGAGCAGCACCCGCGGCTGGATCACCAGCGCCCTGGCCAGCGCCACGCGCTGCTGCTGCCCGCCGGAGAGCTGGTTGGTCGACCTGTCGCCCAGCTTCCCCAGGCCCACCATCTCCAGCGCCTCCTGCACGCGGCGCCGGGTCTCCTCCGCCGGCCGGCGGGCCACCTTCAGGCCGTAGGCCACGTTCTCGTACACGCTCATGTGGGGGAAGAGCGCGTAGCTCTGGAAGACCATCGTGACGTCGCGCAGGTAGGCGGGCAGGCGCGTGACGTCGTCGTCGTCGAGGAGGATCCGCCCCTCGGTGGGACGCTCCAGCCCCGCGATCATCCGCAGGATCGTCGTCTTGCCGCAGCCTGACGGCCCCAAGAGGGTGACGAGCTCGCCGCGCTCCACGTCGAGGTCCACGCTGTCGACGGCCACGACGTCGCGCCCGAAGCGCTTGACCAGCCCGCGCAGGCTCACGCTCGCCGAGCCGCGCCCCGGCGCGGCGGAGCGGGTGGCCGGGGCGACCGCGCTCACGGGGCCACCTCGCGGTGGCGCCTACAGGGGTGCGGAACGCGCGCGCCCGTGCACGCCGCGGGCGCCCAGGCGCGGCCTGCGGGGACCTTCATACGGTGACCTCCACCATGCGAGAGCCTAACCGGCGCGACAGCGCCAGGACCAGGAGGATCGCGAACAGCATCGAGAAGATCAGCACCGTGCCCATCGCGGCGGCGCGCCCGAGCTGGCCCTGCTCGACCCAGCCCAGGAGCAGCACGGTGGCGTGCTGGTTCCCGGGGCTCACCAGGAAGATGACCTGGCTGATCGCCGTCACGGCGCGCACGAAGGCGTACACCAGGCCGGTCACGACCACGTTCACGAGCAGCGGGAACAACACGCGGCGGAGCGTCGTCCACGACCGCGCCCGCAACATGGTCGAGGCCTCCTCGAGGCTCGGGTCCACCTGCGAGAGGCCCGCCACCGCCGAGCGGATGGCCACGGGCATGTTCCGGAACACCAGCGCCAGGACGATGATCGTGGCCGTGGAGGTCAGCAGCCACGGGCCGGTGTTGAACGCGAAGATGTAGGCGACGCCCATCACCGTCCCGGGCGTGGCGAACGACAGCAGGGAGCCGAACTCTATGAAGCGCCTGCCGAAGAAGCTCTGCCGCGCCACGAGGAACGCCACCAGCAGGCCGAGGAGCATGGCCGGCACGGCGCTTATCGCCGCCACGCGCAGCGTGTAGAGGAAGACCGGCCAGCCGGCGTTCATGAAGTCCCGGTAGTGCTGCGTGGTGAGCGTGTAGTTCACGCCCCAGAGCCGTGTGAACGAGCCCAGGACGATCGAGGCGTAGAGCGCCGCCACGAACACCGCCCACAGCGCCAGCAGCCCCACCAGCACCGCCTCCAACGCGCGCGGCAGCCGCGCCAGCGCGCCGCTCGCGGGCTTGCCCGTGACGGTGATGAACGACGAGCCGCCCAGCCACCAGCGCTGCACGAAGAACGCCAGCAGGACCAGCGCCAGCAGCGCCACGCCGTACACCGCCGCCTCGCGCGGGTTGAAGCGCCCCGTGAGCGACAGGTAGACCTCTTTTGCCAGGAAGCGCCTGTTGCCGCCCAGCACGACGGGGTTGCCGAAGTCGGCGAGCGACTCGATCATCGACAGCAGGAACGAGGCCGCCAGCGCGGGGCGCAGGAGCGGCCACGTGATGGTCCTCAGGGTCACGCCCGGCCGCGCGCCCAGCGTCTGCGCCGCCTCCTCGAGGGCGGGGTTGAGTGAGCCGATGGCGCCGCGCAACAGCAGGTAGGCCACGGGCGTGAACGCCAGCACCTGGGCGATGGCCACGCCGGGGATCCCGTAGATCCAGCTCGAGTTGAGGCCGAGCAGGTTGTAGGTGACGAGGCCCCGCCGCCCCAGCAGGAAGACCATGGCGAAGGCGAGGATGAAGGGCGGCGTGATGATGGGCAGCACGCTAATGACGCCCAGCGAGCGCCGCACCAGGCCGGAGCTGGCCCGCTGTCCCAGGAGCGCGAACGCCAGGCCGAGGAGCGTGCACAGCGGCGCCACGATCAGCACGACCGCCAGGCTCGTGACCAGCGCGCCGCTGCCGTATACCAGCACACCTAGAACGAAGCCGACCGCCGCCAACCCCACGGTCAACAGGACCGCCCGGGCCGGCCGCGCCCGGGTGAACAGCGCCGTGGCCAGCCCCACCACGGCCCCCCCTGCGCCCCAGCGCAGCGCCAGCGCCGCCTCGCTCACCGCCGTGGCGGGGTTCTCGAGCACGAAGAAGAGCGGGTGCCTGAGCGTGGCGACGAACGTGGTCAGGTCGAAGCGGCCGTTCGCCCACACCGCGCCCTTCAGCACCGTGAAGAGCGGGTAGACGATGAACAGCAGCACGAACGCGACGACGAAGAGGATGCTCGACGCCACGAACGGGTCGCTTTGCACCCGCCCCGACTCGCTCAGCCCGGCCCCCAGCGCGAGGACGAGGCCGGCCAGCGCCACCAGGGCGCCGGTGCCGAACGGCGTGCCGGTGCCCACGAGCCAGGCGAGGAGGCCAGCCAGCGCCAAGCCGCCGACGACGAGCACGGCGTCGCCCCGCTGCGCCGTGCGCATGGGCAGGAGGCAGACGACCGCCGTGGCGGCCATCGCCACGAGCACGGCCCACACCAACGGGCCGCCGATGGCGGTGGCGTAGAGGCTGGGGTCGACGGTGAGGAGCGCCCGACCGGGCCTGCCCAGCGGGAGGGCGAACAGGCCGGCCAGCGCCAGCAGGGCCGGCAGCAGCGCCGCGCTGAAGCGGGGCGCGCCGACGCGGCGGGCGGCCACTGGTGCGGCGGCGCTCACGTGGCGCGCTCCGCGGGTCGTCTACGCGCGAACGGCCCGGAGCCCGTGCCCTGGGAGGAGCGCGGGCTCACGGCAGGGCGCGGCCGGGCCCTGTGCGGGTGTCCGGCCGCGCCCACGGCCGCCTCAGCGAGGCAGCGGGAAGATCTCGTTCGTCCAGCGGCCGACGAGAGCGTCACGGACCTCAGGGGAGCCGAAGTGTTCGAAGTCGTAGTCGATGAGGTTGACCTCGTCGAGGTTCGGCGACGCCTCGGGCACGGGCGTGTTCACGTTCGAGGGGAGCTGGAACGACTCGCCGCGCTGCGCCGCGATCACCTGGGCCTCGGGGGTGAGCGCCCACTCGATGAACTGGATGGCCGCGTCGCGGTTGGGCGCGTTGGCGATGAGGCTCAGGCCCCCGATCTCGTAGCCGGTGCCCTCGGAGGGCGCGTACACGGTCAGGGGGAAGCCCTGCAGGGCGAACTTCACGCCGTCGTGCATGAACTGGACCGCGATGGCGACCTCGCCGCGGCCGGCCAGCTGGCCGGGGGCCGCGCCGGAGGTCGTGTACTGCGCGATGTTGGAGTGGATGCCCGCGAGGATCTCGAAGGCGCGCTCCTCGCCGAAGATCTGCACCAGGGTGGCGATGATCGTGTACGCCGTGCCGGAGCTGTTCGGGTCGGGCATGGCGATGAGGCCCTTGTACGCCGGGTCGGTGAGGTCCTCCCAGCTCTGCGGCAGCGGGGCGCCGCCCAGGGCGCTCTCGTTCACCACGAAGCCGATGGCGCCGGCGTAGAGGGGGATGTACGTGCCGCCCACCTGGGCGATGAGGTCGGGGTTCAGCTGGTCCCAGACGCTCGGCTGGTAGAACTCGGTCAGCCCCTCGGTGGCGGCCACGAGGTGCGGGTCGCCGGTGCCGCCGAACCAGACGTCGAACACGGGGTTCGCGGCCTCGGCGCGGATGCGCGCCAACGCGTCCTGCGACGACAGGCGGATGAACTCGAGGTCGATGCCCGTGGCCTCCTTGAAGGCCGGGCCGAGGGCCTCGCACCAGGCGAGGTCGGGCGAGCACAGCACGTTCACGCGCTGCGCGGCGGCGGTGCCGCACAGGGCCAGGACGGCGGCGAGGACCAGCACCAGTCGCTTCATGTCTACTCCTTCTGACGCGCGCGCACGCGCCCCGCTGGGAGCGCGCCCGTCACGGCGCCCGAACCGCTTCAGATGTGGCCGAACGGTACCAGCGCCCTCGTGGACGTGTCAAACGCCGCCGTCACCGCGGCCTTGGCCAGGCCTTCACAGTCCGCCGTGGGCGTCGGCCAGCGCCAGCGCCTCGTCCAGCGTGGCCATGAAGTTGGCGCAGCCGTGCCGGGTGACGACGATGGCGCCGCAGGCGTTGCCCAGCCGCGCGCTCTCGCGCCAGCCCCAGCCGCGGGCACGGCCGTAGATGAGGCCGGCCGCGAAGGCGTCGCCGGCGCCGAGGACGTTCACGACCTCCACGGGGAACCCGGGCGCCGCCACCTCGTCACCGTCGGCGGGGTGCACGGTCGCGCCGCGGGCGCCCCGCTTCACCACCAGCGTGGCGGCCGGCGCGCGCTCGCGCAGCCGTGCCAGCGCCCTGGCCAGGTCGCCCCTCACCTCCGGCGCCGAGACCTGCTGGTGGGCGATCGTCACGTCGGCCTGGGACTCCAGCGCCGCCGCCCTGAACTCCTCCTCGGTGCCGACGACCACGTCCACGAGCGGCAGCAGGGCCCGCACCGTGACGCCGTAGGCGCGCAGGTCGTGCCACTGGTCGGCCCGGAAGTCGAGGTCCAGGTAGACGGTGCGGCCGGCCGCGCGCGCCAGCTCGGCGGCGAGGAACGTCGCGCTGCGCGACGGCTCGACGGCGAGCCCGGTGCCCGACACCTCCAGGGCCGCGGAACCGGCCACGGGAGCGGCCAGCACGTCGTCGACGTCGAGCGCGAAATCGGCGGCGTTGTCGCGGTAGTAGACGAGCGGGAACCGGTCGGGCGGTTCGATGCCCAGCACGACGGCGCTGCTGCGCTTCCCGCGCTTCACGGGCACGGACGAGGTGTCCACGCCCTCCCGCCGCAGGAAGGCGAGGATGAACTCGCCCACCTTGTCGTCGCCCACCGCCGTGAGGAGCGCCGTGCGCAGGCCCAGGCGCTGCGCCCCGACCGCGATGTTCAGCGGGCTGCCCCCAACGTAGGCCGCGAACGAGGTGATGTCGGAGAACGCGGCGCCGATGTCGTTCGCGTACAGGTCGATGGAGGAGCGGCCCATCGCCAGGAGGTCGAAGCGGGGCTCGCCGCCCCCGGCGCTGGTCAACGCTCCTCCGCGGGCGGCGCGGCCAGCGGCAGCCGCATGCGGTCCTCCCGGCCCTCCCAGCTGCCGCGCACCCAGGCCAGCTCCGGCTCGTCGCGCGCCACCCAGCTCGGCTCGTCGCCCGCGAGGAAGTTCAGGTAGTAGCCGTCGTAGCCGGGCGCCATGACCACGGGGTGGTAGCCGCGCCGCACCAGCACCGTGTCGCCGTCCCTCACCACGACCACGTCGTCCAGCTCGCGCGCGTCGTCGTAGAGGCGCTGCAGCGCGAACCCGCCCGGCGGCGCGATGCGGTGGTGGTAGACCTCGTCGAGGTCGACCTCCACGCCCGGCACGTGCTCGTCGTGGCGGTGCGGCGGGTAGCTCGACCAGTTCCCCGACGGGGTGTACACCTCCACGCACAGCAGGCGCTCGGCGTCGCCGGGGTCGAGCACGTGCGTGATCTGCCTCGTCACGTTGTGCCCCCCGCGCATCTCGACCTTCACGTCGGCGGGAGCCACGAACCGCGGCGTCAGGAGCCCCTCGGCGGCGGCGCTGCCGATGCCCAGCTGCACCGCCGTCCGGGCGAACACGCCGAAACGGGTGCGGGGCGGCGCGTAGAGGGCGTGCGGCAGAGCGGCGAACGGGCTCGCCCGGCCTTGGAACGGCTTCTCCTCGCCGGCCAGCTCGAGGACGCCCGACCCGGAGAGGACGACGACGCACGTCTCCTTCGCCTCGTCGACGTGCTCGAACCGCTGCCCGGGCTGGAGCGAGCGCACCTCGAACCACAGGTGCCGCCAGCCCGCGGACTCCGGCGTCACGACCACGTCGCCGCCGCTGCCCGGAGCGCGCGGCGCGACGTGGCGCCGCCTGGCGAGCTCCGCCCCGGTGGGTCCGGTCGCGTCGGCGGGAGCGCTCACAGCCCCAGCCTCCGCAGCGCCTCGCGGTTGCGCTGGGCGCTCTCCTTCGGCGTGCCCAGGCCGGGGATCACGTCCTGCTCCACCGTCACCCAGTCGGCGTAGCCCTGCTCGCGCAGGAAGGCCACGATGCCGCGCAGGTCCACGCTGCCCTGGCCGAGCTCGCAGAAGACGCCGGCGGCGATCGCCTGCGCGTAGTCGAGCCCCTCGGCGCGGCAGCGCGCCGCCACGCCGGGGTGACAGTCCTTCAGGTGCACGTACAGCACGCGGTCCCAGAAGCGCTTCAGCCCTTCCAGGGCCAGCCGGCCGCGGCCGGGCGGCTCGGTCGGCTCGTCCGGGACGCCGCAGCCGTAGGTGTAGTGGCCGGTGTCGAACACCAGGTCGACGACCCCCGGCTCGGTGGCGTCGAGGAAGCGCGCGATCTCGTCGGGGGTCTCCACGAACGCCGCGCAGTGGTGGTGGTAGAGGGTCTTGAGGCCCGTCTCGCCCGCCACCAGGCGCGCGATCTCCTGGGCGTTGCGCACGAAGACGGCGAACTCCTCGGGCGGCAGCGCGTCTCCTGCCGAGATGCGCCCGGCTTTGGCCGTCCTCACCGGGTCGCCCCGTGTCTCGTCCGCGAGGATGAAGTACGGAGCACGGCCGGCGCGCCTCTCGTCGGCGAGCGCAGCCAGGTGGCGAGCCACCGCGAGGAGGCGTTCCCGCCGCTCGGCCACCACCCCGGGCCGGCGTAGCGGCACGCCTTCGAAGCCGCCCAGCATCACGAGGCCGCGCCGGTCGAGCTCCGCCCTCAGCACCTCGGGGTCGGTGGGCATGTAGCCCAGGTCGCCCAGCTCGGTGCCCACGTAGCCCGCCTCGGTGAGCTCGTCGAGCATCCGGTGCCACGGCACCTTGTCGCCGAAGCCCTCGATCGTGCCCCACGAGCAGGGGGCGTTCGCCACGCGGATGCCGGTCACCGCCAGGTCCACGGAGCCCTCCTCCCCTCGGCCGGCGGGGGGCGGCCCGTCCCGGCGGCGCCCGCCCTCACGGCGCGGCCCTCCCCGCCGCGGCGGCCGCCCCGACCTCGCTGACGGCCACGCGGCGGCCCTCGTCCAGGCTGAGCTGAGCGGCCTCGGCCAGGCGCAACGACTCCACGGCGTCGCGCGGCCCCGGCTCGGGCTCCCTGCCCTCCCTGAGGGCGGCCACGAACGCCTCCAGCTCGCGCCGGTAGGCCTCCCTGAAGCGCACCAGGAAGTGGCTCTGGAAGTCGCCGTGCATGCCGCGCGCGTCGTAGCGCCACACCTTCGTGGCGCGCTCGTCCTCGGCCACCAGGCGCCCCTCCGCGCCGTGCACCTCCACGCGCAGGTCGTGGCCGTAGACGGCGCGCCGGGAGTTCATCACCACGCCCAGGGCACCGGACTCGAACTCGAGGGTCACCACGCTGGTGTCCACGTCGCGCTGGCGCGAGAAGCGCTCGTCCACCAGGACGCGGCCCAGCGCCGTCACGTGCGTGACCTCGCCGGCCACGAACCGGGCCGTGTCCAGGTCGTGGATCACCGAGTCCCGGAAGAAGCCGCCCGACACCGCCACGTACTCCTCCGGCGGCGGGGCGGGGTCGGTGGACTGGCTGCGGAACAGCTCCACCCTGCCGACCTCGCCGGCCCTCACGGCGCGCGCCACCTCGGCGTAGGCGGGGTCGAAGCGCCTGTTGAAGCCGATCTGGAACGGCACGCCGGCGCCCTGGACGGCGCGCAGCGCCGCCTGGGTGGCGACCAGCGTGCGCGCCACGGGCTTCTCGCAGAAGACCGGCTTGCCGGCGGCGGCCACGGCGTGGAGCTGCTCCACGTGCCTGTCGGTGGGCGAGGCGATGACCACGGCGTCCACGCGCGGGTCGGCCAGCGCCTCCTCCAGCTCGGCCGCCACCGCCGCCGCGCCGCCCGCCGCCCTCTGGGCCGCGGCGACGTCGGGGTCTACTACCGTCACCAGCCGCGCGCCCTCGACGGCGCCCAGGAGGTGCCGGGCGTGCAGGGCGCCGATGCGCCCGGCCCCCACCACCGCGACGCCCAACGCCTCCGTTCCGGAGGGGCTCAAGCCTCTTCCTCCGTCGCGGCCGGGACGCGGTGCTCGACCGCGTTCCCGAGCGCCGCCTCGTAGGCCTCGCGGGCCGCGCGCACGCCGGGCCGGCCGGACACCTCGGCCACGGGCACGTCCCACCACGAGCCGTACGAGCCGACCCTCCGCTCGGGATGGACGCGCACGACCACCACCGTCACGCCCTCGGCGCCGCGGGCGGCCTCGAGGGCCGACCTGAGGTCCGCCGCCGAGTGCGCCTCCACGGCGTGCGCCCCCATGGCGCGGGCGTGTGAGGCGTAGTCGACGTCGAGCACGGGTCCGTCGAGGCGACCGGTCCGCGGGTCGCGGGCCCTCAGCTCGTTGCCGAACGACGGCGAGCCCACCGACCGCTGCAGCCCGTGGATCGACTGGAAGCCGTGGTTGTCGACGAGCACGACGGTGAAGCTCAGCCCCTCGGCCACGGCCGTGACGATCTCGGAGTTCGCCATCAGGTAGGAGCCGTCGCCGATGAACACCACGACCTCCCGCTCCGGCTCGGCGAGCTTCACGCCTATGCCGGCGGGCACCTCGTAGCCCATGCAGGAGAAGCCGTACTCGACGTGGTAGGCCTTCGGGTCCTCGGGCCGCCACAGCTTGAGCAGGTCGCCGGGCATGCTGCCGGCGGCGTTGATGGCCGTGGCGTGCCCGCCGAAGACCTCGTTCACGATCCCGATGACCTCGGCCTGCGAGACCATCGCGTAGGGAGCGTCCTGACCGGGGCCCTCGCCCCCTTCGGGCGCAGGGGCGGGCGGGCCGCGGCGGCGCAGCCTGTCCACCTCGCCGTGCCAGGCGTCCTTGAGGCTCGTCACCTCGACGGCGTAGAGCTCGGGGGCGTGCCAGGCGCCCAGCGCCTCGGAGAGCGCCGTCAGGCCGCGCTTGGCGTCCGCGACGAGCGGCAGCGCGCCCAGCTTGTGCGCGTCCATGGGCGCCACGTTCAGGCCCACGAAGCGCACGCCGGGGCGGCGGAAGGCGGTCATCGAGGCGGTGGTGAAGTCGGTGAGGCGCGTGCCCACGGCCAGGACGACGTCCGCCTCCGCCGCCAGCTCGTTCGCGGCGCTGCTGCCGTTGGCCCCCACCGGGCCGGCGTTCCACTCGTGGTCCCAGGGTACGGCGCCCTTGCCCGCCTGCGTCTCCACCACGGGCACGCGGTGGCGCGCCGCGAACGCCGCCAGCTCGGGCGTGGCCTCTGAGTAGATGGCCCCGCCACCGGCGACGATCAGCGGGCGCTCCGCCGCCCGGAGCAGGCGCGCGGCCGCCGCGACGGCCTCGGGCTCGGGCACCGGGCGCGGCACTCGCCACACGCGCTCGGCGAACAGCTCCTCGGGCCAGTCGAAGGCCTCGGTCTGGACGTCCTCCGGCAACGAGACCGTCACGGCGCCCGTCTCGACGGGGTCCGTCAGCACGCGCATCGCGGCGGGCAGCACCGAGAGGAGCTGCTCGGGCCTGTCGACGCGGGCGAAGAAGCGCGACACCGGCCGGAGGGCGTCGTTCACGGTGACGTCGTGCTCGACCGGGTGCTCCAGCTGCTGCAGCACGGGGTCGGGGCGCCGCGAGGCGAAGATGTCCGACGGGAACAGCAGCACCGGCAGACGGTTGATCGTGGCGCCGGCGGCGGCCGTGAGCATGTTCGCGCTCCCGGGTCCTATGGAGGCGGTGCAGGCGAAGGTGGCCAGACGGTTCACGTGCTTGGCGTACGCCGCCGCCACGTGCACCATGGCCTGCTCGTTCTGCGGCCTGTAGGTGGGCAGGTCGAGCTCGTCGCCGAGCTCCTCGAGGGCCTGCCCGAGCCCGGCGACGTTGCCGTGCCCGAAGATCGCCCACACGCCGGGCACGAGGCGGCGCCTAGCGCCGTCGCGCTCGCTGTACTGGGCGGCCAGGAACCTGACCACGGCCTGGCCGACCGTGGCCCTGATGGTAGGCATCTGCGCATATCCCTACCACACAGCGGGCGGGGCGCCCGTGCACCGCGCCCTATACTCCGCCCGTGCACCTCAAGACTCTCGGCGGGCTCGAGCTCGTCGGCGAGGGCGGCGCGCGGCTCGAGCGACCGAAGCCGCTACTGCTGCTCGCCTACCTGGCGGTCGAGGGCGCGAAGGACAGGCATCACCTCGCCGAGCTCTTCTGGCCCGAGGCCAGCCGACCGCTGAACAGCCTCCGCGTCGCCTTGGCGCAGGTCAGGTCGGCCGCCCCCGGGTGCCTGGTCGACGGGCCCATGGTGGCCAACGCCCCCACGCTCACCACGCGCGCCACCTGCGACGCGGTGGAGCTGCTGAAGGCGCTGGACCGCGGCGAGGCCGCGCGAGCGGCAGCTCTCTACGAAGGCCCGTTCCTCGCGGGCTTCTACCTCAAGGAGATGAGCGCCGAGCTGGAGGACTGGGTCTACGCGACGCGCCAGCACCTGGCGCACCGGGTGCAGCTGAGGTCGGTCGAGGAGGCCGAGAGGCTGGCCGCAGGCGGCGCCTTCGCCGAGGCCGGCCGACTGGCGGCGCGGGCGCACGCTTACACGGCCGACGTCGAACCGGACCTGCTGCTGCGCCTCCACCGGCTGCTCGTGGCAGGGCACCACGACCGCGCGGCGGAGACGGCGGCGCTGGGCCGCGAGCTGGGCGTCGTCCTGGACGACGACACCGAAGCCGCCCGGGCGGCGCTCACGGGCCCCGCCAGGACGACGGTGTCGACGACCCTCCCGGCGCCGCTCACCCCGTTGGTGGGCCGCGACCTCGAGGTCGTCACCCTCGGCAACCTGCTGGCCACCGGCACCCGCCTCGTCTCGATAGTCGGCGTCGGGGGCGTCGGCAAGTCGCGCCTGGCGCTCGAGGTCGCCGCCGCGGCGGCCCGTGACGCCACCTTCGAGGACGGCGTCCACCTCGTGGAGCTCGGTCCCCTCACGGACCATCGCCTGGTGCTCGACGCCGTGGCCGCCGCTGTCGGTGCACCCGAAGGGGCCGGTGCGCGCGAGCGGCTCGACGCGGCCTTCGACGGCCGGCGGGTGCTGCTCGTGCTCGACGACTTCGAGCACGTCATCGAGGCGGCCACCGAGCTCCCGCCGCTGCTGCGCCGGCACCCCGGCCTCGCCGTACTGGTCACGTCGCGTCGGCCGCTCGACCTCACGGGCGAGCAGGTCTTCCGGCTCGAGGCCCTGTCGCTGCCGGGACCCGGCTCGCCGGACCCGGAGGCCAGCGACGCCGTCCGCCTGTTCCGCACGCTGGCGAAGCGGGCCGACGTGGCGTTCGAGGTCGACGCCTCGAACGTGAGGCGCGTCGTGGCGGTCTGCGAGGCGGTCCACGGCCTCCCGCTCGGCATCGAGCTGGCGGCGGGCGCTCTGACCCGCTCACGGCTCGAGGACGTCGCGGAGGCGCTGGCGCGGGAGCCGCGCTCGCTCACGAGCACGAAGCGGGACACCGCGCCCCGCCACGGCAGCCTGCGGGCGACGATCGAGCACTCCTGGAGCCTGCTGTCCGGGGCCGAGGACCGCGTGCTCGTGCGTCTAGCCGTGTTCCGGGGCGGCTTCACGCGCGCCGCCGCCGCCGAGGTGGCCGGCGCCACGCTCGCGACGCTGGGCTCGTTGACGGCCAAGGCCCTCCTGCGGGAGCAGGCCCCCGGCCGGTACGACGCGCACCCGCTCGTCAGGGACCACGCCCGCGAGCTCCTCGAGGCCGACCCCGACCGTCACCGGGAGACCCTCAGGGCCCACGCCGAGCATCACGCGCGCTGGGCGTGCAGCGCCGAGGAACCGCTGAAGGGCGGGGAGCAGGCGGCCTGGCTGGAGCGCCTGGACGAGGACCTCGGCAACCTGCGCCTGGCGCTGTCGACGTTGCTGGAGGCCGCTGCCCGGGGCGACGGCGAAGCGGCGCGGCTGGCGCTGTCGGCCAGCGGGGCGCTGTGGCAGTTCTGGCTCCGCCGCGGCCGCTTCGCGGAGGGCCGCCGGTGGTGCGAGGCCGCCGTGGAGGTCGCCCCCGAGGAGGGGATGGAGACGGAGCGCGCCAAGGCGCTGTCGGGAGCCGGCGTGATGGCTTTCTACCAGCGCGACCTGGAGGCCGCCAGGCGCCACCACACCGAGGCCCTGCGGACCAGGCGCCAGACGTCGGACCGGCTCGGGCAGGCGCGCTCCCTCTACAACCTGGCCAGCATCGCCGGGGTGGAAGGCGACCTCGACGCGGTGGAGGTGTACCTGGGCGAGGCCATAGCCGCCTTCCGGGAGGGAGGCGACCGCTGGTCGCTGGCGTTCGCGCTCAACAACCTGGCCCTGCTCGCGGCGAACAGGGGCAGGGTCGAGGAGGCGAGGGCGCACTTCGAGGAGCGGCTCCGCCTGCAGCGGGAGATCGGCGACGTCGCGGGCGAGGCCGAGACGATGCGGGGGCTCGGGAACGTCCACTTCCGCCGCGGCGACCTCGAAGCCTCGTCGGACGCCTACGAGCGAGCGCTGGAGCTGGCCGTGCGGGTCGGCGACGTCAACGAGGTGGCAGGGGCTCTCGGCGACCTGGCCGTCGTGAGGCACCATCAGGGGCGTCACCGCGAGAGCGCCAGGCTGCTGGGCGGCGTGCGGGCCCTGCGCGAGGCCCACGAGCTGCCGCCGCTCGAGTCCGTGGAGCAGCTCGTGACGCTGTCGGAGGGCTTGAGGGACCGCCTCGGCGCCGCCTTCGAGGCCGAGCTGCGCCGTGGCGCGGAGCTGTCCCTGGAGGGCGCGGTCGAGGCGGCCCTCGGCTCGAAGCCGGCGGGGACCGCCTCGGCGCAGGCCGACTAGGCGCGGCGCGAGGACGGCGCCCTTGGCGCGTAGGGCACGGTGGGGTCGGCGCGCGGTCGCGGCGTCGGACGCGGGTCCCGGGCCGCCCGCGCTAGTCGTCCGCCGCGCCGGCGGCGAGGCTGACGCGCTGGCCGGGCAGGCGGGCGACGAGGAACAGGAGCGGCAGGCAGGCCACGAACCCCAGCGTCGCCATGGCCGTGTAGCCGGCGCCGCCCAGCACCAGGCCGCCGACCATCACCGCCGACGCCGCCGCCCCGCCCATCACCAGGTCGTTGAAGCCCTGCATGCGCCCCTTCTCCGCCGTGGTGAGAGCGTCCGAGAGCAGCGCGGAGCCGGCGACGTAGCAGAGGTTCCAACCCAGGCCGAGCAGGAAGAGCGCGAAGGCGATGGGCAGCACGTTCGGGGAGAGCGGCGCCAAGGCGCACGACGCCAGCAGGATCACGGCGCCGAGCGTCGCCACGGGCTTCCGGCCCCACCGGTCCGAGAGCCAGCCGGAGACGACCGAGAACGCGAACATGCCCATCGTGTGGCTCGAGAAGACCAGCGAGATGCTGGCCAACGAGTGGTCGTGGCCGTGCATGTGCAGCGACGTCATCTGCATCAGGCCCACCATCACCATGTGCGCGGTGACGATGCAGGTGACGGCCGCGCGCACGTTCGCGTCGCCCAGCATCCCCCGCACCGTGCGCGGCGGGGCCTCCTCTACGTCCCCGCGCTCGAAGGCCCCCAGGACCGCGCCGATCTCGCGCGGCTCGGGGCGCAGGAAGGTGAACAGCAGGCCCGCGGTGAGGAGGAACCCGGCGGCCGTGGCGATGTACGGGCCGGCGATCTCGCTGAAGCCCAGCGACTGCATCAGCCTGCCCGTGGGCGCCACCAGTGCCGGCCCGAGCACGCTGCCCACGGTGCCGCCCAGCACCACCGTCGCGATCGCGCGGGCGCGCTGGGCCCGGGGCGTGACCTCGGCCGCGACGAAGCGGCCGATCTGCACGGAGGCGTTGCCCGACCCGGAGACGAGCAGGCCGAGCAGCACGAGGAGGAAGCTGCCCGCCGCGACCCCGACCATCGCGAGCGCCGCCCCGGCCGCGCCGGTGAGCAGGCCCGCGGTGAGCGCCTTGCGCCTACCCAGGACGTCCGACAGGCGGCTGAACGCGAGCGAGCCCAGCGCTATGCCCACCTGGTTCACCGCCGAGGGGAGCCCCGAGAGCGCCAGCACGCCGGACAGCTCGGCGCCCACTATCGACGCCACCGTGGCGGCCGCCACTGTGCCGGCCGAGCCCAGGCTCTGGCTCACCAGGAGCGCGCCGGTGATGCGGCGCGCCTGGACGCGCCTGAGCTGCTCGTCGTAGGGGGCGGGCGGGGCCGCCGGGAGGGCGCCGGCGTCGGTCTTCACGGCGGCAGCCTACACCCGGCCGCCAGCGGCGGCCAGCGCATGGCTCGCAGCCGGGCTTCGTCGCGCTCCGGGCCGGGGCCCGGGCGTCCCTCCGCGTCCGGGTCCGCTACCTGCTCGCTCAGGCCTGCTGGCGCTCGGCCTCGGCGGCGCGGCGGCTCGCCACGTCGTGCACCTCGCCGATCAGCTCCTCGACGATGTCCTCGAGGAACAGCACGCCCAGCTCCTCGCCCGAGGCGCTCCTCACCACGGCCAGGTGCGAGCCCGAGCTGCGCATGTCGGAGAGCACGGCCTCGGCCTCGGCGTCCTCGGGGACGGTGGCCAGGCGCCTGACGTTGCGCTCCGGCAGCGGCCTGTCGACGGCCGCGCCGGTGAGAGCGATGACGTCCTTGAAGTGGACGTAGCCCACCATCGCCCCGCCCTCGTCCACGAGCACGTAGCGGGAGTGGCCGTGCCTGGCCACCGCCTCCTCGACCTGGCGCGGCGTGACGCGGCGCGGCAGCGTCACCAGCGAGCGCAGGGGCACGGCCAGGTCGCGGGCGCACTTCGCGGTGAACTCGAACGCCTTCGTGACCGTGCCGCTCACGTCCCTGAACAGCCCCGCGCGCTCGGACTCGGCCACGATCGTCGCCACCTGGTCGAGCGTGAACGCTGACGTCGCCTCGCCGCGCGGCTCCACGCCCACGCGCCTGAGGAACCAGTTCGCGGTCCGGTCGAGCGCCCCGATGACCGGCCGCACGAAGCGCGCCACGCCCACCAGCGCCGGCCCTAGCATCAGCACCGAGGGTCCGGGGCGGGAGAACGCGATGTTCTTCGGCACCATCTCGCCGATCGTGACGTGGAGGAACGAGACGAGCAGCAGCGCGACGGCGAACGAGACGCCCGAGGTGAGCGACTCGCTCAGGCCCAACGTCTGCAGCGGTCCCTGGAGCAGGTGGTGGATGGACGGCTCGGAGAGGTTGAGTATCAGCAGCGAGCAGACGGTGATGCCGAGCTGGGAGCAGGCCAGCATGAGCGAGGCGTGCTCCATCGCCCACAAGGCGACCTTCGCAGCGGGGTTGCCGGCCTCGGCCAGCGGCTCCACCTGAGCGCGCCTGGCCGCCAGCACCGCGAACTCGGCCGCCACGAAGAAGGCGTTCGCCGCCAACAGGACGACGAGCCAGACTATGCCCCACCAGTCGCTCACCGGCCGCTACCGTCCTCGGGCTCCGGCGCCGCGGGCACGAAGCGCAGCCTGTCGACGCGCAGCCCGTCCATGCGGGTCACGATCAGCCGCCCGCCGGCCACCTCGACGACGTCGCCGCGCTGAGGGACCTTCCCCAACTCGGCCATGACGTAACCGCCGATCGTGTCGTAGTCCTCGTCCTCCGGCACGTGCAGACCCACGCGCTCCTCGACCTCGTCCAGGCGCAGCATGCCGGGAAGCGTCCAGGAGTCGTCCGGCCACTGCCGCACGACGGCCTCGCGCCTGTCGTGCTCGTCGGCGACCTCGCCGACGAGCTCCTCGACGAGGTCCTCGAGCGTCACCACGCCGGCCGTGCCGCCGTACTCGTCGAGCACCACGGCCAGCTGGCCGCCGCCCCTGAGGTGACCGAGCAGCACGTCTACCGTCTGCGTGTCGGGCACGAAGCTGGCCTGCCGCATGAAGGCCGTAACCGGCGTCAGGTCGCGCTCCTCGCGGGGCACGGCCAGCGCGCCCTTCACGTGCACCACGCCCACGACGTCGTCGATGCCCGTGCCGGTGATCGGGAAGCGCGAGTGGCCGGTGTCGCGCGCCAGGGCGACGACGTCGGCGGCCGTGGCGGTGGCCGGCAGCGTGTTCATGCGCGTACGGGGCGTCATGACGTCGCCGGCGGTGAACTCGGCGAAGTCGAGGGTCCGCGTCAGCAACGTGGCCGCGCGCGGGTCGAGGCTCCCCTCGCTGGCCGAGTGGCGCACCAGGCTGGCGAGCTCCTCCACCGTGCGCGCCGACGACAGCTCCTCCTGCGGCTCGACGCCGAAGGCCCTCACCAGCATGTTGCTGAAGCCGTTGAGCAGCCGCACGAACGGCCCGAAGACCGTGGTGAAGGCGATCTGCAGCGGGGCCACCAGCCGCCCGGTCAGCTCCGGCAGCGCCAGGGCCAGGTTCTTGGGGACCAGCTCGCCGAAGATCATCGAGAGCAGGGTGGCGAGCGCCACGGCCACCACGGTGGCCACGGGGCGCACCACGTCGCCCGGCAGCCCCGTGGCCACGAGCGGCCCGGAGAGGAGCCGCGACACGGCCGGCTCCATCGTGTAGCCGGTCAGCAGCGTGGTGAGGGTGATGCCCAGCTGCGCGCTGGAGAGGTGCGTGGACGTGTGGCGCAGCGCCGCGATCAGCGCTGCCAGGCCCTTCTCGCCCCGGTCGTGCCTGGCCTGCAGCACGGCCCTGTCGAGGTTGACCAGGGCGAACTCGGATGCGACGAAGATGCCGGTACCGGCGGTGAGCAGAAGGCCGAGGCCGAACAGGAGCCAATCGCTCATAGGCCTTCGGCGTACCCCAGAGGGGTAGTCAGGTCCATGTTCCGGCAGAGTATACATGCCGCCCCGGCCGCAGGCTGCGGCCGGGGCAGGCGTCGGTGGCACCGTCAGCGCGGCGCCGTTCCCACCTCAGTTCAGAGGTCGGGGGCGTTGGGGACCAGCGGGTCGTCCAACGGCGTCGGGTCGTTCAGGTCGTCCAGGGCGTCGTCCGCGCCCTCCTGCAGGTCGTCCAGGCCCTGCTGCGCGTCCTCACCGAGCTGGTTCACGTCGTCCCCGATGTCGGGGGCGCCGAGACCGCCGTCAGGCGCGAGCGGGTCGTTGGCCGGCGGGGCGAGCGGGTCGTTCGCCGGCGGAGCCAGCGGGTCGTTGGCGGGCGGGGCCAGCGGGTCGTCGATGCCAGGCTCGACGGCCTCCTCGGCCTGCTCGTCGGCGAGCTGCTGGCTGACCTCCGTCAGCATGTTGCGCGCTTCGCCCACGTCGTCGCGGACCTCGCGCACCTCGCTGATGAGCTGGGCCGGCTCGCCGGCCTCGCCCTCGGCGCTCAGGTCCATGAGCCGCTGCTCCACGGCGTCGAGGCGGTCGGCGACCTGCTCTATCTGGTCCCTTATGGCAGCGGCGTCCTCGGCGCTGAAGCCGCCACGGTTCGTGTCGCAGGCGGCGAGCCCGAGCACGAGCGCGGGTGCGATCAGCACCCCCAGTAGCCTCTGCCTCAGCGGTCTGGCGTCAGCCATCGTCGTAGCGTTCACTGTGGCCTCCCTCCGGGGTCGCGGGGCGGGTCGGCCTCTCGCGACTGGGACCTCGGCGCACCGAGGACCGTCCGGACTCACCCTGAACCATGGGCCGTGAGAAGGCCCGCCCCGCCAGTGAGACGTCCTTAACCCGCGACCCATCGGCCACTCGTGATGTTCTTACCGAGCTAATCCAGCTCTCCGCTTCGCGCTGACCGAGGCGAGCGGCCTCTTCACGTAGGGCTCATCGCGGACCTCGCTGACGACGGCGAGCGGCGCGTATACAGTCCCCCATGCGACAGCTCGAAGCAGCGGCCGTGCTGGTACGCCCGCTCAGGCCCGAGGACTGGCCCGGGGTGAGGCAGGCGTACAGCGAGGGCATCGCGACCGGTCAGGCCACGTTCGAGGTGGAGCCGCCGGCGGAGTACGACACGTGGTCGGCCGGCAAGCTGGCGGTGTGCCGCCTGGTGGCGCATCCGGCCGAGGACGAGCGCGACGTGCTGGGCTGGGCGGCGCTCTCCCCGGTCTCCAGTCGGCCCGTCTACCGCGGCGTGGCCGAGGTGGGCATCTACGTCGCCGCGCGGGCCCGCGGTCGTGGCGTCGGCCGCGCCCTGATGTCACGGCTCGTCGAGGAGTCGGAGGCGAACGGCATCTGGACGCTGCAGAGCTCGGTGTTCCCCGAGAACGCGGCCACACGGGCGCTGCACGCCGCCTTCGGCTTCAGGGAGGTGGGTCGGCGCGAGAAGATAGGGCGCCACCACGGTGTCTGGCGCGATACGCTGCTGCTCGAGCGCCGCAGCCGCCGCCCCGAGCTGAGCTCCTGACGGCGCCTAGCGGGGCTCGGCCGCCGCGGTCCTCAGCCCTTCGGCCAGGGCCCGCCAGCCCGCCTGGGACGCGTTGAGCAGCAGGCCGGGGCGCCCCAGGGGTGCCGCCAGCTCCACGGTCCTGCCCTCGCCGGCCTCGAACGTGGCGCCGCCGAACGGGTCCGTCCACTTGCCAGAGCCGGCCGGCAGGTAGGCGCTCACGCTCTGGCGGCCCGGGTGCATGACCGGCGCCACCAGCACCCCCCGGCCCAGGAAGAACTGGCGGTGCAGGCGACGCGTCGCGGGGTCCTCCGGGTACGCCAGCCAGGGGTGCCGCACGACGGGCAGGCCGCACGAGCCCGCCTCGGCCATCAGCTCGCGGCGCAGGTCGCGCCAGGCCACGAACGTGCGCGCGGCACGGGCGAAGTCGGCCAGGGTCTGCTCGTTCGTGTACACCTGGACGTTCAGCCGCGGCCTGTTGCCCTCGTGCGTGCGCAGGAAGGCGGTGAACGCCATCAGCTCGCCCCAGCGGGCGAGCAGCTCGCGCGTCCTCACCAGCTTCGGCAGCGGGTAGACGGTGGAGGTGTAGCCGCCCACGTCGCCGTGCTGGAGGCTGTAGCCGGCGAACCCCGAGGTGAGCAGGCCGGTGAGCGCGCTGCGCAGGCCGTCGTGCTCGTCCCAGGTGACGGTCTGGTCGCCCAGCCAGAACAGCCGGGCGTCGCGGGGGCTGCGGGCGTACCCGGCGCGGAAGAACGTGACGAAGTCGCCCGGCGTGCGGCCCAGGCGCTCGGCGAGGCGCTCGCGCAGGCGGCGGTTGAACGCGGCCCACGCCTCCGGGTACCGGTTGTGCCACTCGTGCGCCGTGCCCGAGGCGAGGACGGCGTCGAACGGCAGTCCCTCGCCGAAGTCGGCCATCCAGCCGTGCGCGCCGGTCTCGGCGAGCTTCTCGGTGAGGGTCTCCAGGTACCACTCCACGGCCTCCTCGTCGCTGAGGTCGACGAGGCCCGCCTCGAAGTCGCCCTGGTCGGTCATGTAGACCTCGCCCGCGCGCGTGCGCACGAAGCGGCCCTGCTCCTTGCCGACCGAGAAGAGGTCGGGCCGGCCGCCCGGGCGCAGCGCCATGTCGGCGAGGAACGGGTTCACGTACACCAGCGCGGCCAGGCCCCGCTCGCCCAGCCACGACGTCAGCTCGCCCCAGTCCGGGTACCGGTCGGGGTTCAGCTGCCAGTCCCACCACAGCCGCTGCCCGAAGCCGACGGTCCTGTTCCCCACCCAGTCCTGCAGCCAGACGCCGGCGAGCGGCGCGCCGTGGCGCTCCAGCGCCGTGACCACCCGGCGCACCTTCTCGCTGCCGCCTTGCATGCCTATGACCGCGCCCCGGTCGGCCCAGTCGGGCAGGGGCTCCATGCGGCCCGAGTAGCGCGTGTAGGCCTCCAGGAGCTCGGCGGGGCTGGAGCCGGCCACGACCCGCGCCGTCAGCGCCGGGGCGTAGACGCGGGCGCTGGCCACCGTCTGGTGCCGGAGGTCGAGCTGCATCGGGTGGCTGCCGACGAGGTAGACGCCGCGCATGTCGCTCTCGAACAGCACGGGTACCGGGGCGTAGGTGCTCCACCACTGGCCGCCGGCCCCGCCGTACAGCTCGGCGAGGAAGGTGAGGGGCTGGGCGCCGCGGCCCACGCCCTGCTCGGCGGTGAGGATCGGCAGGCGCCGCCCGGCCAGGTCCACGTGGCTGAACTGGACGCCGCCCCCGTAGACGCTGGTGCCGGGCGCCCGCTCCCACAGCAGCTCGGCCCAGGGGCCGGGCGCGGGCACGTCGGCGCCGGTGGCCCCGCGGCGCACGGCCTCGGGCGCCGCCTGGGCGCCCGGCCCCACCAGCCTGACCTCTACCTCGAGCGTCTCGTCGTCGACGGCGCGGAACGCCGCCAGGTAGGGAGAGTCGCGGCGGGCGTCCTCGCTGGCGAAGCGCCCCTCGAGCCGCAGCTCGCCGCCGTCGTGCGCGAAGGCCGAGACCACCTGGTCGGCGAGGCGCTGCCGGACCCGCTCGTCCACGCCGAGGTGTCCCGCGACCCCGCCGAAGCGCACGTCGCCGCGCACCGAGGCGGCGAACGCGCCGGGCCGCGGCGAGGTCCAGGCGACGCCGCCGGGGCTGCGGGGGTGCTTGACGACGAGCCTGTCGGGGCCCAGGACGACCTCGAACGGGCCCAGGCGCCAGGCCCCCGGCCTGGCGTCGCCCTCGAACAGGAGGCGGCCGGGCGTCACCGGCGGCGGCGCCGTGGCGGTGCGGTAGGCCAGCGTCGCCAGCCTGGCCACGCCGGCCCCGAGCCTGCCGACGGTCATCCGTCCGGCGGCCTGCGCCGCGACTGCAGCGCCGCGAACGACATGCCGATGAAGACGGCTGAGCCGAAGTAGGCGAGGGGTCCGCCGCCCGTGGCCGCCCGGTAGAGGAGCAGCGCGCCCACGCCGAACAGGACGACGACGAGCGCGATGCTGGCGGGTGCGCCTCTCACGAGGGCGTAGTCTATGCCAGGCGGGGCGCGCCGCGTCGCGCGTCGGGCCTCTCCCCAGCCTGGTACGTTCTAGGTCGTGACCGCGTCAGGGAGCCGGACCGCGCTGTCCGGCCTCAGCCTCACCTTCCTGCTCACCTTCTCGCACGCCGCGAACGACGCGTTCACGAACGTCCTGCCCGTCTTCCTGCCCACTCTCCAGGAACGCCTGGGCCTCGGCGAGGCCGTGCTGGCCGTGGCGGTGGCGGTGATCTCGCTCTCCTCGAACGTGCTGCAGCCGTTCTTCGGCGGCTTCGTCGACAGGTGGGGCCGGCGCCGGTCGGCGGCGCTGGGCCTGATCGTCGGGTCGGTGCTGATGGGCTTCGTCTCCGTGGTCGGCAGCGTCTGGTCGCTCTTCTTCATCCTCGCGGTGGGCGGCCTGGGCTCGGCGGTCTTCCACCCCGCGGCGGCTTCGCTGGCCCGCGACACGGGCGCGCGCCGCGGGCTCAGCATGAGCCTGTTCGCCTCCGGCGGCTCACTCGGCACCGCGGTCATGCCGGTGGTGCTGCTGTGGGTCGTGCGCAGCTTCGGCGCCCCGTACGTGCCGCTGCTCTCGGCGTTCGGCGTCGCCTTCGGCCTGGCCCTGGTGGTCTTCACGCCACCGCAGGCGCCGAAGGCGCCCGCCCAGGGGCCGCGGCGCGTCATCGACCTCTCGCTGGTCACCGGGCCCGTGGGCGCGCTCGCCGCCGCGGGCATCCTGCGGGCGATGGCGTTCATCAGCTTCACGAACGGCATGCCGCTGTTCCTCGCCAACGTGCGCGGGTTCGCGGCCGACGCGCCGGAGATCGGCCTCACCCTGTCGATCTACAGCGCCGCCGCCTCGGCGGGCACCATCCTCGCCGGTCTGCTCGAGTCCCGCGTCGGCCGGTTGCGGCTCATGGTCGTGTGCATGCTGGCGGCGCTGCCGGCCCTGCTGGCCACCTTGGTGCTCGACGTGGGCGGCCTGCCGTTCTACGTCTGCACGGCGCTGGGGGGCATGCTCACGAACGCCAGCATCCCGCTGCTGGTGGTGAGCGCGCAGGACCTGGCCCCCGACCACGTGGCGGCCGCCTCCGGACTGCTGATGGGCTTCACCTGGGGCACGGCCGGCGTGGTCTACATCGCGTTCGGCGCCCTGCAGGAGGCCGTCGGTATCGCGCCGGCGGTGGCGCTGGGCTTCGCGTTCCTGCTGCCGGCCGTGGCGCTGGTGACGTACGTGTTCCGGCGCAACCGCGAGGCGTTGGCCGCCGCCGCGCTGGGCCAGGCTCAGACCTCGCCCAGGTAGGCGCGCTTCATCGCCTCGTTCTGCAGCAGCTCCTTGGCCTCGCCCTGGAGCACGACCTCGCCGGTCTGCAGCACGTAGCCCCTGTCGGCGATCGAGAGCGCGATGTTCGCGTTCTGCTCGACCACGAACACGCTGATGCCGCGCTCGTTCACCTGCTTGATGATCTCGAAGATGCGCTCCACGAACAGCGGCGCCAGGCCCATGGACGGCTCGTCCATCAGGATCAGCCGGGGCCGGCTCATCAACGCCCGCCCCATCGCCAGCATCTGCTGCTCGCCGCCCGACATCGTGCCCCCGAGCTGGTTCAGGCGCTCGCCCAGGCGCGGGAAGAGCGAGAAGACGTACTCCAGGTCCTCCTGGATGCCCTCCTTGTCGTCGCGCAGGTAGGCGCCCATGTCGAGGTTCTCGAGGACGGTGAGCTTCGGGAAGATGCGCCGGTTCTCGGGCACGACGGCCATGCCGCGCGCGATGCGCTCGGCGGTGGAGAGGTGGTCGACGCGCTCCCCCCGGAACCAGAGCTCGCCGGCGCTCAGCCGCACCAGCCCGAGGATCGTCTTGAGCGTCGTGCTCTTGCCCGAGGCGTTGCCGCCCAGCAGGCAGACCATCTCGCCCGGGTAGATGACCATGTCCACGTTCCTGAGCACCTGGATCGGTCCGTAATGGGTGTCGACGCCCTTCAGCTCCAGGAGCCTCTCGCGCTCCTCCGCCCGGGCCGTGCTAGCGGCGGCAGGCCGAGGGGCCGCGCCGGTCACCGCCTCGGCGCTCACGGTTCCAGCCCCAGCCCGGCGGGCACGCCCTCGCGCGTGGCGCGCTTGCCCAGGTAGGCCTCTATGACCGCGGGCTCGTTCACGACCTGCTCGTACGAGCCTTCGGCGATCTTGCGCCCGTAGTCGAGCACCACCACGCGGTCGGAGATGTCCTTGACGAGGTTCATCTTGTGCTCGACGAGCATGATCGTGTAGCCGCCCTCGTCGCGCATGCGCCTGATGATGTCGGTGATCTCGGCCGTCTCGCGCGGGTTCATGCCGGCGCTCGGCTCGTCGAGGAGCAGCAGGCGGGCGCCGGTGGCCATGGCGCGCGCCATCTCGGTGCGGCGCCGGTTCGCGTAGGAGAGCACCTCGACGGGCTGGTTCAGCCGGTAGGTCATGAGGCGCGGGCCGAAGAAGGAGAGCTTCTCCATGGCGACCTCGTGCATGCGCCGCTCCTGCCGCACGTAGCCGGGCGTGCGCAGCACGCTGGCCAGCCAGGTCGTGCGCAGGCGGTGGTGCTGGGCGATGAGCACGTTCTGCAGCACCGTGAGGTTGTTGAAGAGCCTGAGGTTCTGGAACGTGCGCGCGATGCCGAGGTCGACGATCTGGTTGGGCTTGAGCCCGCTCACCTGCTTGCCCTCGAAGAGGATGCGCCCCGAGTCGGGGCGGTAGACGCCCGTGATGAGGTTGAACAGCGTCGTCTTGCCGGCGCCGTTCGGGCCGATCACGCTGACGATCTCGCCCTCCTCGACGCGCAGCGAGAGCTGGGTGATCGCCTGGAGCCCGCCGAAGGCCTTGTTCACGGACTCGATCTCGAGCACCGTCTACTCCTCCGCCCCGCGCGGCTGGGTCCCGGTAGCGCGGCCGCCGGCTTCCAGCCAGGCGTCCTGGCGCCGCTCCTCGTCGGTGGGGACGTCGCGGGCGTCGCGCAACAGCCACGTCCACTCGAACTCGCGGCGCCCCATGATGCCCGCGGGCTTGAACACCATGATCACGACCAGCAGCACCGAGAGAGCGATGGCGCGCATGCCGAAGCCCTGCCACTGCCGCGCCAGCACGGAGTCCAGCGCGCCGGCGAGGCCGAGCGCGGCCACCACGACGCCCACCACGGCGGCGCCGATCGCCACCGGATGGAGCGCCGGCCGCATGCGCCGGTTGCGGCGGTAGAGGTAGCCGAGGCCCGCCGCGACGACGAGCACGACCCCCGCCGCCGCGACCCAGGTGGAGAGCGGGTAGGCCTGCTCGAGCGGGTCGCCGTACTGCCGCACCCACACCACCAGGGCGGTGCCGATGAGCGCGCCGGTGATCGAGCCCGTGCCGCCCACCGAGATCGCGACCAGGAAGTAGAACGTGAGCGAGAAGAGGAAGAGGTCGAGACGGGCCGTGCCGACCCAGCTGACCCACAGGCCGCCGGCGACCCCGGCGAAGAACGCCGAGATCACGAACGCCAGCACCTTGTGGTACGCGATGTTCACGCCCATGGCCTCGGCGGCTACCTCGTCCTCGCGGATGCCCTGCAACGCCCGGCCGTACGAGCCCTTCTTCAGGCGGGCGAACACGAACACGGTGATGGCCAGCGCCCCGAACGTCCACCACACGCTCTTGCCGAACGCGCTGGGCACGCCGGCGAAGCCCAGGGCGCCGTTGGTGTAGGAGGCCAGCAGCGGCGTCGAGGCCAGCAGCCTGATGACCTCCCCGAACGCGAACGTGACGACCGCCAGGTAGTCGCCGCGGAGCCTGAGCGACGGGAAGCCCACCACCAGGCCGAACAGCGCCGCCAGGAGGCCGCCCAGCAGCAGGGCGATCACGAAGCGCACGCCCAGCGTCTCCGGCGTGGCCAGGAAGTCGAGCCCCAGCCCGCTCATCCAGCGCTCGACCGACAGGCCGATGGCGAAGTCCGACAGCGAGTTGCGGGCCGAGAACTGGAGGTTCTGGCGCGCGGCCTCGGGGAGCATGAGCAGGCCCGTGACGTAGCCGCCGATGAGCATGAAGCCGTGGTGCCCCAGCGAGAGGATGCCGGTGACGCCGTTGATGAGGTTGAGGCTCACGGTGGCGATGCCCCAGATCGCGAACAGGGCGAAGACCTGCCCCAGCTTCACGCTGCCGTACGAGCTGACGAGGTAGAGCGCCACCAGCAGTGCCGCCGCGGCGGCGATGTTGAGCAGGCGCCTGAGCACCAGGCCGCGCGCGCCGGAGGGGTGGGGCGTCTCCGTCACACCTTCTCCGAGAGGTCCTCGCCGACGATCCCGGAGGGCCGGAACAGCAGGATCAGGATCATCGCCAGGAACGCGAACGTGTCCTTGTACTCGGTGATGCCGGTGAAGGAGCCGACGCGCGGGAAGAGCGCCGTCAGGAAGTTCTCTAGGAAGCCCAGGAGCAGCCCGCCGATCACGGCGCCGGGCAGGCTGCCGATGCCGCCGATCACGGCGGCGGCGAACGCCTTGATGCCGGGCAGCACGCCGAATATCGCCGGCTGGTTGATGCTGCCGAAGCTCATGCCCCACATCACCGCGGCCGCGGCGGCGAGGATCGAGCCGAGGAGGAAGGTGGACGAGATGACCCTGTCGACGTCGACGCCCATCATGCGCGCGGTCTCGGCGTCCTGCGACGTGGCGCGCATGGCGCGGCCCAGCCGCGTGCGGGTCACCAGCGACGTGAGGACGAGCACGAGGACCAGGGTGACGATGGGCACCAGCACGACCATCCAGGTAGTGAACACGGTCTCGCCCGCCACCTGGAACGTGAGCTGGCCGGTGAAGAACGAAGGCGGCCGGAAGGGCGTCTGACGGTTCGAGAACGCCAGGAGGCCGAAGTTCTGCAGGAAGAACGACACCGCTATGGCGGTGATGAGCATCGAGTTGCGCGGCGCGCCGCGCAACGGCTTGTAGGCCACGCGGTCGATGGTCATGCCGAGCACGCCGGTGACGAACATGCTCGCCACCATGGCGCCGATCCACCCCAGCCGCACCGAGGCCAGCGCCACCGCCACGGCCACGAAGCCGACGGCCGCGGCGGCGAGCACCACGGGCCGGCCGAGCACGCGGAAGAAGCCGAGGAAGCGCAGGAACCCGTACGCGACCACGGCGGCCACCACCAGGGCGACGGGCCACGGGTACGGGGTGGCGCTGAACAGGAAGAACGCGGCGAACGCACCCACCATGAACACCTCGCCGTGGGCGAAGTTGATCAGGCGGATGATGCCGTAGACCATCGTGTAGCCGAGCGCGATGAGGGCGTAGAGGCTGCCTAACTGCAGCGACCTGACCGCTGCGCCCACGAAGAACGCCGCGTTGAAGTTCTGGTTCACGCCGTGCAGGTAGAACATGCGCCACAAGGCCAGCGCCAGGACGCCGAGGGGCACGGCCCAGGGCAGCACGCGGCGCGCCAGGCCGACCCCTCCGCTCGAGGGGCCGCGCGGCGTCGCGGCATGGGCTGGCGTGGTCAAGCTGCTACCCCGTCTCTAGCTCTTGCCGTATGCGGTACGCGCACAAGATAACAGGCAGCGGCGAGGACCGCGCCGGGCCCTCGCCGCTGAGGTACTTCGGTCCGTCCCGGCGCCGCGGCGCCGGGGGAGCCTCACTCGAGCTGGATGCCGCGCAGGACCGCCTTCTGCCAGGTGCCGTCGGCGGCCACCTCGTAGGCGTAGAGGCCCATCACGCGGTTGGCCGGCGTGCCGTCGGTGCCCACGAAGGTGATCTCGCCCGAGACCCCGGGGAAGCCCTCGAGGTTCGCCAGCGCGTCCCGCACCGCGGCCGGGTCGTCGGAGCCGGCCGCCTCGATCGCCGCCACGACGACCTTGTAGGCGTCGGCGCCGGCCAGCGTGAAGCCGGTGAAGCCGGCGTCGGGGTACTCGGCGCGGTAGACCTCGCCGAAGGCGTTCGCGCGCTCGGCCGCCTCGCCCGACAGCACCTCGGGCTCGCCGAAGCTCGTGAACGTGTAGCCGTCGAACGCCTGGCCGCCGCCCTCGGGGCACTGCGAGTCGTCGGAGGCGTCACCGCCGAGGATCGGCACGTCGAAGCCCTGCTGCCTGAGCTGCGGGATCAGCGACGCGGCCTCGGCGCAGAAGCCCGAGTAGTAGATCATCGTCGGGGCGAAGGAACGCAGGTCGTTGATCTGCGCCGAGAAGTCGACGGTGTTGGCCGTGAAGTCGAGGACGATCGTCTCGCCGCCCATCTCCTCCAGGGCGTCCTGGAAGAAGCCGGTCAGGCCCACCGAGTAGTCGTCGTCCTGCTGCCTGAAGATGGCGACGCGCTCGCCGTGGCCCTCGTTCCAGGCCCATTGGGCGGCCACGCGACCCTGGAACTGGTCGGTGTAGGGGATGCGGAAGATGTAGTCGCCGATCTGGGTGGTGGCGGGGTTCGTGGAGCCCGTGGACACCATGACGATGCCGGCGTCCTGGAAGACGTTCGCGGCGGGGATGGAGTGCGACGAGGCGTAGGTGCCCAGGACCGCGACCGCGCCCTCGTCCACGAAGCGGTTCGCGCAGGCTACCGAGCCCTCGGGCGTGCTGGCGTTGTCGCACACCGAGAGCTGGATCGGACGGCCCAGGACCTCGCCCTGCTGCATGTGCGCGACCCTGATGCCGTTGAGCGTGTCGTTGCCCGTGACCGTCATGCGGCCGGACAGCTCGAGGTTCACCCCGATGACGATGGGGTCCTGCGCCATCGCGGCGGTCAGCAGAGCCAAGACCAGAACGAACAGAGGCCTTCTCATCCCGTTCCTCCCAACGTGATCTCGCTGGTCCTTATGCCCCCTGGACCGCGGCTGGTCCGCGTCCCTCGGGGGCGACAACTTGCGTCGTGGCCGACAGCGCGATGATAGGCGCGGCCCTCGGGGCTGTCAACGAAGCCCTGCGCCGCGGCCGGGTCCGCCTCACATCTGCCGCCGCTATCCTCACGGGCGTCGAAGCCGCCGGAACGGCGTCGCGATCGGAGGGACCCATGCGGAGAGAAGCCACCCGCGCGCTCGTCGCGCTGTCGCTCGCGGCGACGCTCGCCGCCTGCACCCCACCGCCCACCGGGCCCGCCATGTCAGCCGCCGAGGCGGCCGAGCGCATCGGCGCGCTCGGCATGCGCGCCGGCGCGGTCCTCGCCGACCCGTCGGTACGGGGCTTCGGGGCGGGCCTGGAGGGCCTCGCCCCCGCCAGCCTGCCGGAGGGAGAGGGGTCCGACCTGCCGCGCGGCGTCTACGAGCTGGACGAGGCGAGCGGCGACTGGGTGCAGGTCGCCGACTCCGACGACCTCGACCTGAACTGGACCGAGGACGGCGAGGCGGCGCGGCTGCTGATCGACTGGGACGCCGCGTCTCCTACCGTCAGGCGCACCCTCGCGGACGGCGAGGAGGTCGAGCTGCCCACGGGCGCGAACGCCAGCCTGGCGGTCGCGGGCGAGGTCGTGGCCGACGTGGACCAGACCGCCGCCTGGCCGATCAACCGCTGCGGCACGCTCACCGAGCCCGGTGACGTCGCGGTCGACGGGGTGGTCAGGCACGGTCAGGCGCAGCTGACCCTCGACAGGGTGAGCCTGAGCGTGGACGCCGGCGAGACGGCGGCCACCGCCAGCACGTCCGGCCGCCTGGGCCTCGGGGCGCCCGCCGGCGGCGCGTGGGCTAGCTGGGACGTGCGCCTCGACCTGGACGTCACGCGCGACGAGGCGACGTGCCGGATCACCGACGGCGCGGTCGTCTCCGGCCGCTTGCGCCTCGACGCGGGCGTGGTCGGCGACGGCGGCGAGGGCAGCTTCGGCGTCGCCACCGACTTCGCGCCGGTGGTCGACCCCGCCACCCAGGAGGTGGAGGGCCTCGAGCTCACGAACGGCCGGCTCACGCTCGGCGCCACCCTGGCCGCGACCTGGGACGGCGTGCTCGACGACGCCAACGGCAACGGCGTGCCCGGCGAGAACCTCGTCCTGACCTTCGAGGACGGCTCGATGAGCCTCGAGGAGTTCATCCTGGAGCGGCTCCCCTTCCTGGCTCTCGGCTCGCGGGTGGCGGCGGCGCTGCGCTGAGGCTTCCGGCCGCTGGCCGCGGGGTCCCCGCGACCCACCGGCGTGGACGCTCTCGGGCTCCGGCGGGGCCGCAAGCCCCCCGCGCGGCCGCGCCGGCTACTCGTCCCGCGGGTCGAGGGCGTCGCGCAGGCCGTCGCCGAAGAGGTTGAAGGCCAGCACCGTGAGGAAGATCGAGAGCCCGGGGAACACCGCCATCCACGGCGCCTGGACGAGGAAGTTCTTCGCGGTGTTCAGCATGCCGCCCCAGGAGGGCGTCGGCGGCTGCACCCCCAAGCCCAGGAACGACAGCGCCGACTCGGCGATCACGGCCTGGGCGATCGTGAGCGTGGCCTGAACCAGCAGCGGCGCGAAGCTGTTCGGGAACACGTGCCGGGCGATCACCCGCGCGTCGGACGCCCCCAACGCCCGCGCCGCCTGCACGTAGTCCTCGGCGCCCACGGCCAGCACCTGGGCGCGCGTGAGCCGCACGAACGTGGGCGTGGTGGCGATCCCGATGGCGATCATCGCGTTCGTGAGGCTGGGGCCGAGGGCGGCGGCGAGCGCGATCGCCAGGATCAGGAACGGGAACGAGAGCACGGCGTCGGTGAGGCGCATGATCAGCTCGTCCAGCGCCCCGCGGTAGTAGCCGGAGAGCAGCCCCAGGGGCACGCCCACCCCCACGGCGATGGCCACCGAGATCACACCGGCCACCAGGCTGGCGCGGGCGCCGTAGAGGGTGCGGGAGAGGACGTCGCGCCCGATCTCGTCCGTGCCGAAGGGGTGCTCGGCCGACGGCGGCTGTCTCACGGCGAGGAAGTCGGGCCGCGCGGGGTCGAACGGCGCCAGCCACGGCGCCAGCGCCGCGACGGCCACGAACACCGCCACCACGAGCGCGCCGATCACCGCCGGCGGGCGCCGCAGCAGGCGCCTGAGCGGGCGCCCGAGCGGGCCGCGCGCCGGGGCCTCGCCGGCGCCGGAGCCCGTGGCGGGGAGCGCGCCGACCGTCACCTCGCGCCGATCCGCGGGTCCAGGACGGCGTACGCGACGTCCACGAGCAGGTTGATGAGGATGTAGCCGGTGGCGGTGATGAGCACCACGCCCTGCACCACGGCGTAGTCGCGGTTGAACACGGCGTCCACCACCAGCTTGCCGAAGCCGGGGATCGTGAAGACCTGCTCCGTGAGCACGGCGCCCGAGAGCAGCGCCCCGAGCTGCAGGCCGAGGATCGTGACGACGGGGATCAGCGCGTTGCGCGCCGCGTGGCGGACGACCACGACGGCGCCGCGGAGGCCCTTCGCCCTGGCGGTGCGCACGAAGTCCTGCCGCAGCACGCCCAGCATCGACGAGCGCAGCTGCCGCATCAGCACCGCCGCCAGGCCGGTGCCGAGCACGAACGCCGGCATGATCATGCGCTTCAGGTTCTCCCAGACGCCCTCGGAGAGCGGCACGTACCCCGAGGCCGGCAGCCAGCCCAGCCTCACCGAGACGAGGAGGATCAGCATGATGCCGAGCCAGAAGTTCGGCACCGAGATACCGGTGAGCGCCAGTGCCGTGCCGCCGTAGTCGACGGCGGTGCCGCGCTTCACGGCGGCCAGGACGCCCACCGGCAGCGCGATGGCCACGGCGACCAGCACCGAGAGCACGGCCAGCTCGACCGTCACGGGCAGCTTCGCGGCGATGAGGTCGAGCACCCGCTCGTTCGTGCGCAGCGACCGGCCCAGGTCGCCGCGCGCCAGCTGGCCCAGCCAGGCGACGTACTGCACGGGGATGGGGTCGTCGAGCCTGTAGCGCTGCCTGATGAAGGCGATGACCTCGGGGTCCCGCTGCTCGCCCGCGAGGATCAGCGCCGGGTCGCCGGGCAGCGAGCGCTGGATGGCGAAGACCATCAGCGTGACGATGAACAGCGTCGGTATCGCCGTCAGCGCTCGCCGGCCGACGAAGGGCAGCACCGCTCGCTCCCTAACCCTCCCCGCTACCGCTGCGCGAGGTTCACCCCCTGCAGCCTGATGAGGCCGTCCGGGTACGCCTGGAAGCCCTCGATGTCGGCCCTGTGCGGGAAGAACAGGACCGTGTGATAGAGGTAGATGATGTGCCTGTCGGGCAGGTAGCGCTCCAGCGCCTGCCGGTAGAGCTCGTACCTGGCCTCGTTCGTCGGCGCCGCGCGCGCCTCGTCCAGCAGCCTGTCCACCTCGGGGTCGCAGTAGCCCGACTCGTTCAGGTCGCCCTCGCAGGTGTGGAACTGGTGGATGTTGCCGTCGGGGTCGATGCGGCCCGACCAGCCCACCGGGAACGCGTCGTACTGCCCCTGCTCCTGCAGGTCCAGGGCGGTGGCGAACTCGGTGGCGCGCAGCGTGATGTCGAAGCCCACCTCGCCGGCCAGCGCTTGGATCACCTCGCCCACGCGGATGGCCTCGGGGTTGTTGGCCACCATCAGCTCGAACGACACCCTGTCGACGCCCGCCTCGTCCAGCAGCGCCCGGGCGCGCTCCACGTCGCGCTGGGGTACCGCGACCTCGTCCACGTACCAGGGGCTCGACGGCGGCACCGGCTGGTTGCCGACCACGAACTCGCCGCCGAACACGACGTCGTTGATCGTGTTCCTGTCGATGGCCAGCTCGAACGCCTCGCGCACCCGCACGTCGGCCGCCAGCGGATGGTCGCGCGGCTCGGGGTTCGCGACGTTGATGGTGATGCCCTGGTAGCCCAGGCTCGGCACGCTGGGGATCACCAGGTTCGGGTCGGCGCGCATGATGCCCAGGTCGGTGGGTGCCGGGCGCTCGATCATGTCCAGGTCGCCCGACTGCAGGTTCGCCAAGCGGACGCTGGTGTCGGGTATGGGCAGGAAGACGACCCTGTCGATGGCGACCTGGTCGGCCGCGTAGTAGTCCTCGAACCTCTCGAGGACGATGCGGTCCTGCGCCACGCGCTCGACGAAGCGGAACGGGCCGGCGCAGACGGGCGCGTTGCCGAAGGCCTCGCCGGCGGCCTCGGCGGCCGTGGGCGACACGATCATGCCGGCGCGGTCGGCCAGCTGCGCGATGAGCGGCGCGAACGGCGTGGAGAGGTGCAGCTCCACGGTGTCCTCGTCGACGACCGTCACCGCATCGAGCTGCGCGAGCTCGCTGGCGCGGTTCGAGCCGGGCAGGTTCTTGGCCCTGTCGAGGCTGTACCTCACGGCCTCGGCGTCCATGGGTGTGCCGTCGTGGAACACCACGTCGTTCCGGAGGTCGATGGTGATGGTCAGCCCGTCGTCCGAGACCGTGTAGCCCGTGGCCAGCTGCGGGACTATGGCCGCCGACGTGTCGATGTCGAACAGCTTGTCGCACAGGCTGGCGAACACGATGCGCCCGACGTAGGTGCGCGCCAGCGCCGGGTCGAGGACGTCGGGGTCCTCGGCCAGGCCGATGCGCAGCGTCGTCTGAGCTAGGCCGAAGGTGAGCACGGCCGCCGTGACGACGGCCAGGAGACGCCTGAGACTCGCGACCATGGTGCCCCTCCCAGCGTGGGCCGCCGCGGGCGACGTCGCCCCCAACGGCCTCCGTTTGCCCTTCGCGTGAAGGTTAGTACGCAACGCCACGCACGGTCAACGTTGTGAGGCCCTGACACTGCGCGATGCGTGGCGCAGCGCGGCGCGATATGCGTATCCTGGCGCCGGCGGAGGCTGGAGCTCAGCTCACGACGTCCGGTCATGGGGGAGGAGCCCGTGCGCATAGACGACCTCGACAAGCGGATCATCGTGGCGTTGGAGGAGGACGGCCGACGGCCCTACCGCGACATCGCGCGCGAGCTGGGGACCTCCGAGGCCACCGTGAGGGCGCGGGTGAACCGCCTCTCCGAGTCCGGGCTGATCCGCATAACGGCGGTGGGCGACCCGCTCTCCCTGGGCGTCAGCACGGCCGCGATCACGCTCATCAGGACGCGGCCCGGCACGGTGCACGCCGTCGCCGAGACGCTCGCCCAGCTGCCGAACGTCCGCTTCGTGGGCGTGTCGCTGGGCTCGGCCGACGTCGTGATCCAGACGCTGCACCGCGACATCCGCGCCCTGCACGACTTCGTCGCCGTCGAGCTGCCGCGCCTGGCGCCCGACATCGTCGGCACCGAGACCCTGCAGCTGGCCGACGTGCTGAAGAGCTCGTGGGAGTGGCGGGCGTGGTTCGCCGAGGCCGACGCCGGCAGCGGCGAGCCGGCCGCCGCCGAGAGGAGCCGGAGCCGGTGAGCGACCGCAGCGACTACCTACCCTCGTGGGACCTCCCCTACCCCTCGTCACGTCAGCCCGTGATGGCCGGCGACGTGGTCGCCACCTCGCAGCCGCTGGCGGCGCAGGCCGGCCTGGAGATGCTCCGCCGCGGCGGCAACGCCGTCGACGCGGCCATCGCCACGGCGGCGGCCCTGACCGTGGTGGAGCCCACGGGCAACGGCCTCGGCTCCGACGCCTTCGCGATCGTCTGGGACGGCCAGCGCCTCCACGGTCTGAACTCCTCGGGCCGCTCGCCACGGGGCCTCGACCCGGCGCGGTACCAGGGGCTCGAGGAGGTGCCTCGCGTCGGCTGGGACCCCGTCACGGTGCCCGGCGCGGTGGCCGGCTGGGCGGCGCTGTCCGAGCGCTTCGGCCGCCTGCCCTTCGCGACGCTCCTGGAGCCTGCGGTCCGCTACGCGGAGGAGGGCCACCCCGTGGCGCCTCTCATCGCCAGGCAGTGGGCGCGCGCGGGCGAGGTCCTGGGTGTCCGAGAGGACTTCGCGGCGGCCTTCCTCCCCGGCGGCCGCGCCCCGGCCCCCGGCGAGACGTGGCGGTCGCCGGGCCACGCCCGCTCGCTGAGGCTCATCGCCGAGTCGAAGGGAGAGGCCCTCTACCGCGGCGAGCTGGCCGACGCCGTCGTGGCCCACGCCCACGCCGAGGGCGGGGCCCTGGACCACGAGGACCTGGCGGCCCACGCGCCCGACTGGGTCGACACGCTCGGCGCCGGCTTGGGCGGGTTCGAGCTGCGCGAGCTCCCGCCGAACGGCCAAGGGATCGCCGCGCTGCAGGCGCTCGCGTTGGCCCGGCTGGCGGGCGTCGAGGACCTCGAGGTCGACTCGGCCGCGTGGGTTCATGTCCAGGTGGAGGCCATGAAGCTCGCCTTCGCCGACGCCCACGCGCACGTGGCCGACCCCGCGCGCATGCGGCTAGACCCGCGCGACCTGCTCGACGAGGGCTACCTGTCCGAGCGCGCGCGGCTCATAGGTCCGCGCGCCGGCGACCCGGCCCACGGCGAGCCGCGCCCCGGCGGGACCGTCTACCTCTGCACCGCCGACTCCGGCGGCATGATGGTGTCGTTCATCCAGTCGAACTACAGGGGCTTCGGCTCCGGCGTGGTCGTGCCGGGCTACGGCGTAGCCCTCAACAACCGCGGCAACTGCTTCTCCACCGCGAAGGGCCACCCGAACGCGGTCCACCCGGGGGTGAGGCCGTACAACACGATCATCCCCGGGATGCTCACGAGCGGCGGCCGGGCCGTGGCGGCCCTGGGCGTGATGGGCGGACCCATGCAGCCGCAGGGCCACCTGCAGGTGACGCTGCGCATGGTCGTGCACGGGCAGAACCCGCAGGCGGCCAGCGACGCCCCGCGCTGGCAGGTGCTGGGCGGGCGCAGGCTGCTGCTCGAGCCGGGGTTCCCGGCGGCGGTGGCACAGGAGCTCGCCGACCGCGGCCACGACGTGCGCGTGGCCGAGCCTCACGAGGTGGGGCTCTTCGGCGGCGCCCAGGTGATCGCGCGCCTGCCCGGTGGCGGCTACGTGGCCGGCAGCGACCACCGCAAGGACGGCCAGGCCGTCGGGTCCTGAAGGGAGCCCTCGCTCCGGGTGTGACGACGTAACGGCCGCGTGACGCCTCCAGCGCTCTCATGGGGCGAAGGAGGTCGGACATGTACCTAGTCGTGGGTGCCACCGGGACCTTAGGGGGGAGCGTCGCCAAGAGGCTGCTGGAGTCGGGCGACAGGGTACGCGTGCTGGTGCGGGAGCCGTCGCCGGCCCGTGCCGCCGGCCCCCACACCGACCCCGAGGAGCTGAGGCGTGCCGGCGCCGAGGTGGTGCGCGGCGACCTCAAGGACCGCGACAGCCTGCGGGAGGCGCTCGACGGCGTGCGCGTGGTGGTGAGCACGGCCTCCGGCACGAAGCGCGCCCCTCCCGACACGACGGCGACGGTAGACGCCGAGGGCACGGCCAACCTGGCCGCCGCCGCGGCGCGCGCGGGCGTGCGGAAGGTCGTGCTCGTCTCGGCGGCGGGCGCCAGCGGCGACGCCCCACCCGGCCTGTTCCAGGACAAGTGGCGCGGCGAGGAGGCGGTGCGGGCCAGCGGCGTCCCCTACGTCATCCTGCGTCCGGCGCGCTACATGGGTGACTGGATCGGGTTCCTGCTCGGCACTCAGCTCGCGAGCGGAGGCGGGGTCGTCGAGCTCGTCGGCGACGGGTCGAAGCCCGCCTCGTTCGTCGAGGAGGACGACGTCGCAGCGGTCACGGCCCAGCTCGCCCGCGACCCGCGCTCGGGACCCGCGGAGATCCTCGAGCTGGCCACGGAGCGCGCCACCTACCCGGAGCTCGTGGAGCGCATCGGGAGGGTCCTCGGGGCGCCACTGTCCGTCCGCTACCTGCCCGTCGGCGCTGACGTGACCACCGCGCCACCCGAGCTGGCGCCGGTGCTCACCCGCCTGCTGACGATCCACGCCCTGGTGCCGCCCTACGACGTCGAGGACAGGTCCGTCGCCGACCGCTACGGGGTGACCCTCGGCGGCATCGACGACTTCCTGCGCCGGGCGCTGTCGCCTCAGCCGGCCTAGGGCGGCGCGCAACAGCGGTGGGTCGCGCCCCGCGGCCCACCGCAGTGCACGGAACGTACACGCGACCTCTACGGCTTCTACGCGGACGGGTCCGATGCTCCGGCCGTGGCAGCGGACCGCTGCCGGAAAGGACCCATCATGAGGAAGTCACACGTCGCATCGTTCTTGGCTCTGGCCCTCGCCGCCGGGAGCCTGGCCGCCGCGGCGCCGACGATCACGCTCGACGACTCGGGCGTCGACTACGTCGGCGGCCGGTGGTCGGTCAGCGAGCAGGACACCGGCTACGTGGCGGTGGAGAGGGGCGAGGGCGGTCTCGTGCTGATGCTGAGCCAGGAGCAGCTGGGCGGCGGCCTGCCCGCGATCGAGCTGCTGGTGCGCGACCGGGGCAGCGACCGCCGCGGCGAGCTCCGCGTGGCCGACAGCGACGACATCGAGGGCGTCGAGTTGGAGGGCTCGGGCACCGCGTACACGGCGTTCACCGTCAACCACCCCGACGTCTCGATGCGCGACGCCGTGGCGGCCTGGACCGCGGCCCTGGAGGACCTGGGCTTCGCGGTAGCCGCGCACGACTACGGCCGCGCCACGACCGTCTCCACCTTCAGCGGCCCCGACGGCGACCTGCGGGTCGTCTTCCACGCCACCTCCGACGGCGTCAGGGTGCACGTGGCGCAGGGGGCCTGAACGTCCTGAGCCTGAGGGCGTTGGCCACGACGAACACGCTCGACAGACCCATGGCCGCCGCGGCGAGCATCGGTGACAGCAGCACGCCTGCCACCGGGTAGAGCGCCCCGGCGGCCACCGGTATCAGGACCGTGTTGTAGGCGAACGCCCAGAACAGGTTCTGCCCGATGTTCCGCAGGACCGCCCGCGACAGCGCCAAAGCGTTGGCCACGCCGCGCACGTCCTCGGACATGAGCACGACGTCGGCGGCCTCGATGGCCACGTCGGTGCCGGTGCCGAGAGCGACGCCGACGTCGGCGGCGGCCAGCGCCGGCGCGTCGTTGATGCCGTCGCCCACGAAGGCGACCTTGGCGCCGCCGGCCTGGAGCTCGGCCACCACGGCCGCCTTGTCGCCCGGCAGGACCTCGGCGCGCACGTCGGCCACCCCCAGGCGCCGCGCCACGGCCCGCGCGGTGCGCTCGTCGTCGCCGGTGACCATCGCGGTCCGCACGCCCAGCGCTCCCAGAGCCGCCAGCGCCGCGGCGGATGAGGCCTTCACGGGGTCGGAGACGGCCAGCACCGCCACGGCGCGGGGCCCGGCGGCGTCGTGGACGGCCAGGTAGACCGGCGTCTTCCCGTCCTCCGCGAAGGCGCCCGCCACCTCGCGCAGGGCGCCGACCTCGGCGCCCGCCTCGGCGAGGAACCGGCCCGAGCCCACCAGCACGGCGCGCCCGCCCACGACGGCCCTGACGCCGCGGCCGCTGACGGCCTCGAAGCCCTCGGCCTCGGGCACGGCGACGCCCTCGTGGCGCGCGGCGTCCACGACCGCGCGCCCCAACGGGTGCTCGCTACGCGCCTCGACGGCGGCGGCCAGCGCCAAAGCGTCCGCGCGCGTCTCGGCGGCGCCCTCGGCGAGGACCAGGTCGGTGAGGCGCGGCCGTCCCTCGGTGAGCGTGCCGGTCTTGTCGAACGCCACCACCCTGGCGCCGCCCAGCGTCTGCAGAGCGGTACCGTCGCGGAACAGCACGCCCAGCTCGGCGGCCTTGCCGGTCCCCACCATGATGGACACGGGCGTGGCCAGGCCCATGGCGCAGGGGCAGGCGATGATCAGCACGGCCACGGCGTTCACCACGGCCAGGCCGAGCGAGGGCCGCGGCCCGAAGGCCAGCCAGGCGAGGAACGTGACCGCGGCGATCCCCAGCACGACGGGGACGAACACGGCCACGACCTTGTCCAGCTGCGCCTGGATGGGCAGCTTCGCCCCCTGGGCGGCCTGCACCAGCGCGATCACCTGCGAGAGGAACGTCTCGCTGCCCACCTTCGTGGCCTGGAAGCGGAAGCTGGCGTTGCCGTTCACGGTGCCGCCCACGACCTCGTCGCCGGCGCGCTTCAACACGGGCGTCGGCTCGCCGGTGACCATGGCCTCGTCGACGTACGACTGCCCGTCGACGACCACTCCGTCGACGGGCAGTCGCTCCCCGGGGCGCACGACCACCAGGTCGCCACGCCTCACGCTCGACACCGGCACCTCCACCTCGGCGCCGTCCCTGACCACCCGGGCGGTCTTGGGCCTCAGCTCCACCAGCGCCCGGATGGCGTCGCCGGTGCGGCCGCGCGCCCGGCCCTCGAGGAAGCGGCCCAGCAGCACGAGCGTGACGATCACGGCGGCGGCCTCGAAGTAGACGTGCGCGGAGCCCGCGGGCAGGAGCCGGGGGAGGAACGTGGCCACGGTCGAGTAGCCGAAGGCCGCGCTGGTTCCCAGCAGCACCAGCGAGTTCATGTCGGGCGCCCGGCGCACCAGCGCGTCCCAACCGCTCCTGTAGAAGCGGCGGCCGGGCCCGAACTGGACGGCCGCGGCGAGGAGGAAGAAGAGCGGTCCGCGCGCCGCCATGGGCAGCCAGCCGTCCACCCAGGCGCCCAGGCCGGGGAGGAGCATCGCCCCCATCTCGAGCACGACCAGCGGCACGGTGAGCGCGGCGGCGGCGACCACGTCGCGGCGCAGCGCGGCGAGCTCGGCCGCCTTGGCCTCCTGCTCGGCGGCCAGGCGGTCCTCGCCCGCGGCGGCGATGACCTCGTAGCCGGCGCCCTCGACCGCCTCCTCCAGCTGGGCGAGGTCCACCAGCTCGGGCCGGTAGACCACGGCGGCGCGCTCGGTGGCGAGGTTCACGTTGGCGTCCAGGACGCCGTCGACCCGCTTGAGCGCCCTCTCCACGCGCGCCACGCAGGCGGCGCAGGTCATGCCGGAGACGCTGAGCTCGGCCTCGGCGACGCGGCCCGGCCCGGCCGGCAGGGTCCCCGGGGCGGCGCCCGCGGGCGCCGCTGGCAAGGTGCTAGACACGCTGCATCACGCCCTGTACTTCAGGGCCTCCATGAGCTCCTCGACGATGGCCTCGGTGTCGCCGCGCTGCGCGGCCGTGGCGACGTGGTCGCGCACGTGGGCCTTCAGCACGGCCTCCGACACCTTCCTCAGCGCGCCCTGGACGGCGCTGAGCTGCTTGAGGACGTCGACGCAGTAGACGCTCGGGTCCTCGAGCATGCGCAGCACGCCGTCAACGTGACCGCGGACGCTCTTGAGCCGCAGCGCGGCGTCCTGACGGGTCTGCGGGTCGAGGTGCAGGCAGTGGGCTCCGGCGTCGGGCGCCGTCTGGGTAGCGGGGCCCGCGGCCGCGGCGTCGGTCATCCCTGCGCCGGCGCGGCCCGGTAACCCTCGGCCTGCACGGCCGCGACCAGCTGGGCGGCGTCGGCGGTGCCGACGACCGTGGCGGTGCCGCTGGCCAGGTCCACCTGCGCCCGCTCGACGCCCGGGACCCTCTCCAGCGCCCCCTTCACGGCGGCGACGCAGTGGTTGCAGCTCATGCCTTCGATCTTCAGGTCGGTGGTGTGCTCGGTCATGGGACCACTCTACCCCACCAGGGGTGGGGTAGACCGTAGCGGCGCCGGGGGCGGTGAACGACCCGCCGGCCGTCACGACGACGACCCTGCCACCTAGCTTCCCAGCACTACTCCGGGTCGCCCCTGGGAACGACGATCGCCGGCGGGTCGCTGGCGGGGAACGTGTCGTCGAGCGCGTCGTCGAGCTCGGCGTTCAGGGCCCGGTCCTGCGCCTTGGCGTCGTGCTCGGCGCCGGCGCTCGCCGGAGCTGCCGGGTCGGAGGCGGGGAACGACTCGTCGACGGCCTCGTCCAGGTCGCGGTCGCCGCGTCCCTCGGCGAGGCGGGCGTCCTTCGACGCCCCGCGCCGCTCCTCGAGCTCCAGGCGGTCCTGGTAGTCGAGCGTCTCCTCGAGCGCCCTGGCGCGGGCCTCGAGCTCCTCCAGGCGTCCAAGCTCCCTCTGGCCGGGCTGGTCCTCGCGGCGCTCCATGGCGTGCCTCCTCCCGCCGCCACGCGTGGGCGGCGTGCTCGCTGGATGCGCACAACCTAGGGTGCCCTGATGAGACGGGCATGCCGGTGCGATGGGCTCACCTGGCCGCCTCCCACTCGCTGCGCAGCAGGCTGTAGACGGCCATGTCGGGCCGGTCGGGCCCGCGGTTCTGACGCCGCATCACGCCCTCGAACGCGAAGCCCAGGCGCTCGGCGACGGCGCGGCTCCTGAGGTTCTCCACGTCGGCCAGCACGGTGAGGCGCTCGAACGGCTCGCCACCCAGGAGCGGCTCGCTGAAGCAGCGGTTCACCAGCGCCCTCACGACCTTGGTGACGACGCCCCGCCCCTCGTGCCGGGCGTCGAGCCAGTAACCGATGGACCCGCTGCGCGACCGCTCGTCCACCTCGTGCACGCCGGCCGCGCCGATGAGCTCCTCGCCCCGCCAGACGGCCGCCTGGATGCCGGGCCCGCGCGCCAGCGAGGGCTGCGCGACCTCGGCCACGAAGCGCTCCTGCACCTCCGGCCCGCCCGAGCGCGCCCACGGCAGCCACCGCCCCAAGCGCTCGCGGTTGGCCTCCACCAGGGCGTAGAGGGCGCCCGCGTCGTCGCGCTCGAGGACGGCCAGGTAGACGTCGTCGTCCGGGTCGACGCGCAGGGCGAACCGCGGCGGCCTGCCCGTGGCGCGGCGCAGGTCCGCCGGCGGCTCGTACTCCTCGCGCAGCAGGCCGAAGATGCTCAGGTCGGCGGGCTCGCCGGCCACGGTGATCGCGCGCCGCAGCACGACCTCGGGCCGCAGGCCCAGGCGCTGCACCACGGCCATGGAGCGCTCGTTCCTGGGGTCGAGGCCGACGGCGACCCGGCCCACGCCCCGCTCGACGAAGAAGTGGTCGACGAGCGCCCGCAGGCTGCGCGTGACCAGGCCCTTGCCCTCGTGCTCCTCGAAGACGAGGTAGCCCACCTCGGTCGAGCCGCCGGCCCCGCCCCACTCGTGCAGCCACATCAGGCCGACCGGCTCGCCCCGGTAGCAGAGCTCCGCGCGCCAGCCGTCACCGGCGCCGAAGCGCGCTAGCTCCTCGGCCACGATCCTCTCCACCGTCTCCAGGGTGGCCGTGGCGGTCCAGGGGATCCAGCGCTCGAGGTGCTCGCGGTCGCGCGCGATCAGGCGGTAGAGGCCGGCGGCGTGGTGCCGCTCGGTCAGGCGCAGCGCCAGCTCGTCGTCGAGCCGCAGCGCGAAGCTGTTCTCGGGTGCCGGGTAGTTGCAGCGTCGGGAGTCGCCCACCTCGACCTCGGCCTGGATCATGGCATCAGACCGCGCACCGGTCACGGGAGGCTTCCCTCAGGCCGCCTCGCCGCCGTAGAGGTCGAGGATCCAGCCGGCCACGCGCGTGAGGCTAGCGTCCAGCTGCCTGAAGAGCGTGAGCAGCTCGAGGTGATGCGAGCTCGACGCGCGCGACTCGGGCAGGCGTTCCTCGAGCCGCGCCAGGTGGGCCAGCCGCATGCGCGCCACGTGCTCCTCGAGAGGCTTGCGTCCTTCGATGACCTGCTTGGCCATCCCTTGGTCGCCCGTGGCGAGGGCGGTGAAGGCGAGCCGCATGCGCTCCAGCACCATGGCGGCGGTCGACACCAGCTCCGCCCTGCCCTGCTCGCTGAACTCGATGCCCTCCTTGCGCAGCCTCTGCTCGCGACGGTAGAGGCGCCTGATCTGGTCGCCCATGTTCTCCAGCTCGGTGGCCACGAGCATCAGGCGCTCGCTGGCGTCGTTCTGCTCGTCGGTGCGGCGTCTCAGCTCGGCGAGGTAGTCCACGACCTCGCGTGTGAGCCTGTCCGTCTTCGCCTCGCGGCCCTCGATGGGCCCCGGGTCCCACTTGCCGGAGCTGAGGTTCCCCACGGCGAGCTCGGTCATGACGCCCACCTGGTCGCTGATGCGCACCGTCTCTCGCAGGGCGAGCTTGATGGCCAGCCCCGGGTCGTCCAGCGCCTCGCGCCTGAGGTACTTCGGGGTCGAGTCGTCCTCGCTGGTCGGCACGGCTCGGGCCACGAGGCGGTTCACCGGGCCGGCCAACATCGTGAAGACCAGGGCCACGGCCAGGTTGAAGAACGTGTGCGCGTTCGCCACCTGGCGGGCGCCGTCGCCGCCCAGCCGCCCGATGAGCTCCATCGCCGGCTCCGCGAAGTACACGACGGCGATGGCGCCGAGCCCCTTCACCAGCACGTGCGAGACCGCCACGCGCTGCGCTGCCGAGTCCAGCCCGCGTGACACGAACAGAGGCAGGAACGTGCCGCCGACGTTGCCGCCGGCCACGAGGGCGAACGCGGTGGGCAGCGATACGGCCCCGCTGGCGACGAGGCCGATGGCCACCGCGGCGGGGGCGTTCGCGCTCGCCAGCACCGCGCCCAGCAGCACGCCCACGAGGAGGAGCGTGAGCGGCTGCTCCTCGGCGGCGCCGATCACCAGGCTGAACACCTCGCTGTCGGTGAGGCCGCCGATCGCCTCCACGGTGAGGTCGAGCCCGAGGAAGAGCAGACCGACGCCGAGGAGCATGCCGCCGACGGCGCGGCCCCGCCGCCACAGCGAGAGGAAGAAGCCCACCCCGACGAGCGGCAGGGCGTACTCGGAGACGCTGAAGGCCGCTAGCTGGATCGCCCCGGTGGCGCCCAGCTTGGCGCCGAGGGACATCGCCAGACCGCCGGCCGGCGACACCAGCCCGGTGGCGACCATCGTCAGCGCGGTCACGCACAGCGCCGTGCCGCTCTGCGTCATGGCGCCCACGGCCGTGGACGTGCCCAAAGCGCGGAACGGCGAGCCCGTGGCCGCCGCCATCCAGCGCCGTGCGGTCGGGCCGGCCGCCGCCTCGAGCCCCTCGGAGACGCGGTTGACGCCCAGCAGGAACAGCGCGAGACCGCCGAGCATCGTGAGCAACATGCAGCGTCATCCTTCCCGCGCCCCGAGGCGCCACTGAGCAGAGAGTCTAAGCCGAAGGCGCGCATCCCTGACGGCGCGCGCCCGTGTCATCAACGTGGGGACGGGCCGGACGCCCGCGGGGCGGCCCGTGCTAACCTTCGCGCGTCTGTAAACCAGGCCAAGCGCGAAGGAGGGAACCATGCTGTCGCGAGTCGCCGCGCTCCTCGCCGTCCTGATGGCCGGCGTGGCGCTAGCTCAGGAACCCGTCCGCATCGGTGTCATCACCAGCCTCACCGGGAGGTTCGCCGAGTTCGGCGAGCAGCACAGGGCAGGGGTACAGATCGCCCTCGAGGACGTCAACGCCGCCGGAGGCGTGAACGGCAGGCCCGTCGAGGTCGTGTGGGAGGACGACACCTCCGAGGTGAACGCCGCCTTGGCGGCCGCCGAGCGCCTCGTGAACCAGAACGTGCCCCTGGTCATGGGGGCCTACTCCTCCTCCATCACGAACCCGCTGGCGCAGTACTTCACCCGCCAGCAGCGGCCGTTCCTCGTGTTCACCTCGTCGGACGACGCCATCACCCGCCCTGGGTCCGACTGGATCTACCGCCTCAACCAGCCGTCGTTCGCCTACGCCGAGGTCCTCTTCGACGTCTTCGACCAGATCAACGCCGACAAGGGCGGCGACCACCTGCGGACGGTCGTCACGATCCACGGCAACGGGGCGTTCGAGAGCGCCGTCGCCGACGCCGTCGACATCATCGCGGCGGAGCGCGGCTACCGCGTTCTCGACCGGCAGGACTACGACCAGACCGGTGCCGACTTCAGGCCCATCCTCAACCGTTTCAAGGGCCTGAACCCCGACGTGGTGTTCATGGTCTCGTACGCCGCCGACTCGGTCGCGCTGGCGCGGCAGATCCAGGAGGTCGGCCTCGAGGCCAAGGTGTTCGCGGGCGGCGCCGCCGGCTTCGCCCTGCCGAACTTCATCGAGGGCTCCGGGCCGGCCGCCGACTACGTCTTCACCGCCACCATGTGGACGAAGGACGTGCCGTACGACGGCGCCCAGGAGCTCAACGACCGGCTCGAGGCCGTGCTCGGCCGCACGCCCAGCTACCACGCCGCCCAGGCCTACGCCGGGATCATCACGGCCGTGGACGTGCTGAGCCGCGCCGCTTCGTTCGACCCCGCCGACGTGCAGGCGGCGCTCGACGGCACCGACATGCCCGACACCGTCTACGGGCCGATCTCGTTCACGGACTACCAGGGCTACCGGAACCAGGCCAGGCTGCCCGCCGTCGCGCAGCAGGTGCAGGACGGCGAGTTCGTCACCGTGTTCGTGAACGGCCAGGTCATCAACCCCATGCTCGACACGCCCTCCTGGGCCGAGCGCTGAGCCAGCGTTGAGGAGCGGGGCGAGCTGAGGTGGACGGCCTCGTCCCGCTCCTCCAGAACGTCACCGGCGGGCTCCTGATCGGGGGCATCTACGCGCTCATCGGCGTGGGGCTGTCCCTGATCTTCGGGGTCATGCGCGTCATCAACTTCGCGCACGG
>CAZGXF010000005.1:0-51685 GCA_964529575.1 uncultured bacterium
CGTGAACCTCTGCACCAGCCCGCAGATGGTCGAGCTGGCGCGCGGCCTCGGCATCCGGCGCGTGCGGCTGTGGCCCAAGGCGGTCGACGCCGAGCTGTTCCACCCCGCGCGGCGCAGCGAGGCGATGCGCGCGCGCCTGGGCGCCTCGGGCGGCGAGCCGCTGGTGGTCTACGCCGGGCGCGTGTCGTTCGAGAAGCGCGTCGACGTCCTGGCCGAAGCCGTCAAGGCGCTGCAGGGCGAGGCGCGCTTCGCCGTCGTCGGCGAGGGGCCGGCGCGCGCCTGGCTCGAGGAGCGCCTGGCGGGTACCGGCGCGGTGTTCACCGGGTTCCTCTCGGGCGACGAGCTGGGCGCCGCCTACGCGTCCGCCGACGTCTTCGCCTTCCCCTCGGACTCCGAGACCCTGGGCTTCGCCGCCCTGGAGGCGATGGCCGCAGGCGTGCCGGTCGTGGCGGCTCGGGCGGGCGGCATACCACACGTCGTGGACGACGGGCGCACCGGCCTGCTCGTCGAGCCGGGCAGCGGGTCGGCGCTGGCCGACGGGCTGCGCTGCCTGCTGCGCGACCAGGCCCTCAGGGAGCGGATGGCCGCGGAGGGGCGGAGAGAGGCGGAGCGCTGGTCGTGGACCGCCGCTACCCGCGCGTTGGTGGCCTTCTACCGCGCGGCGATGCGCGTGCGCGGCGTGGAGGGGGCGCGCGGCCGCAGGGCGTCGTGACGCGCGCGGGTCGGCGCGCGGCCGAGCGCGGCGCTCATGCCGTTATCATCTGAAGTCGAGCGCGGCGGGCCGGCCTGAGGGTTCGGCGACGCCTGCGCGAGGGGGACCGGAACGGGACCGATGGAGGAGCGCACCCAAAGCCCTGGCAGAGCGACGGAGGCCTTCTTCAGGACGCACCCGCAAGCGGTGGTCGTCTACGACCCCGCCAGCCTGGAGCTGCTCGCGGTGAACCCGCGCGCGGCCGAGGTGTTCGGGCTGCCCGCCGGCCCCGCTCCGGGGCGGTCCCTGCTGGACCTGCACGCCAGCGAGCTGCCCACCGCCGTCGCGCGCGACTACGCGAAGGCCCAGACGCCTTTCCTCGCTGCGGCGAACGGCACGCCCACGGTGAGGCTGCGCGGCGCCGGCGGCGAGTTCGAGGCCGCCATCAGCGTGTTCGAGCTGGTGTACGGCGGCAAGCTCGCGCGCATGGCCATCTGCGCCGAGCTGGGCGGACGGAGCGCGTCCGACCGCTTCGAGGAGGAGCGCCGGGCCCTCCAGCAGCGCGTCGAGTACCTGGCGAACCACGACCCCGTCACCGACCTGCCGAACCGCCAGCGGTTCGAGGTGCTGCTCCTCGACGCCCTGGCCGCGGCGCGCGCCGCGAAGCAGAAGGTCGCCGTCCTCTACCTGGAGCTGCACGGCTTCCGCCTGATACACGACGCCGTCAGCCAGGACGCCGCCGACGACATGCTGCGCCTCGCCGCGCGGCGGCTGAAGGCCGTGGCGCAGGGCGGCACCATCGCCCGCTTCGGCACCGACGAGTTCGCCATCGTCACGCGCCCGCTGCAGGACACCGTCGACGCCACCGACATCGCGCAGCGGGTCGTGAGCGGCCTGGTGGAGCCGGTCGTGCTGGAGGGGCGCAGCGTGACGTTCCGACCGCGCGTGGGCGTGGCCGTGTTCCCCGACCACGCCGAGACGCCGGGCACCCTGATGAAGGCGGCCTCGCAGGCGAAGTACCGCGCCAAGGCCGCGCGCGGCCCTTCGTTCGCCGTGTTCCGGCCGGCCATGCAGGTGCGCGTGCAGGAGCGGCTGGAGCTCGAGGACGAGCTGCGCCAGGCGTTGGGCAAGGAGCAGCTGGCGCTCTACTTCCAGCCGCGCGTCGACCTGCGCACCGGCCGCCTGGCGGGGGCCGAGGCACTGGTGCGCTGGCGCCACCCCGAGAGGGGTCTCCTCAGCCCCGACTCGTTCGTGCCGCTGGCGGAGGAGACCGGCCTCATCGTCGCGCTGGGACGCGAGGTCCTCGACATGGCGTTGGCGCAGGTGGAGTGCTGGGACCGGTCGGGCTTCGTGGTCCCGCGCGTCGCCGTGAACGTCTCGCCGCTGCAGCTGCGCGGCGGCGGGTTGTTCGAGGACGTGCGCAACGCCCTGCGGCGCGCCGGGGTGGCCGCGAGCCGCCTGGAGGTCGAGGTGACCGAGACGGCCGCCCTGGCCGACCGGCACCGCGGCTCGGACGTCCTCGCCGAGCTGCGCCGCCTGGGCGTGAAGGTGTCGCTCGACGACTTCGGCACCGGCTACGCCTCGCTCGCCCACCTGCACGAGCTGCCGGTGGACGCCATCAAGCTCGACCGCGCCTTCCTGGAACAGGCGCCGGACTACGCCGCCCGGGGCGGGGAGCTGGCGATCCTCAAGGCCGTGGCGGCGCTGGGCAAGGCCATCGGCGTGGAGGTCACGGCCGAGGGCGTCGAGACCGAGGAGCAGCTCGCGCAGGTCATCGAGGCCGGCTGCGACTCGGTGCAGGGGTTCCTCGTCTGCCAGCCCGTGCCGCCCATGCTGGTGCAGGACGCCGCCCGCCGCGGCTTGGCCGTCCTCGAGCGCGTCAGGGCCTCGCGGCGCTGAGCAGGGCCCAGGCGACCGGTCCGGAGGGGCGCACCCGCCCGTGAAGGGGTCCGGCCGCGGCGGCCGGGCACCTCACTCGCCCCAGGTGAGCCTCAGCACACGCAGCCAGTTCCGGTAGGCGATCTTCTCCAGGGACTCCTGGTCGTAGCCGGCGTCGCGCAGCGCCTCCAGCAGCCGCTGCAGGCCCGCCACGTCCTGGATCGCCGACGGCATCGTCGCCCCGTCGAAGTCCGAGCCCAGCGCCACGCCGTCGATGGTGAGCTTGTCGACGAGGTAGTCGACGTGCCGCACCATCACCTCGAGCGGGAGGCCCGGGTCGGACGACCCGTCCTCGGCCAGGAAGCCCACGTTGAAGTTGACGCCCACCACGCCCTTGGTTCCGGCTATCGCCTTCAGCTGCGCGTCGGTGAGGTTGCGCGGCGAGGGCGAGAGCGCGTGGGCGTTGGAGTGGGTGGCCACCAGCGGGGCGGTGGAGAGGTCGGCGACGTCCCAGAAGCCCCTCTCGCTGATGTGCGAGAGGTCGACCATGATCTTCAGCTCGTTGCAGCGCTTCACCAGCCGCACGCCGTTGGCGGTGAGGCCCGGCGCCAGGTCGGGCGACGACGGGAAGGTGAACGGCACGCCGTAGCCGAAGGCGTTCGCGCGGCTCCACACGATGCCCAAGGACCGCAGCCCGGCCGCGTGGTAGACGTCCAGCGCCGCCAGGTCCACGTCGATGGCCTCGGCGCCCTCGAAGTGGAGGATCGCGGCCAGCGCCCCGTCGGCCATCGCCTGCTCGATGTCGCGTACGCTGCGCGCCAGCCTGAGGCGGCGCTCCGGGTCGGCGTCCCAGCGCAGGAGCTGCGCGACCATCGCGTTGGTCGCCGCGACCGCCTCGGTCCTGTCGATCACGGCGGGGGCGGTCCGGGCCGTCGTGCCGTCGCGCCTGGTGAACGTCGTCGTGAGGCCCGGCACCTCGCGCGCCGGGGGGAAGACGGCGAAGAACGCCCCCGCCAGGCCGCCCTGGCGGGCGCGCTCGAGGTCGATGTGGCCCGTCTCCTGCCGGCTGAAGAAGTCCCGCGTGGGCTCGCCGAGGTGCAGGAGCAGGGTGTCGTTGTGGCCGTCGATGACGGGGATCATGGCGAGAGGGTAACCCGCTCGCCGGCGGCGCGGCGGCGGTCTGCGGGCGCGCGCCGGCGAGCGGGGCCCGGCACCGGTCCGGGCCCCAGCGCGGTCAGTCTCGCGGGTCGAAGGCGTCGCGCAGGCCGTCGCCCAGCAGGTTGAAGGCCAGCACGGTGAGCGAGATCGCCAGGCCCGGGTAGAGCAGCAGCCAGTACGAGTCGGGGAGGTAGCGGCGGCCGCGCGAGAGCATCTCGCCCCAGTCGGAGGTGGGCGGCTGCACGCCCAGGCCCAGGAACGACAGGCCGGCCATGCTGAGGATGGCGAAGCCGATGCCCAGCGTGGCCTGCACGGTGAGCGGGCCGATGGTCGAGGGCAGGACGTGCTTCAGCATCAGGCGCGGGTCGTTGGCGCCCAGGGCCCGGGCGGCGTGCACGAACTCCTCCTCGCGTGAGGCGATGACGACGCTCCGCGCCAGGCGGGCGTAGCCGGGCACGGAGACGATGGCGACGGCGATGACGGCGTTCACCAGCCCAGGGCCCAGCGTCCCCACCACCGCCAGCGCCAGCAGCAGCGAGGGGAAGGCCAGCAGCACGTCCATGACGCGCATCAGGACGTCGTCGAGCCAGCCGCGGTAGAAGCCGGCCAGGAGGCCGACCGCCGTGCCCACCACGAGGCCCGTAGCCACCGGCACCAGGCCGGTGAGCAGGCTTATGCGCGCCCCGAACAGCACCCGGCTGAAGATGTCGCGCCCGAACTCGTCGGTGCCGAACCAGTGGTCGGGCGACGGCGGGCGTAGCCGCAGCGACAGCCGTTGCGCGTCGGGCGAGTAGGGGGCGAGCCAGGGCGCGAGCAGCGCCACGAGGACCAGCAGGACGACCAGCACGAGCCCGACGACGGCGCCGCGGTTCCGCAGGAAGCGGCGGGTGGCGGGGGCGCGCAGGAAGCGGCGGGCCAACGGTGCGGCGGTAGCGGCGGCGGGGGCGTCAGCCATAGCGCACCTTCGGGTTCAGGGCGGCGTACGAGAGGTCGACGAGCAGGTTCACGACGATGAACGCGACGGCGACGAAGAGCACCGAGCCCTGCACCAACGGGAGGTCGCGGCTGCGGATGGCGTCCACGAGCAGGCGGCCCACGCCCGGCCAGGCGAAGACGGTCTCGGTGAGCACCGCGCCGCCGAGGAGCCCGCCGAACTGCAGCCCCACGACGGTGACGACGGGGAGCAGCGCGTTCTTGAGCGCGTGCTTCAGGCGCACCCGCCCCTCGCGCAGGCCCTTGGCCCTGGCGGTCCTGACGTAGTCCTGGCGGAGCGCCTCGATGAGCGAGGCGCGCGTGACCCTGGCGATGAAGGCGGCCGAGGAGAACCCTACGGCCGCCGCCGGCATGATCAGGTGCCGCCAGCTGCCGAAGCCGGAGGCGGGCAGCCAGCCGAGCTGGAGCGAGAACACCAGCATGAGCACGAGGCCCGACCAGAACACGGGCACGGAGACGCCCAGCAGCGCCACGACGATCGCCACGCTGTCGACCCAGGTCCCCTTGTAGACGGCCGCCAGCACGCCGAAGAGGCCGCCCACGAGGACGGCGACGGCCATGGCGCTGCCGGCCAGGGCCAGGGTGGCGGGGAAGCGCGACAGCACCTCGGCGGTGACGCTCTGCGAGCTGCGCAGCGACGTGCCCAGGTCGAGGCGGACCACGTCGCCTAGGTAGTCGAGGAACTGCTCGGGGAAGCTGCGGTCGAGGCCGTAGGCGCGGCGCAGCTCCTCCACCTGCGCCGCGCTGATGCCCTGCGCGCTCTCGCCGAGCAGGGCCAGGACGGGGTCGCCGGGCGCGAGCCAGAGCATGCTGAACACCAGCAGCACGACCCCGAAGAGCACGGGGACGAGGCCCAGGAGGCGCTTGGCGACGTAGACGAGCATGTTGCCTCCGAGTATGCGGCGCGCCGGCCGCTGGGTGCGGCCGGCGCTGGGTCAGAGGGTTGGGTGGAGGCGGCCGCGGGGCGGCCGCGCCCGGCTCACTCCTGCAGCGTCGCCTCGCGCAGGTCGAGGTTGATCCAGGAGAAGCGCACGACCTCGCCCTGGAGGCCCGGCTGCTTGGCCGAGGTCGAGAGCGGGTAGTACAGCGTCACCATCGGCACGTCGGCCAGGACGCGCTCCTGGACCATGCGGTAGAGCTGCTCGCGCTGGGCGTCGTCGGGCGTGCCGCGCGCCGCCTCGAGCGCGTCGTCGACCTCGGGCACGCTGTAGCGCGCGCCGTTGTTCGCCGGGATCTCGGAGGAGTGGAAGAAGGCGTAGAGCGTGTAGTCGGCGTCGAGGGTCACCGTGCCCCACGAGGTGGCGTACAGCTCCGCCTGGTCCTGCTGGATCGTCTCGGAGTAAGCGGCGAACTCCTGCACGCGCACGTCGAGCGTCACACCCGCCTCGGCGAGCATGGCCTGCAGGACCTGGGCCACCGCTTCGAGGTCGGGGTTCTGGTAGACGTCCAGCGTGAGCGACAGTCCCTCGGCGCCGGCCTCGGAGAGGAGCTGCCTGGCGCGCTCGACGTCGTAGGGGTACGGGTCCTCCAGGTCGGAGGCGGCGAAGCGGACCGTGGGCGGGATCGGCGCGACGCCCACGTCGGCGAGGCCGCCGAGGAGCTCGTCGACGATCAGCTGCTTGTCGATGGCGTGCGCCAGGGCCTGCCTGACGCGGACGTCCTGCAGCTTCGGGTTGGCGGTGTTGAACACCAGGTGGACGCTGCCCCAGCCCAGGAACGCGTTCGTCTCGAGGCCCGCGACGCCCTGGAGCTGGCGGAAGTTGTCGGCGGGGATGTTGAACAGCACGTCGACGCCGCCGCTGCGCAGCTCCACGATCTGCGTGCTCACCTCGGGGACCACGCGGAACACGACGCGGTCGATGGCGGGCGCGCCGCCCCAGTAGTCGGGGTTCGCCGTCAGGACCACGGTGTCGCCCTGCGTCCAGGACTCGAACACGTACGGGCCCGAGCCGACGGGCTGGCGCGCCAGGTCGTCGCCGTGCGCCACGGGGACGATGGCGGTGACGGGGTGCGCCAGGTGCGCCAGCAGGGGGGCGAACGGCTCGGCGGTGACGATGTCGACGGTCAGGTCGTCGACGACCTCGACGGACTGGATCGCCGAGACGACGAAGCGCCCGGGAGCCGCCGTGGCGGGGTCGAGCAGGCGCTCCAGCGAGGCCTTCACCGCCGCGGCGTCGAGGGCCGTGCCGTCGGTGAACGCGACGCCGTCGTGCAGCGTCACCCGCAGGCGGTCGGGCGAGACGAACTCCCAGCTCTCGGCCAGGAGGCCTTCGATGTCGCCCTCGGTGGTCACGCGGAAGAGCGTCTCGTAGACGTGCGTGGTGACGCCGAACGAGAAGCCGTTGAACGTCTTCTGCGGGTCGAGCGTGGGCGGGTTCGAGCCCACCGCCGTGACCAGCGTCTGGGCCGCCGCCAGGGGTGCGGAGAGGAGTAGTAGCAGTAGGAGCAGCGTGCGTCTCATCGGTCCTCCTGGGACTCGTGCCGGCGCGTGGGCCGGCCGGTAGCGGCCGTGCGGCCGCCGTCCGCAGATGCTAAGCCTCGCGCGCGCCCTGGCTTGGTGCGCTAGGATGCGGCGCGAGACCCCCGAGAGGTGGTGAGCGTCTATGGACAGAGGGACCATGACCATCGCAGCAGGCGCTTCGCCGCTCCGGGTAGCCGGGTAGACCCCTTCATCGAACCTTGACCCTCCGGGGCGGCGGGCGCTGACGAGCCCGACGTCCACAGCGACATCGACACCGCCCACGGAGGACGGACTTGCACAGGCACGACGAGGACGACGGCGCCGACTTCGGCGTCCGCACGAAGGCGAGGCGCGCAGGAGGCGCCTCGAAGGGCAGGGGCCGCAAGCGCGCGCCCCTCAAGCGCGGCTCGGTGAGCGAGATCGTGTGGGGAGAGGACGAGCGCCCCACCACCACGACCGCGTTCGCCGACCCCGACATGCAACGCCTCTACGACAGGGGCTACTTCGACACGCTGGTAGGCCAGCTCAGGGGCGGCAAGGAGGCGACGGTCTACGTGGTCAGGCGCGGGGAGGAGAGCCTGGCCGCGAAGCTGTACACCGACATCACGCTGCGCTCGTTCCGCAACGACGCCGGCTACTGGGACGGCTACTGGGTGGGCGACGCCCGCGTGGCGAAGGCGATGCGCCACGGTACGCGGGCGGGCCACGCGGCCAAGCAAGGCATCTGGACCTTCCGCGAGTACCAGACCCTGTGGCGGCTGCTGGACGCCGGTCTGCCGGTGCCCCGGCCAGCGGTCGGCCCGGACGTGAGCGACATCGCCGAAGCGGGCTCGGTGGTGCTCATGCAGCTCGTGGGCGACGGCGACGAGCCGGCGCCCCGGCTCTCGGACCTGCGGCTGGCGCCGGACGAGGCGCGCGCCGCCTGGGAGCAGGCGACCGCGATCTTCCTGCGCCTGGCCGAGCTCGGGCTGGCGCACGGCGACCTCTCGACCTACAACCTGCTGTGGCACGACGGTCGCGTCTGGCTCATCGACGTGCCGCAGACGGTCGAGGTGGCTGCCGCGCGCGACGGGCTGTCGTTGCTGCGCCGCGACCTCGCCTCGCTGGCCACCTCGTTCCGCCGGTTGGGCGTACACGCCGACACCGACGAGCTCGAGAGGCGCGCCTCGGGCGCGGCGCGTGCGCGAAGGTGATTGTGAGTTAGCATCCGTTTCCCGCGCCCTACGCCCCGCGATGATGGCGCCGATGACGTTCGGGAGCGGGGAAGGCGACGAGCCCAAGCGCCTAGCCGAGCTCGAGGCCCTCCTCGAGGGCGCCAAGGCGCTCATAGACCTCGACGACGCTCACGCCGCCAAGGCCCAGATCATGCAGGCGCTCGAGCTCATCGAGGCCCTGTGCGGTCGCGCTCCCCACAAGGGGGAGGGCGACCGCCTCCGGCTCCGCCTCTCCGAACGCCTGGCCGCCCTCGACGCCGACGGCGCCCCGCCCGGGGCGGGCGCCCTCATCGCCGAGGTGATGCGCTTCGGCCTGCGCAGCGCGATGCTCTCGAACGACGTCGAGTCGGCGCTGCCGTTCGGCCGCGCGGCGCTGGCGTTCGCGAACCGCCTGAGGCTGCCGCTCCTGGCGGCGCAGGCGCACAACGACCTGGCCACCGTCTACGGCGTCCGCGACTTCCACGAGCGGGCGATCTACCACCTGCGCGCCGGCATAGACGTGCTCGAACGCGCCGGGGAGCGCGTCTTCCCGGCGCTGGTGAACAACCTCGGCAACGTCTACATGGCCACCGACAGGGTCGAGGAGGCGCTCGCCTGCTTCGACCGGGCCGCCCAGGGGGCCGCCGAGGAGCGCGACGACATGCGCCGCGCGATCGCCCTGTCGAACCGCGGACGGGCCCTGAGCGCCCTGCGCCGCCACGACGAGGCCATCACCGCGCTGAAGGAGTCGCTCGAGCTGTTCCGGTCGCTGAACCGCCGCGCCTACGTGGCCACGACGCTGGCCAAGCTGGGCACGGCGCACCTGGCCGCCGGCGACCTCGCCACCGCGATGGGCTACTTCCACACGGCCGGGCGCGAGGTCGAAGACCCGGGCCTGCCCTTCAGGGGCGAGGTCGTCGAGGCGATCGGCCGGGCGTACCTCGAGGCCGGCGACGCCCAGGAGGCGCTGGTCGAGCTGGAGCGAGCCGAGCAGCTCCACCGCGAGGCCGGGGCGCTGGCCGCGGCCGCCGACCTCCTGCGCGAGCAGGCCCGCGCCCTGGCGCTGCTGGGGCGTCACGAGGAGGCCTACGACAGGCTCCACGCCTACCTCGAGGAGAGCGAGGCCAGGCAGCAGGAGCACGGCGAGGTGCTCCTGGGCGTCCTGCTCGTGGAGCTCGAGGTCGGCCTGACGCGCGACCACGAGCTGCTGTCGATCACCGGCCGCGCGCTGGCCGAGGCGAACCGCGCTCTGCGCGCCCAGGCCGAGCGCCTCGAGCGCCTCAGCGCCACCGACGAGCTGACGCAGGTGCACAACAGGCGCTACCTGAACGGCCGCCTGCAGGACGCCGTGGCGCGGTGCCGCGACGAGCCCGGCACCGACCTCTGCCTGGTGCTGTTCGACGTCGACGCCTTCAAGGCCATCAACGACGGCTACACCCACCTGGTGGGCGACGAGGTGTTGCGGACCACGGCGGGGATCCTCGCCCGCACGTTCCGGCGCACCGACGTCGTCGCCCGCTGGGGCGGCGAGGAGTTCGCCGTGCTGCTGGTGGCCACGCCGAAGGAGGCGGCCGAACGGGTGGCCGACCGGGCGCGCGAGGCCGTGGCGGCCACGAACTGGGGTGCCCTGGCGCCGGGCCTGGAGGTGACGGTCAGCGCGGGCGTCGCCTCCGTGCGCGAGCTGCCCGGCGCTCCGAGCGCGCTCGAGCTCCTCAAGCTGGCCGACCGCAGGCTCTACCAGGCGAAGTCGCGGGGCAAGAACCGCGTGGCCGCCGGCGACTGAGACGTCGGGCACGCTCCCGGCGCGGCGCGGTACGATCGCCGCGTCCATGACCGCTGGCTCCGGCACGCGGCCCACCCGGCCGCCGGCCGACAGGGAGGGCTGGGATGTCTCCACTCGACCCGAAACGCACCGTCTCCGAGCTCAAGGACCTGCGCGCCCGCACCGGTAACGAGGACGGCGCCTGGCGCGTCGCCTGGACCGACACCTGGCTCGAGTCGCGCCGCTGGCTGCGCGAGAAGCTCGACGCCCTGGGGCTCGAGACCCACATGGACCCGGCCGGCAACGTCTGGTCGACCCTCCAGGGCGAGTCGGACACGGCGCTGCTCATCGGCGGGCACATGGACTCGGTGCCTGGGGGCGGGTGGCTGGACGGCTGCCTCAACGTGCTGGCCGGGCTCGAGGTCGTCAGGCGCATCAAGGAGCAGTACGGGGGCCGACCGCCGGTGACGGTGCGGCTCGTCGACTGGGCCGACGAGGAGGGTGCCAGGTTCGGGCGCAGCCTGCTCGGCTCGAGCGCCGCCGGCGGCACGCTCGACCCCGACGCCGAGCGCGACAGGCGCGACGCCGACGGCGTGAAGCTGGTGGACGCCCTGGAGCGCTGCGGCGTCGACCTCTACCGCATGAACGAGGCGCACGCCGAGCTCGCGACCGCCGGGGCCTACCTCGAGCTGCACATCGAGCAGGGTCCGGTGCTCCTCGACATGGGCCTGCCCCTCGGCGTGGTCCTGGGGACGTTCGGGGTCGAACGCCACGCGATCCACTTCAGGGGGCAGGCGGCCCACTCCGGCTCGACGCCGATGGACAAGCGGAAGGACGCGTTCCTCGCCGCCGCCCGTATGAGCCCCGAGGTGTACGAGATAACCAGGCGCCGCGGCGGCGTCTGCACGATCGGCTCCTGCGTCACCAGGCCGGGCATCGTCACCTCGGTGGTGGCCGAGTGCGACATCACCCTCGACCAGCGCCACCTGGACGGCGAGCAGCTGGCGGGCATGCTGGCCGACGCGAAGGAGGCCAGCGAGCGCTTCGCCCGCGAGGGCGGCGTCCAGGTCTCGTGGAGCCACCTCTGGAGCATCGACCCGATGCCGTTCCACCCCGAGCTCATCGAGCTCGCCGCTGAGGCCGTCGAGGAGGCCGCGGGCGTCTCGCATCGCCTGCCCAGCGGCCCGTTGCACGACGCCGCCGAGGTCGCCAGGGCCGGGGTGCCAACGGTGATGCTGTTCGTGCAGAGCCTGCACGGCATCTCGCACAACAAGATCGAGGACACCAAGGAAGAGCACATCGAGATGTCGGTGGTGGCGCTCGACAAGCTCGCCGAGAAGACGATGGGCTGGCTGTCGGGCCGCGCCTGAGCCCCGCGGGTGATCGCGCGCCTCCGGCGCCGCTGCGGCCGTCCTAGCGTGAGGTGTCGTACCGACCGCCCGTGGCGTGGGTGGTGTAATCGGCTATCCCGGGGGGTGGGGAGGTGTTCAGGGGGAGTGCCGGCTAGCCGCCGCGTCCTGTGTCGTCACTTCGCAAGCGAGTTCGCCCGAGCGGTACGGGGCGGGTCGAGCCCGGCCACCTCAGCGAGGACCCCTAGCGCCTCACGGCCGTCCTCGGGGGCGGCCTGGTGAGCGAGGCCTCCGCCGCCCTGGAGCGGCTCCGCCAGCAGGAGCGCCGGGTGGTAGCCGGGTTCCTGTGGTCGTTCCTCGTCCTGGTCATCGTCTCCATCGCCGTGGACGCGCTGCGGGCCGGCCAGGTGTTCCTGCAGCCCGCCGTCGTCGCGGCCAACGTGGCCGTCGTGCTCTTCCTGGTGGGCACGATCCTCCTCAACCGTCGCGGCCGCACCCGGCTCGCCGTCTCGCTCGCCGCCGGCTTCGTGATGCTGGCGGCCTCGGCGCTGCCCTTGGTCCAAGGCCTCGCGCGCTCGGCTCCGTCTCTGCTGCTGTTCTTCGTACCGTTGGTCGTGGCCGGGCTGGTGCTCGACCGCACCGCCCTCCGCGTCACCGCCGCCTGGGCGTGGGCGGTCGTCGTGGCCGCGCCGGTGCTGCACCGGGAGCCGCTGTTCGACACCGAGGCGCAGGCCGGGGTGTGGACGGTGGCCGGCCCCTTCTCGATGGTGCTCATCATCATCGCCTTCCTCCTCGACCGCTTCGGGCTGCGGTTCAAGGAGGCGATGCGCGAGGCGTTCCTGGCCCAGGCCGAGGCGCAGGCGGAGCTGCTCGAGGAGAAGGGGTTCACCGACGCCATCATCGAGAGCCTTCCCGGCCTGTTCTTCGTGCGCGACCGCGACGGCCGCTTCGTGCGCGCCAACCGCAGCTTCACCGAGCTGACCGGCTACGGTCCCGACGAGCTGGCCGACCTGGACCCCCTGGCCATCTTCGAGGGCGACGGCAAGCAGGTCGCGGTCGAGAGGATCGCGCAGGTGTTCGCCGAGGGGCACTCGTCTTCCGAGGTGCAGATCGTGGACCGGCAGGGCCGCCGACGCCCCTACTTCCTGAGCGCCACGCGGGTGGAGCGGGGCGGGCGGCAGTACCTGATCGGCACGGGCATCGACCGCTCCGACATCGACGCGGCACGTGCGGACATCGAGGGCCTGAACGTCGCCCTGGAGGAGCGCGTCGAGCGGCTGATGGCGCTGCGCGACATCGACCGCGCGATCATCGGGTCCCTCGACATCGGGTTGACGCTGGGGGTGCTGCTGGAGCAGGTGACCGGCAGCCTGCACGTGCCCGCGGCCCGCATCCTGCTCTTCGACGACGTGGAGCAGGTCCTGCGCTACGGCGCCAGCCTGGGGCTGCCCGGCGGCGGCAGCCGCTCCCTGCGCGTGGCGCTGGGGCAAGGGGCCAGCGGGACCGTGGCGCGCGACAGGCGGCGGGTCGTGGTGACGGGGAGGGAGGCCACGGCAGCCGTGGTGGGCGCGCAGGGCGAGGAGGGCGGCTTCGAGGCGTACGTGGGCGTGCCGCTGGTCGCGAAGGGCCGGCTCGCAGGGGTCCTCGAGGTCTTCCACGACCGGCCGCTGCCGGAGAGCGACGACTGGCACGACTTCCTCGACGCCCTGGCCATGCAGGCGGCCATCGGCGTCTCGAACGCGCGGCTCTTCGAGGAGCTGGAGCGTTCGAACGTGGAGCTGCGCCTCGCCTACGACACGACGATCGAGGGCTGGGCGCGCGCCCTCGACCTCAAGGACCAGGAGACCGAGGGGCACAGCCGCCGCGTCACCGAGCTCGCCGTGCAGCTCGCCGCGCGCCTCGGCCTGCGGGGCGAGGACCTGGTGCTGGTGCGGCGCGGGGCGCTGCTGCACGACATCGGCAAGATGGGCATCCCCGACCACGTGCTCCTCAAGCCCGGCCCCCTCGACCCCGACGAGTGGGAGGTCATGAAGGGCCACACGACGCTGGCCTACCAGCTGCTCTCGGGCATCCCGTTCCTCCGGTCGGCGATCGACATCCCCTACGCCCACCACGAGCGCTGGGACGGCACCGGCTACCCGCGCGGGCTGAAGGGCGAGGAGATCCCGCTGGCCGCGCGGCTCTTCGCGGTGGTGGACGTGTTCGACGCCCTGACCTCCGACCGGCCCTACCGCAAGGCCTGGTCGCGCGAGCGGGCGTTCGAGCACCTGCGGTCGAGCGCCGGCACGCACTTCGACCCCCGGGTCGTGGAGGCGTTCCTCGAGATGATGGAGGAGCGGGGGGAGGAGTCGCGCGTCGCCGCCCGGCTCGACGCGGCGCAGGGTCGCGTCGAGCCGCGGCGCGCCGAGCGCCGGGTCGCCGAGGAGGCGGAGGGCGACTAACCCGCGGTCAGCGAGGCGCGGCCGTGACCCCGGAGCGCCGCGCCAGCGCCCAGACCGCCGCGGCCACCAGCAGCGCCGACAGCGCCGCGGCGACGACCATCACCGTCTCGTTCTCCCCCCGCCGCGCCGCCGACACACCGAAGAGCCCCCACGCCACCACGAGGGCGAACGCCGGGTCGCGGCGGGTGGCCACGGCCCCCAGCCCCAGGGCCGCGGCGACCGTCACGACCGCCACGGTGACCGCGGTGGCGGCGCTCCCGGCGTCGACGCCCAGGCTGACCAGGAAGATCGCGGTGTTCGCCACGGTGGCCACCGAGATCCAGCCCAGGTAGAGGCTGAAGGGGACGTCGAGGAGCCAGCGCGAGGCCGACGTCGCCGGCTCGCGCCAGGCGCGCACGCGCGTGTACAGCGCGATGAGGCAGAGCAGCAGCGCGACCATCACGACCTCGCTGAGGGCGATGGCGTCGGCGTGCCAGGCCGTCAGCCAGCCCACGTTCAGCGCGCTCGAGAGCACGAAGAGCGGGCGGGCGACGGCCAGGCGCGGGTCGTCGCGCTGCGCCGGCAGCGCCTGGTAGACGGCGAACGCGGCCAGCCCCGCGTAGATCACTCCCCAGACCGAGAAGGTGAAGGGCGCCGGCGTGAAGAGCGTGGGGTAGCTTCGCGAGACGTCGGCGGTGGTGTTGCCGAACAGGGGCAGGGTGTTCGCCAGGGCGTTCATGGCCACCATCGCCACGTAGGCGACGACGGTGAGCCAGCGCCAGGGCTCCGCGCCCGCGTTCCGCTGCACGGTGGTCCTGCTGGAAGAGGGCAGTCCGGCGCGTGTCGTCATGCCGCATCTTGGCCGCGCCCGATGAGACGCGGCTCGAAAGCCGGTGACGCGTGGGTGTGAAAGGTGGTGGGCGGTGAGGGATTCGAACCCCCGACCCTTCGCGTGTAAGGCGAACGCTCTCCCGCTGAGCTAACCGCCCGCGTCGGCTGGCCATCATAGCCCGCGGCACCGCGGCACGCCGTTGACAGGCGCGGGTCGTACGAATAGCCTTTCCTCAAGGGCATGTAAGCGTTTACATGTAAGCGCTTACGAGGACCCGATCACCGGAGCGAGCGGGAGGTCGGCGTTGTCGGCACGCGCCAAGCGAGGCGATGACGTGGTCGCGTCGCGCCGTGGGCCCTCCGAGGCCGCGGGCGGGGCGCGCCGGACCGTGCGGGGTCAAGGGGGGCGCAGGGGACCCGCGGGTCGTCGGCCGACGATCCACGACGTCGCCAGGGACGCCGGGGTCTCCATAGGCACGGTCAGCCGCGTCGTGAACGAGCGCGGCGGCGTACGACAGGTCACGCGCGAGAGGGTGCTGGCCTCGATCGCCCGCCTCGGCTACCGCCCCGACAGGGCGGCTCGCGAGCTGAGCGTCAGGCGCCCGGTGACGATCGGCCTCAGCACCGCGTACGGGCACCGCAGGCTCATCCCGTTCTTCGTCCTGTTCCTCGAGCACCTGCTCGACGAGCTGGCGACGAGCGGGCTGCGCCTGCGGGACGTCCCCGCGGGCGAGGACGGCCTGCCCACCGAGCCGGCGGACGCCTACATCCTCCTGGGAGCCCACGCCGACGACCCACGCCTCGCCGCGCTCGAGCGGCAGGGCGTGCCGTTCGTGCTGGTAGGGCACCGGGAGGGCGTGAGGAGCGTGGCGGCCGACGACGTGGCGGGCGGCCGCGTCGCCGGCGAGCACCTGACGGGGCTAGGCCACCGCGACGTCGTCCACGTCACGGGCGACGAGCGCTCCCAGAGCTTCGCCGACAGGCTCGCCGGCCTGCGCCAGGCGCTGGCGGCGGCGGGGGCCCCGCCGCCGACGGTGCTGACCTGCGAGGACCCCTCGGCGCTGGGCGCCTACCGCGCGCTGCGGGCGCACCTCGAGGGCGAGGGCGCGGGCTTCAGCGCCGTCTTCGCCGCCACCGACGAGATGGCGGTCGGCTGCGTCGCCGCGCTCGGCGACGCGGGCCTCGACGTCCCGCGGGACGTGTCGGTGGTCGGGTTCGACGACATGCCCGAGGTCGGCGAGTCGCTCACCACGGTGCGGCAGGACATCGCCGAGGTGGCCCGCGTCGCCGTCGAGCTCCTCCACGAGGGGCTCAGGGGAGCGAGCGTGCGCGACGTCCGCGTGCCCGTGCGCCTCGTGGCGCGCGGCACGACGGCGGAGAGGCGGTGATCGGCTGAGGACCTGCACACCGGGGGTTCCCGACTTCGCGCTGGACAGAGACAGCAACGCTTGGAAGGAGACAAGGTGAGGAGAGTACTGGTTACCGTCCTTCTTCTGGCCCTGTTCGCCGGCTCGGCGTGGGCGCAGAACATCAGGATCATGGGCTACGGCGGCAACGACCCCGCCATCGTGGTGCGCCTCCTAGAGGAGGTCATCGGCGACGAGCTCGAGGCCGAGGGCATCACCCTGACCTACGAGCCGCTGGAGGGCGACTACAACGCGGCCCTGTTCAACGCGCTCTCGGCCGGCACCGCCGCCGACGTCTTCTACATCCCCGTCGAGACGGCCCCGGGCATCATCGCCACGGGCAAGGTCCTGCCGCTGAACGGGCTCATCGACACCGACCCGTTCATCGACAGCCTCGTCGAGGCCTACACCGTCGACGGCAACGTCTACGGCATCGCCAAGGACTTCAACTCGCTGGCGCTGTTCTACAACCGCGACCTCTTCGACGAGGCCGGCGTCGAGTACCCGAACGAGAACGACACCTGGGACACGCTGGCCGAGAAGCTCCGCGGCGTCGCGGCGCTGGGCGACGACGTCTACGGCGCCTGCTTCAACCCCAACTACGACCGCTTCGGCGCGTTCGCCCTGGGCGCCGGCTGGCAGCCCTTCGACGAGGACGGCAACACGAACCTCACCGACCCGGCGCTCGTCCAGGCGGTCGAGTGGTGGACCGGCCTCGTCGAAGAGGGCGTGGCCGTCATGCCCTCCGACATCGGTCAGGACTGGGGCGGGGGCTGCCTCGCCACCGACAACGTCGGCGTGGCCTTCGAGGGCGCCTGGATCCTGGGCTTCCTCCGCGACCAGGCCCCGAACCTGCAGTTCGGCGCCACCTACATGCCGGTCGGCCCCTCGGGCGAGCGCGGCAACCTGCTCTACACCGTGGCCTGGGGCGTGAACGCCGACTCGCCGAACCGCGACGCCGCGGTCCGCGTCGTCGAGGCCCTCACCAGCCCCGAGGCCCAGCAGTGGGTCCTCGAGCAGGGCCTGGCGATCCCCAGCCGCGAGGAGCTGGCCGACAACCCGTTCTTCGATACCGGCACGCCCGAGGCCGAGGCCAACCGCGTCGTGTTCGAGGGCGCCGCCATGGGCAACGTCGCCGGCTTCCAGTTCGGCTCGGTGGGCACCGCCTGGATGACCCCCATCAACAACGCGCTCGTCGCGATCATGACGGGCCAGGCGTCGGTCGAGGAGGCCCTCGAAGCCGCTCAGGACGAGATGGACACGCTCCTGCAGCGCTAGCGGAGCACGCCCGCGCGGGTGCCCGGCCGCTGACCGGGCACCCGCCCGGGGGCCCCACCGGGGAGGGAGTGACGCATGCGTCAGAAGCGCGCCGACGCGCGGGCCGCCTACCTGTTCCTGCTGCCGTTCCTCGTCCTGCTGGCAGTCTTCTTCGGTTACGCGGCGCTGCGCGCGGTCTACTTCAGCTTCACCGACTACGACATGTTCAGCCCGCCGAGCTGGGTGGGCTTGCGGAACTACCAGCGGCTGTTCCAGGACACCTTGTTCCTGTCGGCGCTGCGCAACTCCGTCCTCTACTCGGTGATCGTCACGGTCACCCAGACCTTCCTGGCGCTGGTCATGGCGGCGGTGCTCAACCAGCGCATACGCGGCATAGGGTTCTTCCGCTCCGCGTACTACATGCCGAGCATCACCAGCTCGGTCGTGATCACGCTGATATTCCTCTGGATGTTCCAACGCCGCGGGGTCATCAACTATCTGATCGAGACGTTCCTCCGCTACCTACCGGTGGTCGGGGTCTTCCTGCTCGTCGCCGTGGTGGCGCAGGTCGTCCAGGTGCTCGTCGAGCGCTACCGGGGCCTGCCCGCCGGTTGGGGCGACCCGGCCCTGGCCGTCGTGTCGCTCCTGGTGGCCTTGGCCGGCACCTGGGTGCTGAACGTGGTGGGCGTGGTGGCGCCGCGCGACGTGCCCACGTTCGACTTCATCTGGCTGCAGACGACCGACGCGGTGCCGGCGGGGGCGCCCTTCTGGCTCCAGGTGCCCGTGCCGCTGGTGGCGATCATGATCCAGAACGTGTTCACGACGGTCCCCACGTTCATGCTCATGTACCTGGCGGCGATGCAGGACGTGCCGAAGAGCCAGTACGAGGCCGCGGCGCTCGACGGCGCCGGGCCGGTGCAGCAGTTCTTCTACGTCACCCTGCCGGCGCTCAGGCCGGTCACCTTCCTGGTGCTGACGCTGGGCACGATCGGGTCGATCAAGATGTTCGACCAGGTGGCCGTGTTCGGCAACGCCGCGCCGCTGCGCTCGATGGTCACCCTGGCCTACTTCGTCTACGACCGCATGTTCCCGGGGGCGTCGCTGCCCCAGGTGGGCTTCGCCGCCGCGGCCGCGCTCTTCCTGGCGGCCCTCACCCTCGTCTTCGTGCTCGCACAGCGCCGCTTCGTGCGCTCCGAGGCCGTATGACCACCGCCACGGTCGCCGCGGGCGCGCGCCCCGTAGGCGTCTCCGAGGAGGCGTTCCGCCGCTGGCAGGCACGCCGCCGCTGGTCGCGGGCGGCGATCGTCTACCTGGTGATGGTCGCCTTCGGGGTCCTGTTCGTGGGACCCCTGCTGTTCGCGACGGTCTCGAGCCTCAAGGCCGACCCGCTCGAGTACCCGCCCAGCGTGAACGTGGCGCAGCTCCACCCCGGCAACTGGGCCGCCGCCGCCAGGCTCGGCCTGGCCGGGGCGGGCGACCGCTGGTTCGGCGGCTTCGCGCCCGGCGCGGTGGTGCCTTTCGAGGTGCGTTACTTCGTGCCCGACGGTGTCGAGGCCACCCCGCCCGAGGCCGTCGTGCCGCGAAGGCGCGCGGGGGCCGGCCTGGGCGCCGTGCTGCGCGTCGACTTCGCCGCCGACCACGCCACCGTGAGCGAGGTGCGGCTGGTGGAGTCGGAGGCGGCCACCGTCGTGAACGAGGCGGGCGAGGCGGTCACGGGCGCCTACCACACCTACGCGTTCGAGGTCCGCTACGAGGGCGAGGGGCCGCAGGTACAGCGCCTGCCGCTGGACGTGACCGCGGCTACGGGCATGCGCTTCGTGGGCTCGACCCTCGCGCCCACGCGCCTGGAACGGCGCGGCCGCACCGCGTCGTTCGACAACGTCGCGCCCGGCCTGCTCGGCTACGTCTTCCACAACTACGTGCGGGTCTTCAACGAGGTGCGCAGCCCCTCGACGGGCCAGAGCCTGTTCCTCAACTGGATCTACAACTCGTTCCGCTACGCCTTCTTCCGCATCCTCTTCGGGGTCTCCATCGCCACCCTGGCCGGCTACGCGTTGGCGCGTCTGCGCTTCAGGGGGCGTGAGACGATCTTCCTGCTCGTGCTCGTCTCGCAGATGATCCCCGACCAGGTGCTGTTCATCTCCAACTACCTGCTGCTCAGGGACGGGCTCCTCGACGTGGGCGGCTTCAAGCTCTCGGCGCTGTGGGGCCAGCCGGGCGGCATGCTCAACTCGATGACCGGCCTGGTCTTCGTGTCGGCTCTGCAGGCCGCCGCCGTGTTCATGATGAAGCAGTTCTTCGAGACGATCCCGCGCGAGGTGGAGGAGGCGGCGGCGATCGACGGCGCCAACCACTGGCACCGCTTCGCCCGCGTGGTGCTCCCCATGGCCAGGCCGGCGCTGGGCGCCGTGATAGTCCTGCAGTTCCAGGGCGCGTGGAACGAGTTCTTCTGGTCGTTCATCATCCTGACGAGCCCCGAGCAGGTGAAGACGCTGCCCATCGGCCTGCTCTCGTTCCGCAACACGTACGGCGGCATCGGCGACTGGGGCCTGATACTCTCCGGGGCCGTGCTGTCGGCGCTCCCGGTCATCGTCCTCTTCTTCGTGTTCCAGCGGTACTTCCTCGAGGGCGTCTCCTTCGGGGGCGGCAAGGAGTGAGTTACAAGGAGCCGTGAACTTCACCGAGAACCTGGTGCTCAAGGAGCACTACACCTTCCTGGTCGCCGACATGATCGGCCAGGTCGAGGGAGGCGAGCGCGGCCTCTACGACCACGACACGAAGGTCCTGTCGCGCTACAGCTGGTCCTGGGCCTCGCGCGGCCAGCCGCTCATGTCGCTGGCCGTGGCCACGCCGCGGCCCGACACGCTCTTCGCCCACCACGCCGTGATCGAGGGGCCGTCGCAGGTGATCGCCGTGCGCCGCACGGCGCGCATCGCGGCCGCCGGCCTGCGCGACGAGGTCGAGGTGGCGAACACGTCCCTCGCCGAGGAGGAGCTCGTCTTCAGCCTCGAGCTGGAGCCGGGCTTCAGCGACGTCTTCGAGACGCGCGGCTGGGCCAGGCGCGAGCGCCAGCTCGCGGGTCCGGTCATCGACGGCGCCAGCGCGACGTTCAGGTACGTCGCCGAGGACGGGCTCGAGCAGGGCGTGACCGCCCGCCTGGGCGGCGAGCCGGCCGTCTTCGAGAGGACCGAGGGCGGCGTGCGCGCGGCCTGGACGCTGACGCTGGCCCCGGGCGAGGTGCGCCGGGTGACGGTGGAGGTCGCCGTCGACAACCCGGTGGCGGTGGGGGCCCAGCCGTACCGCACCGGCGCCATGACCTACGAGGAGTGGCGCCGCGGCTTCGACGGGCTCTGGACCCGACCCCTCGCCGCGGGCGGCAACCGGCGGAGCCTCGAGCGCGCCATCGACGACCTGAGGGCGCTGCTGCTGTTCACGCCCGAGGGCCCCGTGCCGGCGGCCGGCATCCCCTGGTTCGTGGCGGCGTTCGGCCGCGACTCGCTCATCACCAGCCACCTGCTCCTGCCGTACCGGCCGGACGTGGCGGCGGGCACCCTGCGCCACCTGGCGCGCTGGCAGGCGCGCGAGTGCGACTACCGCCGCGCGGCGCAGCCGGGGAAGATCATGCACGAGCTGCGCTTCGGCGAGCTCACGCGTCTGGGCGTCACGCCGCACGCGCCCTACTACGGCTCGGTCGACGCCACGCCGCTCTTCCTCATGCTCCTGGGCGAGTACGTGGCCGCCACGGGCGACCGGTCCCTCCTGGACGAGCTGAGGCCGGCTTGGGAGGCCGCGTTGGCCTGGATCGTCGAGCACGGCGACCTGGACGGCGACGGCTTCGTGGAGTTCGACTCGGAGGACGGCGGCACCGGGCACCTCGCCGTGCAGTCGTGGAAGGACTCGCACGACTCCATGAGCCACGCCGACGGCGAGCTGGCCAAGGGGGCGCTGGCGGTCTCCGAGGTGCAGGGCTACGTGTACCGCGCGTACGTGCACGCGTCGGGCTGGTACCGCGACCTGGGGGACGAGGAGCGCGCCCGCGGCTGGGAGGCGAGGGCGGCGGCGCTGAAGGAGGCGTTCGATCGCGCCTTCTGGCTGGAGGGCAAGCGGACGTACGCCATGGCCCTCGACGGCGACAAGCGGCCCCTGGAGGTGATCAGCTCCGACGCCGGCCACCTCCTCTGGTGCGGGATCGTCCCCGAGGCCCGGGCACCCGAGCTGGTGCGCACGCTGTTCGCTCCGGCCTCCTGGTCGGGCTGGGGGTTGCGGACGCTGGGGGAGGGGGAGGCGCGCTACAACCCTCTCAGCTACCACAACGGCTCGGTGTGGCCGCACGACACCGCCCTGTTCGCGGCGGGCCTGGTGCGCTACGGCTTCCGCCAGGAGGCGGCGCGCGTGCGCGACGCCCTGATGGAGCTGACGCTCGAGCAGGCCGACCTGCGGCTGCCCGAGCTGGTCGCCGGCTACCCGCGCGACGAGCGCCCGCCGGTGCCGTACCCGGTGGCCTGCCGGCCGCAGGCCTGGGACGCGGCGGCGCTCGTCTACCTGGCCGGGCTCGACATCTGAGGGCCGCGGGGAGCGACCCGGGTCGACGCCCGCCAGGAGCCCGGGCGGGCCCCTCGAACCGGTGCCGGGCGAGGGCCCCGGCGGTCGAGCCGGGGCCCTGCGAGGCGACAGCGGAGGGAAGACGAAGAGGCGCCCGGTCTCCCGGGCGCCTCTCCTTGGTGACCCCTACGGGATTCGAACCCGTGCCGCAACCTTGAAAGGGTTGTGACCTGACCGCTAGTCGAAGGGGCCTCGCCGCAGCGGTCGCCGCGAGCACCGCTCGCGAGCGCGTTAGCGATTCTACAGCACCAGGGAGCGCTCCGGTCAACTGGGGCGGACGCCCGGCGCGGGCCGAGGTGGTGGGTCGCCCGGGACTCGAACCCGGAACCCGCTGGTTAAAAGCCAGCTGCTCTACCGGTTGAGCTAACGACCCTCGCACGCCCGTCGGGCGGGCCGCCAGACGGCGGCGCGTCCACGATGATACAGCGTCTCGACGGCGGTATCTGATCAGCCGCCAGCTCGCCTTGTTGGGGGGTGGCGCCGTTGCTAGACTGGCGCCAGCTCGTGTTCGTGAAATCGCGCACGAGTCTTCATGAGAAGGGTGAGCGCGGCCGACGATTCATAGAGGCAGGGCGGCGCCCGAGCGGCGGGCACCGCGGCGCTCACGAGGACGCGCGGGTCAGGAAGGAGCGCACGTGTACGCCGAACTGCTGATGATGTTCCTAGCGGCCGGCCTCATCGCGGCGCTGGCTCTCGTGGCCGGCGCGCTGGTCGGCCCGAAGCGAGCCACCGAGACGACGCTGGCGCCGTACGAGTCGGGCATCCCTGCCATGGGGACCGCTCGCGAGCGCTTCCCGGTGCACTTCTACCTGGTGGCGATGATGTTCATCATCTTCGACCTCGAGACGGCCTTCTTCTACCCGCTGGCCGTCAAGTTCAACGCCGCGCCGCAGTTCCTCCTCGCCAACGCCGTGATCTTCGTGCTGCTCTTGGCGGTGGGGTTCGTCTACCTGCTGCGCAAGGGCGTCTTCGACTGGAAGTGAGCATGGGACTGCGCGACCTGTTCGAGAAGGACGTCCAGGAGCTCGAGGCCGAGGGCATCCTGTTCACCACGCTGCAGAACCTCGTGAAGTGGGGCCGCAGCAACAGCCTCTGGCCCGTTACCTTCGGGCTCGCCTGCTGCGCGATCGAGATGATGGCGGCCACGAACTCGCGCAACGACATGGCGCGGTTCGGCTCCGAGGTCTTCCGCGCCAGCCCCCGGCAGGCGGACGTGATGATCGTCGCCGGGCGCCTCTCGAAGAAGATGGCCCCCGTCATGCGCCGCGTCTACGAGCAGATGCCCGAGCCGCGGTGGGTGATCAGCATGGGGGCCTGCGCCTCGTCGGGCGGCATGTTCAACAACTACGCCATCGTGCAGAACGTCGACTCGGTCGTGCCCGTGGACATCTACGTGCCCGGCTGCCCGCCGCGCCCCGAGGCGCTCATCTACGCCGTCCAGCAGCTGCAGAAGAAGGTCAGGGGCGAGGCGTTCGACGAGCGCGGCGTGGCGCTGCCGATGGTGGAGGGCTGGTCTCGCTAGTGGCCCGCGTCTGGTACACCCCGCACCGGCCCGTCGAGGCCGCCGCGCTGCAGCGGGCTGCCGTGGAGGCGCTCACCGCCCTGGGAGGGAAGGCGGGCGAGTTCAAGGGCATGGTCAGCGTCACGCTCGGGCGCGAGGCGCTCATCGAGGGGCTGAAGCGCGTCAAGGAGCTCGGCCTCGAGATGCTCACCGACGTCCACGGCATGGACTACCTCACCTACCCCGGCCACCGCGGCAAGCGCTTCGCGGTCGTCTACAACGTCCACGACGTCTCCGGCGCGGCGCGGCTGTTCGTGCGCGTCGACCTGGACGACGGCGAGACGGTCCCCACCTGCACGCCGCTCTGGCCGGGGGCGAACTTCCTCGAGCGCGAGTGCTACGACATGATGGGCATCGTCTTCGAGGGCCACCCGGACCTGCGCAAGATCCTCACGCCCGAGGACCTCGACGGCCACCCCCACCGCAAGGACTTCCCGCTCGGCGAGACGCCGACGCTCTTCAACGACGGCCGGTTCCTCGACCCGCCCTCGTTCCGCGCCGGCCTCACGGGCCGCGACCCGGGCCTCACCGGCTGGAAGGGCGGCGCCCGCGCCGGCGTCAAGGCCACGCAGGTCCCCGGCCCGCGGTCGAAGCTGGCCAGCAACCTGGACGCGGGAGAGGCGGGTGAGAGCTGATGGCCACGAAGCCGCCCGAGCAGCGCGCGGTGGGGACCGAGGGCCTGGGCGCGTTCGAGACGAAGCGGATGCGCATCAACGTCGGGCCCCAGCACCCCAGCACGCACGGGGTGCTGCGCCTGGTCGTGGACCTGGAAGGCGAGCGCATCGTCTCGCTCAAGCCGTACGTGGGCTACCTCCACACCGGCTTCGAGAAGACGATGGAGAACCGCACGTACCAGCAGTGCGTCACGTACTCCAACCGCATGGACTACGTGAACGGCTTCGCGCACGACCTGGCCTACGTGCTCGGCGTCGAGAAGCTCATGGACGCGCGCGTCCCGGTGCGGGCGCAGCGCATCAGGGTGATCCTCGTCGAGCTGAACCGCATCGCCAGCCACCTCGTCTTCTTCGGCACGACCCTCCTCGACATGGGCGCGCTGACGCCGTTCTTCTACTGCATGCGCGAGCGCGAGAAGATCCTCGACATCTTCGAGGCCGTCTGCGGCGTGCGCATGAACTACGGCTACTTCCGCGTCGGCGGGCTCAGGCAGGACGTGCCGGAGAGCTTCGAGCCGATGGTGCGCGACTTCGTCCGCACCTTCCCCGCCTACCTGGAGCAGTACAAGGACCTGTTCATGGGGAACGACATCCTCCAGGCCAGGACCCGGGGGGTGGGCGTGCTGACGCGGCAGCAGGCCATCGACTACTGCCTCACCGGCCCGTCCCTGCGCGCCAGCGGCGTGCCGCTGGACTTCAGGAAGGCGGCGCCGTACTCCGGCTACCAGGACTACGACTTCGACGTCCCCTGCTACGACGACGGCGACATCTGGGCTCGCATGCAGGTGCGCATGGACGAGATGCACGAGAGCCTGCGCATCGTCCAGCAGGCGGTCGACATGCTGGAGCCCGGGCCGACCATCGACCCCGACCGCCGCATCAGCCTGCCGCCGCGCAGCGAGCTGGAGACGTCGATGGAGGCGGTGATCTTCCACTTCAAGCTGGTCACCGAGGGCTTCCACCCGCCCAAGGGCGAGGTCTACGTGCCCACCGAGAGCGCCCGCGGGGAGCTGGGCTACTACATCGCCAGCGACGGCGGGTCGATGCCCTACAGGGTGAAGGTCCGCGCGCCCAGCCTGGCGAACCTGCAGTCGCTGGAGGTGTCGAGCCTGGGCGGGCTCTTCGCGGACATGGTCATCAACATCGCCAGCTTCGACCCGGTGCTAGGAGACGTCGACAAGTGATCGAGCTGCAGACGGTTACGCCGTTCTTCGCCGACAAGCAGGAGCGGCTCCAGGAGATCCTCGACCGCTACCCGCCCGAGGGCCGGCGCAGCGCGCTCATGCCGCTGCTGTGGGAGGTGCAGAGGGCGGAGCGGCACGTCTCGGAGGCGCGGATGCACGAGATCGCCGAGGTCCTGGGCATCAACGTCACCGAGGTCAAGGGCGTGATGAGCTTCTACTCCACCTACCACGAGCACCCCGTGGGCAGGTACCACCTGCAGGTGTGCGCCACGCTCTCGTGCGCGCTGGCCGGAGCCGACGAGATGTACGACCACCTCGTCGAGGAGCTGGGCATCGTGAACGGCGAGCGCGACCGCGAGGGGCGCTTCAGCGTCCAGAAGGTCGAGTGCCTGGGCTCTTGCGGCACCGCCCCGGTACTGCAGGTGAACGACACCTTCTACGAGCGCGTGACGCGCAGCCGCTGCCGGTACCTCATCGAGGCGCTGCGGCGTGACGAGGTGCCCGAGCCGTGGCGCGAGCGCGGCGGCGACAACGAGGGCGCCGACAAGGCGGCCCCGCTGGCCGCCGACGCGGCGGGCGGAGGGGCCCCGGCCACGCGCGCGGAGGGAGGCGAGGGCTGATGGCCGACGCCACGCCGGTCCCGCCGGCCAGGGAGGGGCCCATCACCAGCCGGCACGACCCGCGCTACGAGGTCACCCTGTACCGGTACGTGGGGGTGCCGGGCTCGCACACGCTCGAGTTCTACAGGTCGCACGGCGGCTACGAGGCGGCCCGCAAGGCGCTCACGACCATGACGCCGGAGCAGGTCGTCGACGAGGTCAAGGCGTCGGGCCTCCGCGGCCGCGGCGGCGCCGGTTTCCCCACGGGCGTGAAGTGGTCGTTCATGCCGCCGCCCGACGGCCGTCCCCGCTACGTGCTCTGCAACGCCGACGAGTCCGAGCCCGGCTCGTTCAAGGACCGCTACATCCTCGAGGACGACCCCCACCAGCTCATCGAGGGGATGATCATCGCCGCCCACGCGATGCGCGCCACCTACGGCTTCGTCTACGTGCGCGGCGAGTACCACCTCGGCTACGAGCGCCTGTGGCAGGCGGTGAAGGAGGCCAGGGCCGCCGGGCTGCTGGGCCGGGACGTCCTCGGCAGCGGGCTCTCCTTCGACATCACCGTGCACCGCGGCGCCGGCGCCTACATCTGCGGCGAGGAGACGGCGCTGATGAACTCGCTCGAGGGGCTGCGCGCGAACCCGCGCCTCAAGCCGCCGTTCCCAGCGGCGGCGGGGCTCTACGGGCGGCCCACGACCATCAACAACGTCGAGAGCCTCGCCAGCGCCGTGCACATCATCGCCAAGGGCGCGGCCTGGTTCTCGGCCATGGGCACCGAGGACAGCAAGGGCACGAAGCTCTACCAGGTCTCCGGTCCCGTGAGGCGGCCGGGCGTCTACGAGATGCCCATGGGCGCCACCTTCAGGGAGCTGATCTACGACCTGGCGGGCGGGCCGACCGTGGAGGCGAAGGCGTTCATCCCCGGCGGCTCCTCGACCCCGATGTTCCCCTGGCGCGACGAGTTCCTCGACATGCCGATGGACTACGGCACCCTGGCGAGGAACGGCTCGATGCTCGGCACCGGCGGCGTGATCGTGATCCCGCGCGAGAAGTGCATGGTGAACGCCATGTACAACGTCGTGCGCTTCTACGCCCACGAGTCGTGCGGCAAGTGCACGCCGTGCCGCGAGGGCGTGTCGCACTGGCTGCCGCTCCTCTACAAGAAGCTCGTTGACGGCCTGGGGACGATGGAGGACGTCCAGCTGATCGAGGACCTGGCGAACAACATCCGCGGCACCGCGTTCTGCCCGCTCGCCGACGCGTGCGTGATGCCGGTGCAGGCGAGCTTCAAGTGGTTCCGCGACGAGTACGAGCACCTGGCCACGCACAAGGTGCCCAAGTACCCGAAGAGCGACTGGTGGCAGGCATGAAGGTCAAGGTCAACGACGTCGAGCTGGACCTCGCCCCCGGCACGAGCGCGATCGACGCGGTGTTCGCCGCCGGCGACGACGTGCCGTACTTCTGCAGCCAGGAGTACATGTCGCCCATCGGGGCGTGCCGCATGTGCCTGGCCCGCGTCGGCGCGCCGCGCAAGGACAAGGACGGCGCCTGGATCCTGGACGAGGAGACCGGCGAGCCGAAGGTCTTCTGGTTCCCGAACCTCATGGCGACCTGCACGACGCAGGTCATGGAGGGGATGGTCATCGACACGCGTTCGGAGCCCGTGAAGCGGGCCCAGAACTCGATGGTCGAGTACACCCTCATCAACCACCCGCTAGACTGCCCGGTCTGCGACAAGGGCGGCGCCTGCGAGCTGCAGGACCGCGCCTACGAGTACGGCTCGGGCATCTCGCGCTTCGAGTTCGACAAGCGCCACCAGGAGAAGCACCACGCCCTCTCCGAGCTGATCACGCTCGACCGGGAGCGCTGCATCCACTGCAAGCGCTGCGTGCGCTTCTTCGAGGAGGTGCCGGGCGACAGCGTCCTCGACTTCATCGAGCGGGGCTCGCACACCTACATAGGCACCGCCGAGGACGGCCTGCCCAGCAACTTCACGGGCAACATCACCGACATCTGCCCGGTGGGCGCGCTGCTGGACACCACCAGCCGCTTCCGCGGCCGCAACTGGGAGTACCACCACACGCCGTCGGTCACGATGGACGACGCCACCGGTGCGGCCGTGTGGGTCGACTCGCGCACCGGCCGCGTCGAGCGCGTGAAGGGCCGCCTGAACCCCGAGGTCAACAAGACCTGGATCGACGACGGCACGCGCTTCGGCCACGAGTACGTCGACCACCCCTCACGCCTGCTGACGCCGCTGGTGCGGCGCGGCGGCGAGCTCGTGCCCGCCACGTGGGAGGAGGCCGCGGCGTTCGTCGCCGAGCGCCTGGGCGGTCTGAGCGGCAAGGACGTCGGCATCGCGCTCCGCGCCGACGCGACCCTCGAGGAGGGCGTGGGCGCCCTGTCGCTGGCCGAGCACCTCGGCACCGGCCAGGTGGACCACGCCCCGCGCCCGGCCGCCTCGGTCGTCGCGCCGCGCGACCTGCGCGCCACCATCGAGGACCTCGCCACGGCCGACGCGATCCTCGTCGTCGGCGACGTGACGGAGGAGGCGGGGGTCCTCGACCTCCGCATCAAGGACGCGCTCAAGGGCGTCACGCCGCCGGCTCTGCTGCCGCACGGGGTGCCCATCGCCGACCTGCGGCTCAAGGAGCGGATGCCGCGGCGCCGGGAGGTCCTGGCCGTCGCGGCGCCGTACCGCGTCGACCTGATGCGCTCCGCCGGCGCCTCGCTGCGCTACGCCGCCGGGCAGGAGGCCGCCCTCTTCGCGGCCCTGGCGGGCGAGCCGGCCGAAGGCTCCACCGGGCTGGAGCCCGACGCGGTGCGGGGCGTCGCCGAGCGGCTCCGCGACGCCGAGCGCGCCGTGGTCGTGCTGGGCGGCACCGTGCTGGCCTCGCGCGAGGCGACCGACGCCGCGCTCTCGTTCGCGCGCGCGGTGAAGGCGAAGGTCATGCTCGTCGGGCCCATGGCCAACAGCCACGGCCTCGAGCTGATCGGCGTCTTGCCCAGCCACGCCAGCTACGCCTACCCGGCGATGCTCGAGACCGCCAGGGCGCTGGTCCTCTCGCACCTCGACCCGGCGCAGGACCCCGACGTCGCCGAGCGGCTCAAGCAGAAGGACCTGCTCGTCGTCCACGACAGCTTCATGACCGAGACGGCGGCGATCGCCGACGTCGTGCTGCCCGCCAAGACCGTCTACGAGCGCGACGGCACCGTGGTGAACCTCGAGGGCAGGTTCCTGCGCGTGAACGCGGCTCCCGTCGAGGGCGGCGCCAGCGAGGACCTCACGGGGCTCGTCAGGTACCTGGGCGAGGCGCTCGGCCAGCGCCTCGAGGGCCGCAGCGTCAGGAGCTCCCGGCGCGTGCTTCGGCAGCGCCTCGACCTCGACGTGGCCGACCTGCCGGAGTGGGGCGCCTTCAAGGACGTCAAGGGCGCCGGCCGCGGCGTGCCCGCCCCGGCCGACCAGCAGGGGAGGCGCCGCGGCGGCAACGTCGTCGTCGCGCCCTCGATGGTCAGGCCCGAGTACGCCTACCTGAACCCGCACCTGCTGGCCGAGCGCGGCGGTCCGGCCCTGCGCGTGAGCCCCGAGGACGCCGCGGCTCTGGAGCTCAAGAGCGGCGACGACGTGCGCCTGCGCGTGGGCGGACTGTGGCGGCGGGCGACCGTCCGCGTCACCGACGCGGTGCCGGCCGGGCTGATGACGATCGCCGCCACGCCCGACCAGCCCCAGGGCCTGGCGCACGCCGACCTCTCGAGCCTCGTCGTCCTGCGCGACAGGGAGGCGGTGGCGTCGTGACCGAGTACGTGCGCGACCCGCTGATCGTCACCTTCGTCAAGGCGTTCGTGCTCTGCTTGGTCCTCCTGGGCGGCTTCGCCTACATGACCGTGATCGAGCGCCGGGTCCTGGCGCGCTTCCAGCACCGCTACGGCCCGAACCGCGTGGGGCCGGCCGGACTGCTGCAGCCGATCGCCGACGCGATCAAGTCGATCTTCAAGGAAGACATCGTCATGACGAACGCGGACCGCGTGGTCTACGTGTTGGCGCCGGCGATCAGCATCGTCTGCGCCCTGTCCGCGTTCGGCGCCATCCCGGCCGGGCCGCCCGGCAGCCTGTTCGGGTTCAACCCTTGGGTGGTCGACCTGGACGTCGGCCTGCTCTACATCCTGGCCGTCACCAGCCTGGGCGTGTACGGCATCTTCCTGGGCGGCTGGGCGTCGAACAGCAAGTACGCGCTGCTGGGCTCCCTGCGCTCGTCGGCGCAGATCATCAGCTACGAGCTCGGGCTGGGCCTGTCGGTGCTGAGCGTGATCATGGTGACCGGCACCTTGAACCTCCGCCAGATCGTGGACACCGGCGTCTGGTCGATCAGCCCGTGGCTGTGGCCCGGCCTGGCGATCTCGATGCTGACGTTCCTGATCTCCGGCATCGCCGAGGTGAACCGCACCCCGTTCGACCTGCCCGAGGCCGAGCAGGAGCTGGTGGCCGGCTACCTGACCGAGTACTCGTCGATCAAGTGGGCCCTGTACATGATGGCCGAGTACGTGAACGTGTTCACGAGCGCGGCGTTCATCAGCACGCTGTTCCTCGGCGGCTGGCGCGGCCCCGCCTTCGTCGACAGGATCGTCCCGGGCATGTCGGAGTGGCCGTTCGTCTGGCTCCTCCTCAAGATGGCCTTCTTCGTCTTCCTGTTCATCTGGCTGAAGGCCACGCTGCCGCGCCTGCGCTACGACCAGCTCATGCGCTTCGGCTGGCTGAGGCTCTTCGAGGTCGCGCTCTTCGGCGCGCTCCTCACCGGGACGGTGATCGCCTTTGTCATCTGACCTGACCGAGGGAGGGACGCCAGCATGAGCGTCTTGGACATAGCCAAGGGCATGGGCGTGACGCTTTCCCACCTCTTCAAGCGGCCCGTCACGGTCCAGTACCCCGAACAGCCCGTGAAGCTGCAGGCCCGCTACAGGGGGCGGCACCACCTGCTCAGGCACCCCGACACGGGCCTCGAGAAGTGCATCGGCTGCTCGCTGTGCGCCGCCGCCTGCCCCGCCTACGCGATCTACGTGGAGGCCGCCGAGAACGACCCGCAGGACCCCGTCTCGGCCGGCGAGCGCTACGCGAAGATCTACGAGATCAACATGCTGCGGTGCATCTTCTGCGGCTTCTGCGAGGAGGCCTGCCCGACGGGCGCCATCGTGCTCGGCCACGAGTTCGAGCTGGCCGACTACCGCTACCAGGACTTCGTCTACCGCAAGGAGGACATGCTGGTAGGCACCGTGGGCAGCAAGTGGCAGCGGCGCGAGGCCGCCGCCAAGGGCACCGAGGTGAAGGTGGGCTTCGTGGCCGACCACCGGCCGGAGCTGGAAGGCGTCGACTACTGATGGCGCGGTCCCGGGTCCGAGGTCCCAGGCGGGCGGGCACGCGATGATCTGGTTCCTGATCGTCGCCGCTCTGGCGCTGGCGGGCGGCGTGCTGGTCGTGACCGCGCGCCAACCCGTGCACGCCGCGCTCGGCCTGGTGGGCACGCTGCTCGCCGTGGCCGTGATGTACGTGATGCTCGACGCTCACTTCCTGGCGGCGATCCAGGTGATCGTCTACGCCGGCGCGGTGATGGTCCTGTTCCTGTTCGTGATCATGCTGCTGAACGTCGAGCAGCAGCCGCCCACCACGCGCTGGCGCTGGCTGCGCCCCACCGCCTGGGGGCTCGGCCTGCTGGGCGCCGTGGCCGTGGCCGGCACCGTGCTGTCGCAGCGGCGGCCCGTCCCGGACCAGGCGGCCGTCGACGCCGTGCTGCAGGGCGGGGACGCCGAGCGCATCGGCACCGTGCTCTTCAGCGAGTACCTGCTGGCCTTCCACCTGGTGGCCGTGCTGCTGCTCACCGGCGTCGTCGCCGCCGTGAGCCTGGTGCAGCGCGACGGCGAGGACCGCGAGCGCCCGGCCGTCGCCGCCTTCGAGGAGGATCCTGGCATGAGAGCGAGCGAGCCGGCGTGAGCGTGCCCAGCGAGTACTTCGTCGCGCTCAGCGCCGTCCTGTTCGGGCTCGGCGCCGTGGGCGTGGTCACGCGCCGCAGCGCCATCCTGGTGTTCCTGTCCATCGAGATGATGCTGAACGCCGCGAACCTCGCGATCGTCGCTTTCGCGCGCCAGTGGACCGTCACCGGCGGCGTGCACGCGCTAGAGGGCCAGGGGGCGGTGTTCATCGTCCTCGCCGTGGCCGCGGCGGAGGTGGCCGTGGGCCTGGGCATCCTCGTGGCGATCTTCAGGCACCGCGTCACCACCGACGTCGACCAGCTGGCGGAGGTGCGCGCATGACCGACGCCTTCCCCAACGCCGTCTCGGTCGTCGCCCTGGCGCCGCTGGTGGCGCTCGTGGGCGCCCTGGTCAACGGCCTCTTCGGCCGCGGCATGCGCGAGCCGCTGGCGGGCGTCCTCGCCTCGGCCGCCGTGGCCGTCGCGTTCGTGCTCTCGTTCGTGGCCTTCGTGGCCTACCCGGCCGGAGGCGACGGCTACCGGTACGTGTTCGCCGAGTTCCTGAGCGCGGGCGAGCTGACCGTGGACCTCGGGTTCCTCATCGACCAGCTGAGCCTGGTCATGTGCCTGGTCATCACCGGCGTGGGCTTCCTGATCCACGTCTACTCGATCGGCTACATGAAGGGCGACCCCGGCCACGCCCGCTACTTCGCTCAGCTCAACCTGTTCGTGGCCGCGATGCTCGTCCTGGTGCTCGCCGACAGCTTCCCGTTGATGTTCGTCGGCTGGGAGGGCGTGGGCGTCTGCTCGTTCCTGCTCATCGGCTTCTGGTACGAGCAGCGCGCGAACGCCGACGCGGCGCGCAAGGCGTTCATCGTGAACCGCGTCGGCGACGTGGGCTTCCTCGTCGCGATGTTCCTGACCTTCAAGGTGTTCGGCACCCTCGACGTCTCGGCCGTGCGGGCCGCCGCGCCGGCGATGGCCTACGGGGCGCCGGCGCTCACGGCCATCGGCCTGCTGCTCTTGGTGGCCGCGGCGGGCAAGTCGGCGCAGCTGCCGCTGCAGCTCTGGCTGCCCGACGCCATGGCCGGCCCCACGCCGGTCTCGGCGCTGATCCACGCGGCCACGATGGTCACGGCCGGCGTCTACCTCATCGCCCGCACCGGCGACGTCTTCGCCCAGGCGCCGGCCGCCGCCGCGACCGTGGCCTGGGTCGGCGTGCTCACGGCGCTGGTCGCCGCCGTGGCGGCGTTCGCCCAGACCGACATCAAGCGGGTCCTCGCCTACTCGACGATCTCGCAGGTCGGGTTCATGGTCGCGGCCGTGGGCGCGGGCGCGTACTGGGCCGGGGTCTTCCACGTCGTCACGCACGCCTTCTTCAAGGCGCTGCTGTTCCTGGGCGCCGGCTCGGTTATCCACGCCCTCGGCGGCGAGCAGGACGTGCGGCGCATGGGCGGGCTGGGCAAGCGCATGCGCGTGACCGGCACCACCTCGCTGGTCGCCACGCTGGCCATCGCCGGCGTGCCGCTGCTGTCCGGCTTCTTCTCGAAGGACGCCATCCTCTCCGGCACGCTCACCAGCTCGCTGCTGGCCGACTCGGGCGGGCCGGTGCTGTTCGCGCTGCTCCTGCTCACGGCGGTGCTGACCGCCGCCTACATGTTCCGGTGGTACTACCTGGTGTTCGCGGGCGAGGAGCGTCTCACCGCCGAGGCCAAGGCGCACGTGCACGAGTCGCCGTCGGTGATGACCGTTCCGCTCGTGGTCCTGGCCGTGGGCAGCGTGCTGGCCGGCTACCTCGGCATCCAGGCTTTCATCGGCCGCAACCTCATCGCCGAGTGGCTCGCGCCCGTCACGGCCGCCGTGCAGTTCGACCACCTCTCCCTCGGCGCCGAGTGGGCGCTCGTCCTGGCCTCGGCGCTGGCTGCCGCGGCCGGCCTCGGCGCGGGTTACTGGCTTTACCACGTCGACAAGGGCCGCACCGTCAAGCGTCTCGAGCCCACGCCGGCGGCTGCTCTGGCCCGTAGCGGCATGGGCTTCGACGCGGCCGCTCAGGCCGTGCTGGTGAGGCCGGGCGAGAGCGTGGCCGAGGGCCTGGCCGTGCTCGACCGCGACCTCGTGGACCGCGGCCTGGCCGCCCCGGTCGCCGCCGTGCCGCTGCTGGGCCGGCTGATGACGCTGTGGCAGACCGGCTACGTCAGGCTCTACGCCCTAGCCATGCTCGCCGGCGCGGTGGCGGTGGCCGCCGTCGCCCTGATCGCGGGGGTGCTCCGGTGACGGCCCTGCTACCGCTCCTCCTGCCCGTCCTCGGCGCCGCCCTGGCCTCGCTGGCCGGCGGCCGTCGGGGCGCCGTCGTGGTGGCGGCGCTCGCGGGCACGCTGGCGACGTTCATCGCCGCCCTGTTCCTGCCTGGCGCCGCGCCGTTCGACCGCCCCTGGCTGCCCGGCCTGGGGGTGAGCTTCTCGCTCGACCCCGGCGGCGCGGCCTCCGTGCTGGTGGTCGTGGTGGCGCTGGTGATGGTCCCGACCGCGCTCGTCGCCGCCCTCACCGTCGAGGAGCGACCGGGTAGGTTCGTGGCCTGGCTGCTGCTGGCGCAGGCCGGGCTCGCGGGCATATTCATGGCCCGCGACATGCTGCTCTTCTACGTCTTCTGGGAGGGCACGCTGGTCCCCAGCCTGCTGCTCCTGGGCGCCTTCGGCCTCGAGCGGCGGCGCGCCGCCACGCTGAAGTACCTCACCTACGCCGTCGCCGGCTCGTTCGTGATGCTGGTGACGATCCTGGCCCTGAAGGCGCTGTCGGGCGCCGCGACGTTCGCGCTCGAGGACCTCGCGCTGGCCGCGCGGGGCCTGCCCGCCGGCACGCAGGCGTGGCTCTTCGCCGGCCTGGCGCTGGGCATGGCGGTGAAGCTGCCGCTGTGGCCGCTGCACTCTTGGCTCGTCGACCTGAACGAGCAGAACCATCCCTCCGGCGCCGCCGACGTGCTGGGCACGCTCTACAAGGTGGGCGGCTACGGCTTCTTCGCCTGGGCGCTGCCCGTGCTGCCGTTGGGCGCCGAGCGGCTGGCGCCGCTCTTCATCGCCCTCGGCGCCTTCACGGCCGTCTACGGCGCGGTGGTCGCCACCAGCCAGACCCACCTCAAGCGGTTGCTGGCCTACGCCTCGCTGTCGCACATGGGCATCGTGGCCGTAGGCGTCTTCGGCCTGCACGTCGCCGGCCTCAACGGCGCCGTCTACCTGCTGGCCGCGCAGATGCTCTCCACCGGCGGCTTGTTCGTCGTGAGCGGCATGCTCTACGCCCGCCGCCGCTCGTTCGACGTGGACGCCTACGGCGGCATCGCCAAGAGCGCCCCGGCGCTCGCCGCCCTCACCCTGTTCCTGGTGTTCGCGTTCATCGGCGTGCCCGGCCTGGCCAACTTCCCGGGCGAGTTCTTGAGCCTCCTGGGCGCCTACCAGACCTCGCCCGCGGCCGCCGTGGTCGCCACGTTGGCGGTGATCGGCGCGGGCGTGTACGGCGTGAACGTCTACCAGCGCCTGTTCCTCGGCCAGCAGCGGGAGCCGGTACGCGACCTCGGGCCGGTGGAGCTCTACGTGCTGGTGCCGTTCGTGGCCGGCGTGCTCTGGCTCGGCCTCGCGCCGGCGGCGCAGCTCGAGCGCATCGAGGCGCAGTCGCAGGTGGCCGTGGTGCAGCTCGCCGGGACCGAGCCGCCGGCGGATGAGCTGGCCCTGGGAGGCGCGCGATGACCTTCCCGCCCGTCCTCGACGTCGACTGGGGACACCTCGCCCCCGCGTTGACCCTGCTGACCACCGCCGCGGCGTGCCTGCTGCTGGCGCTCTTCCAGCGCGACTCGCGCCTCACGGCCGGCACCGCGCTCATCGGCCTGTTCACGGCCTTCGTCTTCAACCTGTCGGTGTTCATGTCGGACAGCGCGGGCGGGGCCAGCTTCGGCCTGCGCTACCTGGCCGACGCGCCCGCCCTGGCGTTCAACTTCGTGGTCATCCTCGGCACCGCGCTGGCCGTGCTCGTCAGCTACGACCAGCTGAGCCGCATGGGCATGGACCACCCCGAGTACTACCCCCTCATGCTGCTCTCGGCGCTGGGGGCGGTGGTCATGGCGGCGGCCGGCGACCTCGTCACGCTGCTGTTGGGGCTGGAGGTCCTCTCGCTGCCGGTCTACGTCCTCTCGGCCTGGCGGACGAGCGCGCGGCAGTCGGAGGAGGCGGGCATGAAGTACTTCCTGCTCGGCGCCTTCGGCTCGGCGGTGCTGGTCTACGGCGCCGCGCTGCTCTACGGCGCCTCGGGCAGCTTCGTCTACGCCGAGGTGGTCGCGGCGCTCACGAGCGGCGGCCTCGTGTCGCTCGCCACGGCCGGGGCCGCGCTCGTGCTCGTCGGCCTGGGGTTCAAGGCCGCGCTGGCGCCGTTCCACCAGTGGTCGCCGGACGTCTACACCGGCGCGCCCACCCCGGTCGTCACGTTCATGAGCGTCGTCGTGAAGGCGGCTGCCTTCGCCGCGCTGCTGCGCGTGGCGGCCACCGTGGCGCCCGAGGTCTCGCCCTGGCTGCAGACCGCGCTGGCCGTGGCCGTCGCCGCCACGCTGGTGGTCGGGAACCTGGCCGCGTTGGTGCAGCGCGGCGTGAAGCGCATGCTGGCCTACTCGGCGGTGGCGCACGCCGGCTACCTCGGCCTGGCGGTGCTCGCTCCCGACCACGGCGGGGTGGAGGCGGCCGTCTGGTACCTGACCGCCTACACGCTGATGAACGCCGGCGCCTTCGCCGTGCTCTCGCTCGTGGTGGACAAGAACGACCAGGGCGACGACATCGAGCGGTTCGCCGGCCTCGGCCAGACCAGGCCCGGCCTCGCCCTGGCGCTGACCGTGTTCCTGCTCAGCCTCGGCGGCATCCCGCCCCTGGCGGGCTTCGCCGGCAAGGTCATGGTCTTCTCGGCCGCCGTGGAGGCGGGTTACCTCTGGCTGGCGCTGCTCGGCATCGTGACCAGCGTCGTGGCGCTCGTCTACTACTTCCGCGTGGTCGCCGCCATGTACTTCAGGCGCCCCGAGTACGCCAGCCCGTCGTTCCGCTCCTCGGCCACCGACGTCGCCATCGCGGCCGCCCTGGCCGGCACGGTGCTGCTGGGCATCCTGCCCGGCTGGTGGCACGACGCCATCCGCGGCGCCCAGGCCGCGCTCGGCTTCTGACCCCCTGGGCCGGCGCCCCGGGGCCTCCTCGCCGGCGCCTCCCGACCCCTTGGGTCGGCGCCGCGAGGCGTACCGCCAGAACACGCCCGGCGCCCCGCTCGGGGCGCCGGCGCGCGTAAGAGAGCGGTCAGAAACGCGCCGATAGATTGCCTGCGAGGACCTGGTGGGCCGCGCGGTGTGGCGGTCCGAATCCGAGGTGGATGGGAAGTAATCGGCTGTGGTGCGTACGCTGCTCGACTACGATTCACGGACGGTGGACCTGAGCCAGATGAAGCTCCTCCTCGTCGACGACGACGAGGCTTCGCTGGTGCTGGTCAGGGGGATCCTGGAGCGCGCCGGCTACGAGCACGTGTTCACCTGCGACGAGCCCGTGCGCGTGGTCGAGCGCTTCATGGAGATCAGGCCCGACCTGGTGGTCCTCGACATGCACATGCCCGGTCGCGACGGGCTGCAGGTCCTGGGCGACCTGAGGCCCGTGCTGCCGGAGGCGTTCCCGGTCGTGATGGTCACCGGCGACGGCCGGCCCGAGCTGCGCGAGGCGGCGCTGGCGAGCGGGGCGAAGGACTTCCTGAACAAGCCCGTCAACCCCACCGAGACGCGTCTGCGCGTCCGCAACCTGCTCGAGGCCCGCTACTACCAGAAGCAGCTCGAGGAGCAGAACGACCGCCTCGAGGAGGCCGTGAGGCGCCGGACCCTCGACCTCGAGCACTCGCAGCTGGAGATGCTGGTGAGGCTGGCCCGCGCCGCCGAGTACCGCGACGACGACACCGGGGAGCACACGTGGCGCGTCGCCCAGACGGCAGGCGCGATCGCGCGGCGGCTGGGGCTGGGGCCCGTGCGCGTCGAGATGCTGATGCGCGCGGCGCGGCTGCACGACGTGGGCAAGATCACAGTGCCCGACGCGATCCTCCTGAAGCCGGGCGGCCTCACCGACGAGGAGTTCAAGGTCGTTCGCGGCCACGCCAAGGCCGGCGCCGAGCTGCTCTCCGGCTCGCGCTCGCCCACGATCCGCCTCGCCGAGGTCATCGCGCTCAACCACCACGAGCGCTGGGACGGCAAGGGCTACCCCAACGGCCTGGCCGGCGAGGCGATACCGCTGGAGGCGCGCATCGTCGCTGTGGCCGACGCCTTCGACGCGATGAGCCGCGACCGCGCCCACAGGCGGGCGATGTCTCTGGCCGAGGCCATCGCCGAGGTGTCGCGCCACGCCGGCACGCAGTTCGACCCCGTGGTCGTGGAGGCGTTCCTGCGGGCCGTCGACGCCGGCGAGATCGTCTACCAGCAGACCGAGAAGCGCTGAGCAAGGTCCTCTCGTCCTAGACCCTGGCAGGCCACCTCCCTTATGGTTCTGGCGTGCCCGACCCCGTCAAGCACTACCTGACCCTCCTGGGCGAGCTCGACCCTGTCGACGTCCTGCGCACGACGCCCGTCCGTCTCAAGGAGTACGTCGAGACGTCGTCTCCCGTCGAGCTCGACACGCCCTACGCCCCGGGGAAGTGGTGCCCGCGCGAGGTGCTCGCCCACCTCGCCGACGTGGAGACCGTGATGGGCTTCCGCCTGCGGCAGCTCGTGGCGGCGCCGGGCATCGAGGTGCAGCCCTTCGACCAGGACGCCTGGGCGCGGCGCTACGGGCGGCTGGACCCCGGCCTGGCGGTCGAGGCGTTCGCGGCGCAGCGCGCCTGGAACCTGGCGCTGATCGCGGGCTTCTCCCTCGAGGACTGGCTGGCGGAGGCGTACCACCCCGAGCGCGGCTTCGAGAGCGCCGACCTGATGGTGCGCATGATGGCGGGGCACGACATCAACCACCTCGCCCAGCTGGGGTTGTGAACGCCCAGGTCGCGGCGGTCGAGGCGCCTGGGTACCGCGCTAGCCGAAGGCTGTCAGCGGCGGGTGGCGCGGGGAGGCGAGGGCCGCGAGCTCTCGCGGAAGATCGCGGCCATGTAGCCGGCCAGGAGGCCCAGGAACACGAACGGCAGCGCCAGCGTGAACCCGACGCCCAGGCCGGACGCCGCGCCTAGAGCGACCCGCAGGGTCTGCACCTGCATCGCCGCGAAGGCGAGCACCGTGACCGTGCCGACGACGGTGAGGAACTGCCGGATCAGACCGCCCACCCTGACGTGGTTCTCCTCGGTGACGGTCACGGGCACGTTCACGAACCGGCCCGATCGCCTCGTGAGGTAGACCAGCACCCACAGGCCCGTGGTCACCGCGGCGAGCACGAAGAGGGACCGTACGTCGCCGTACGCGTCGGGCCTGCCGGAGGCGTCGAAGTGCGTGGGCACAGCGTCGGGAAGCCGGGAGAGGTTGGCCAGCGGTAGCAGCCAGGTCGTCGCGATGGCCAGCAGCGCCACGGCGTCGAGGGCGCGCTCCACGAGGGTGAGCGGCCCCGCCATGCCGCGGCTGAGGAGCGCGACCTGCTCGGGCGTCCTGCGCATCAGCACGCCCTCAAGAGTAACCCGCCACCGTGGTACAGTCCCCAGCCATGGCAGTTGAACAGACCTTCGCCATGGTCAAGCCCGACGGCGTCCGCCGCGGCCTGACCGGCACGATCATCGCTCGCATCGAGGCCAAGGGCTTCAAGGTCAGGGCGCTCAAGATGATGCAGATCAGCCGCGAGCTGGCCGAGCGTCACTACGGCGAGCACCAGGGCAAGCCGTTCTTCGAGGGGCTCGTCTCCTTCATCACCTCCGGCCCCGTGGTCGCCATGGTCGTGGAGGGCGAGAACGCCATCGCCGAGTGGCGGAAGATGATGGGCGCCACGAACCCCAAGGACGCCGCCCCAGGCACCATCCGCGGCGACCTGGCCACGACCATCGACGAGAACGTCGTCCACGGCTCCGACGCCCCGGCCACGGCCGAGCGCGAGATCGGCATCTTCTTCGACGAGAGCGAGCTGGTCTAGGAGGCTAGTCGTGCCGGGTCTCTCCCAGGCGATACGGGGCCTCAAGGGCTCCTCGACCGTAGCGTTCGACAGCCGCGCCAAGGAGCTGATGCGCCAAGGCGTGGACATCGTCGTGATGACGGCCGGCGAGCCCGACTTCCAGCCGCCCGAGCACGTCCTCGAGGCGGCGCACGAGGCGGTCCGCCTGGGGAGGACGAAGTACACGCCCTCCGAGGGCACCGTCGAGCTGCGCGAGGCCATCGCGGCGAAGTTCAAGCGCGAGAACGGCCTCGACTACGGGCTCGACCAGGTGATGGCCTCCAACGGGGGCAAGCAGGTCCTCTACAACGGCTTCATGGCCGTCCTGGACCCGGGCGACGAGGTCATCATCCCGGCCCCGTACTGGGTGTCCTACCCGGCGCAGGTGCGGTTGGCGGGCGGCGTGCCCGTGGTCGTGCCCACCCGGCCCGAGGACGGCTTCGTGCCCGACCTGGCCGCCATCGAAGCGGCGTTCACGCCGCGCACGAAGGTGGTGCTCATCAACTCGCCGTCGAACCCGACCGGCGCCGTCTACCCGCCCGAGCTGGTGAAGGCCATCGTGGAGCTGGCGGCGAGCCGCGACGTGTGGGTGTTCGCCGACGACCTCTACGAGCACCTGGTGTACGAGGGGGAGTTCACGCCGGCCGCGCGCTTCGCTCCCGACCACACGCTCGTGATCCACGGCGCCAGCAAGGGCTACGCCCTCACGGGCTGGCGCATCGGCTTCGCGGCGGGACCGCGCGACCTCATCAGGGCGATGAACCGGCTGCAGAGCCAGTCGACCTCGGGGCCGAACGCCGTGGCGCAGCACGCCACCGTGGCCGCGCTGAACGAGGTGGAGAAGACCGCCGCGTTCCAGCGCATGACGCGGGCGGCCTACAAGGAGCGCCGCGACGTGCTGGTGGCCGGCCTGAACCGCCTGGGCCTGAGGACGCCCATGCCCCAGGGCGCCTTCTACGCGATGGCCGACACCACGCCGCTCGACCCGGACGAGGGCAAGGCGGCGGTGCGGCTCCTCGAGGAGGCGCGCGTGGCCGTGGTGCCGGGCACAGACTTCGAGGCGCCGGGGCACGTGCGCCTGAGCTACGCCACGAGCCTCGACAAGGTCGAGGAGGCCCTCAGGCGCGTCGAGGCTCTGCTGGCGGGCTGAGGCCCAAGGCAGGCGGTCCGAGAGGCGCCCGGAGGGGCGCGCCGCCGGTGGTCCCGGTGACGCTCGCCGTCGCACGCTCCCCAGGGCGCGCGCTGCCGTGTCGCGGGCGGCCGCGGCGCGGTCCGGAGTGGCCCCGCCAGGGACGTAGACTCTGCGCGTGAACGCCCCCGACTCGCGCTTCAAGACGATCATCGAGCCGTTCCGCATCAAGGCCGTCGAGAGGATCCGCTTCACCACGCGCGAGGAGCGCGAGCGGGCGCTCGCCGCCGCCGGCTACAACCTCTTCGCGCTGCGCGCCGAGGACGTGCTCATCGACCTGCTCACCGACTCGGGCACCGGCGCGATGTCGAGCGCGCAGTGGGCGGGCATGATGCGCGGCGACGAGAGCTACGCCGGCAGCCCCTCGTTCTACCGGTTCGAGGCGGCCGTCCAGGGCATCACGGGCCTGAAGCACGTGCTGCCCACCCACCAGGGACGCGCCGCCGAGCGCATCCTGTGCGCGGTGGCCGTGAAGCCCGGCGACGTGGTGCCGAACAACACGCACTTCGACACCACGCGCGCGAACGTCGAGGCCGTGGGGGCCACCGCGCTCGACCTGCCCTGCGCCGAGGCGAGCGACGCCTCCGCCGACCACCCGTTCAAGGGGAACATGGACGTGGACGCGCTGCGGAGCGTGCTGGACGAGCACCGCGGCAGGGTGCCGCTGGTGATGCTCACCGTCACGAACAACTCGGGCGGCGGACAGCCCGTGAGCATGGCCAACGTGCGTGCGGTGAGCGCCGTCTGCCGCGAGCACGGGGTGCCGCTCTTCATCGACTGCTGCCGTTACGCCGAGAACGCCTACCTCGTGAAGCTGCGCGAGCCCGGGTACGCCGACAAGACGCCGCGCGACATCGCCCAGGAGATGTTCTCGTACGCCGACGGCGCCACGATGAGCGCGAAGAAGGACGGCCTTGGCAACATCGGCGGGTTCCTGGCCGTGAACGACGACGCCCTGGCCCAGGCCGCGCGCAACCAGCTCATCCTCACCGAGGGCTTCCCGACCTACGGCGGCCTGGCCGGCTACGACCTGGAAGCGCTCGCCGTGGGCCTGGAGGAGGCGCTCGAGGAGGACTACCTGCGCTACCGCGTCCGGTCGGTCGAGTACCTGGGCGAGCGGCTCGTCGCCGCCGGCGTGCCCATCGTCAGGCCCACGGGCGGCCACGCGGTCTACGTGGACGCCAAGGCGCTGCTCCCGCACGTGCCGCAGTCCCAGTACCCGGCGTGGGCGCTCTCGCTGGTGCTCTACCTCGAGGGCGGCGTGAGGTCGGTCGAGATCGGTTCGGTGATGTTCGGCCGCCAGCCCGACGGCAGCGAGAAGCCCGCCCGCATGGAACTGGTGCGCCTGGCGTTCCCGCGCCGTACCTACACGCAGAGCCACGTGGACTACCTCGCCGAGGTGATCGCCTACGTGGGCTCGGTGCGCGACCGCGTGCGCGGCGTGCGCATGGTCGAGGCGCCGCCCGTGCTGCGGCACTTCACCGCGCGCTTCGAGCCGGCCGAGGGCGCGTTGCTGGTCTAGGCACCGCGCCCGCCAGAGGCGCGGTACCCTGCCACGGTGCGCCTCAGCGTCGAGCTCGTCCCACGCGACCACGGCTCCCTGGCCGCCCAGCTCGAGGAGCTGCGGTGCCTGGGGCGCGTGGACACGGTGAACGTCCCCGACCTGCGGCAGTTCGAGCTGCGCGGCTGGCAGGCGGCGCTGCAGGCGCGTGCGGCGGGCCCCTGGACCCCGGTGCCGCACTTCCGCGCCGCCGAGGTGCTGCGCGACGCCGCCGCAGGTTGGCCGGCGCTGGCCAGCCTGGTGCGGGCGGGCGTCACCGAGGTGCTCGTGGTCTCGGGCGACGCGCCCCTCGCCGTGGGCGGCGCGGGCCAGGCTACCGCGTGGGGCGGCGCCGCGACGGGGAGCCCCGCGGCCACTGGTGGCGGCGCCGCGTCGGAGAGCCCCGCGGCGGCACCGAGCGACGTGCCGACGCCGGCCGTCGCCGCCATCCGCGCGCTGACGGCCGCGCACCCGCGCCTGCGGGTCTACGCGGCCCTCGACCCCTACCGCAGCGGCTTCGCCGCCGAGCTCGCCTACGCCGAGGAGAAGCTGGCCGCCGGAGCGCAGGGGCTCTTCACCCAGCCGTTCTTCGACCTCAGGCTCCTGCAGGTGTGGCAGGAGCTCGTGGCCGGCGTCGAGGTGTTCTGGGGCGTGACGAGCGTGACCTCCGAGCGCTCGCAGCGCTACTGGCTGTCGCGCAACCGCGCCGTGTTCCCGGCCGGTTTCGAGCCCACGCTCGCCTGGCACCGCGAGCTGGCCGGGCGCGTCCTCGACCACGTGGCGGGCAGCGCCGGGCACCTCTACTTCATGCCGATACGCGTGGGCGTGCGCGACTGGCTGGGCGACCTGCTGGCCTGAAGGGGTCTCGCCGGCCGCCTAGTCCGCCGCGACCGGGGGCGAGTACGCCAGGTACGGAGCGAGCCACGACTCGGTCTCCTCGACGCTAGTGCCGGTCCTGGCGGCCAGGTCCTCCACCTGGTCGCGACCTACCTTGCCGACGCCGAAGTAGCGCGCCTCGGGGTGGGCCAGGTAGAGGCCCGCCACCGCCGACGGCGGGGTCATCGCCAGGCCCTCGGTGAGAGCGATGCCGGTCGCGGCCGAGGCGTCCAGCAGCGCGAACAGGTCGCGCTTCGCGCGGTGATCGGGGCAGGCGGGGTAACCGGGCGCCGGCCTGATGCCGCGGTAGCGCTCGGCGACCAGGTCCTCCGGCGCCAGGTCCTCGTGCGGCGCGTAGCCCCACAGCTCGGTGCGCACGCGCTGGTGCAGCCGCTCGGCGAGCGCCTCGGCGAGCCGGTCCGCGAGGGTCGTGAGCAGGATCGCCGAGTAGTCGTCGCCGCGCGCCCGGAACGCCGCGGCCCGCTCCTCGGCGCCGTGCACGCTCACCGCGAACGCGCCGAGCCAGTCCTCGACCCCGGAGCCCTCCGGCGCGACGTAGTCGGCGAGCGCCAGGTTCGGCTGGCCCTCGCGCTTCGCCGTCTGCTGCCTGAGCGTGGGGACGACCCGCGCCACGCGCGTGCGCGTCTCGTCCTCGTACACGAGCAGGTCGTCGCCCCGCGAGGCGGCGGGGAAGAGGCCGGCCACGGCTCGCGGCTCCAGCCAGCGCTCGGCGACGACGCGCCGCAGCATCGCCTGGGCGTCGGCGAACACCGCCCGCGCCGCCTCGCCCTTCACCGGGTCGTCCAGCACCGCGGGGTAGCGGCCGGGCAGCTCCCAGGCCGAGAAGAACGGGCCCCAGTCGACGTAGGGGACGAGGTCCTCGACCGGGTAGGGCGAGAGGACCGTGACGCCGGGCCGGCGCGGCCTGACGACGTGCGACCAGTCGGCGAACCGCGGCGCCCGCGCCCTGGCCTCGGTCAGGCCGAGCAGCTCCCGGGCTCCCTGCGAGGCCTCGTGCTGCGACCGCACGCGCTCGAACAGCTCGCGCGTCTCCGCGGCCAAGGCCTCCCGCTCGGACGGCGAGACGGCGCGCGCCACCACCCCGACCGCGCGTGAGGCGTCGGCCACGTGCACCGTGAGCCCGCCGTAGCGCGGCGCGATCTTCACGGCCGTGTGCGCCCGCGAGGTCGTGGCGCCGCCGATGAGCAGCGGCAGGCGGAGGCCGCGCCGCTCCATCTCGCGGGCGACGTGCTCCATCTCCAGCAGCGACGGCGTGATGAGGCCGGACAGCCCGATCGCGTCGGCGCCCGCCTCGAGCGCGGTGTCGATGATGACGTCGGCCGGCACCATCACGCCGAGGTCGACGACCTCGTACCCGTTGCAGGCGAGCACGACACCGACGATGTTCTTGCCGATGTCGTGGACGTCGCCCTTCACCGTGGCCAGCACGACCTTGCCGGCCTGGGTCCTCTCGCCGGCGGCCAGGCGCGCCTCGAGGTGCGGGGTGAGGGCGGCCACGGCCCGCTTCATCACGCGGGCGCTCTTCACGACCTGCGGCAGGAACATCTTCCCGCTGCCGAAGAGGTCGCCCACGACGTTCATGCCGTCCATGAGCGGGCCCTCGATGACCTCGAGCGGGCCAGACAACGCGGTCATGGCCTCGAGCGCGTCGGCCTCGACGTGCTCGTCGAGCCCCTGCACCAGCGCGTGCCGCAGGCGCTCGGTCACCGGCCAGGCGCGCCACTCGGCGCCGTCGCGCTGCCGCGTCGCCGTGTCCTCGTGGCTGGCGGCGTAGGCCACGAGCCGCTCGGTGGCGTCGTCGCGCCTGTCGAACAGGACGTCCTCAACGAGCTCCAGGAGCTCCGGCTCGACCTCGTCGTAGACGGTCAGCGCCTCGGGGTTGACTATCGCCATGTCGAGGCCGGCGTTCACGGCGTGGTAGAGGAACGACGCGTGCATCGCCTCCCGCACGCGGGCGTTGGAGCGGAACGCGAACGACACGTTCGACACTCCACCCGACGTGAGGGCGCCGGGGAGGTTCGCCTTCGCCCACCGCACGGCCTCGATGAAGTCGACGGCGTAGCGCGCGTGCTCGCGCATGCCCGTACCCACCGTCAGCACGTTGGCATCGAGGATGACGTCTTCCGCGGCGAAGCCGGCACGCTCGACGAGGAGACGATAGGCGCGCCCCAGCACCTCGACGCGCCTCTCGTAGGTGTCTGCCTGGCCCTTCTCGTCGAAAGCCATGACGACCACGGCCGCGCCGAAGCGCCGCGCCACCTCCGCCTGCCGGAGGAAATCGGCCTCCCCCTCCTTCAGCGAGATCGAGTTCACGATGGCCTTGCCCTGGACGTGCTTCAGGCCCTCCTGGATGACCGCGAAGCTCGAGGAGTCGAGCATCACCGGCACCCTGGCGACGTCGGGCTCGGAGGCGAGGAGGTCGAGGAACGCCGCCATCGTGCGGGGTCCGTCTACGAGGCCCTCGTCGAGGTTCACGTCGATCGCCTGCGCGCCGGCCGCGACCTGCTCGCGCGCCACCACCACGGCGCCGGCCAGGTCCCCCTCGACGACCAGGCGACGGAAGCGCCGCGACCCGGTGAGGTTCGTGCGCTCGCCGACGTTCACGAACGACGACCCGCGCGGCGCCGCCTCCTCGCCGGGCGCCGGTCCGATCACCAGGGCCTCGAGCCCCGCGAAGCGCGGGCGCGGGTCGCGCGGGGGCGGCACGCGGGGCGAGGCCTCCCGCGCCGCCTGGGCGAACAGGGCCACGTGTTCCGGCGTGGTGCCACAGCAGCCGCCGATCACGTTCACCCAGCCGTTCGCCAGGAACTCGCGCAGGACGCGCGCCATCTCCTCGGGCCCCAGGTCGTAGCCTCCGAAGGCGTTCGGGAGGCCGGCGTTCGGGTAGGCGACGGTGAACACGTGCGCCAGGCGCGAGAGCTCCTCGACGTAAGGGCGCATCTCGGCCGGCCCGAGCGAGCAGTTGAGGCCCACCGCCAGCAGGTCGTGGTGGCGCACCGACGTCCAGAACGCCTCGAGCGTCTGGCCGGAGAGGAGCCGGCCGGAAGCGTCGACCACGGTGCCGGAGAGCATTACGGGCACGTCCCTGCCCGCCGCTGCCGCGGCGTCCTCGCAGGCCTGCAGGGCGGCCTTGGCCATGAGCGTGTCGAAGACGGTCTCGACGAGCAGCAGGTCGACGCCGCCCTCGACGAGCGCGGCGGCCTGCTCCAGGTAAGCGGCGTGCACCTCGTCGAACGTCACGGCCCGGTAGCCGGGGTCCTCCACGCGCGGCGAGATGCTCAGCGTCTTGTTCGTCGGCCCGATGGCGCCGGCCACCCAGCGTGGCCTGTCGGGCGTGGAGTGCCTGTCGGCGGCGGCGCGCGCCAGCCGGGCGGCCTCCCTGTTGACGTCGGCGATGGCGCCCTCGAGCCGGTACTCGGCGAGCCCGATGCTGGTGGCGTTGAAGGTGTTCGTCTCGATGACGTCGGCGCCCGCTGCCAGGTAGGCCTCGTGGATCGCCGTCACGACGTCCGGCCGCGTGAGCACCAGCACGTCGTTCGCGCCCTTGAGGTCGACGGGGTGGTCGGCGAAGCGCTCGCCGCGGAAGTCGGCCTCGCCCAGGCCCGCGCGCTGGATCATCGTGCCCATGGCGCCGTCCAGCACGAGCACGCGCCGCTTCAGGTGCTCGTAGATCGCGTGCGCCACGGTGAGACTGTACGCCGCGTCCGCGGCCGGCGTCGGCTGTCCCTTGACCGGGGCCGCGGAGGATGTACCCTGCGGGCACACGGGAGCCGAGCATGGACGTCTTCGAACGTGTCAGGGCAGACCTCTTGGACCTGGGGGCGTGCGTGACCACGCCTTACGGCCTCAGGCGCGTGACCTACGCCGACCACATCGCCTCCGGCCGACACCTCAGGTCGGTCGAGAAGGCCCTGAGCGAGGCGGTGCTGCCGCTGTACGCCAACACCCACACCGAGGACAGCGCGCTGGGAGCGCACACGACGCGGCTCACGCACGAGGCGGCGGAGTACGTGAAGCGGTGCCTGGGCGCCGGACCGGAGTACAAGCTGCTGTTCCCCGGCACGGGCGCCACGGGCGCTCTGAAGCGCCTGCAGGAGATCCTCGGGGTGAGCGTGTCGCCGCAGCATCGCGAGCGGCTGCTGGCGGTGCTCCCGGAGCGCGAGCGGGTGGTCGTGTTCGTCGGTCCCTACGAGCACCACTCGAACGACGTCACCTGGCGCGAGTCGCTGGCCGAGGTGGTCCCCGTGCCGCTCGACGACGACGGGCTCATCGACCTCGCGGCGCTGGAACGCGCCGTGTCGGACCCGAGGTACGCGGAACGGCCGAAGGTCGGGTCCTTCTCGGCGGCCTCGAACGTCACCGGCCTCGTCACCGACGTGCGCGCCGTGGCCAGGATCCTGCACCGGCACGGAGCCGTGGCCGTGTTCGACTTCGCGGCGAGCGCGCCTTACGTGCGCATCGACGTCGGCCCTACGTCCCCTGGCGCCGACGACCACCTCGACGCCGTCGTGCTGAGCCCGCACAAGTTCCTGGGCGGGCCCGGCTCGCCCGGCCTGCTGCTGCTCCACGAGTCGCTCTACCGGTTGGACTGTCCCACGGTCCCCGGCGGCGGCACCGTCACGTACGTCAGCCGCTTCGACAGGCGGTTCATCGAAGACGTGGAGGTGCGCGAGGACGCCGGCACGCCGGCGATCGTCCAGAAGCTCAGGGCCGCGCTGGCCTTCAAGGTCAAGGAGGAAGTAGGCGTCGAGAACATCGAGCGCCGCGAGCGCGAGCTCATCGCCCGGGCGTTGGACCGCCTCGCGCGCGTCCCCGGGGTAAGGCTGCTGGGCAACCTGTCGGCGCCGCGGCTGGCCGTGGCCTCCTTCCTGGTGGGGTCAGGGGGCGCCCAGCTCCACGCCAAGCTGGTGGTCAAGCTGCTGTCCGACCTCTTCGGCATCCAGGGCCGCGCCGGCTGCTCCTGCGCCGGCCCTTACGGGCACCTCCTGCTCGGCATCGACGACGACACGTCGCGCGCCTTCCTCCGCGCGATCGAGGCCGGCTACGAGGGCGTGAAGCCCGGCTGGGCGCGCCTCAGCTTCCACTACCTGCTCACCGACGCCGAGTGCGACTTCATCCTCGACGCCGTGGCGTTCGTGGCCGAGCACGGGCACCTGTTCGTGCGCGAGTACGCCTTCGACTGGCGCACCGGCGCGTGGCGGCACCGCTCCGAGCCCGAACACGCGCGCGGCGTCATGGAGCCCGGGTCGTGGTCGCCGGTGCGCTACTCGGAGCGCTCCGCCGCTGAGGACCACGCCGCCTACCTGGACGAGGCGCGCCGTCTAGTTGAGACCCTGGCGCGCGGCAGGGGCGCGTCCGCAGCGGCCCCAGCCGGGTCCGCCGGCGCCGCGGGCCGGCCCGACGGCCTCGACCCTCGCACCCTGTGGTTCGCCGTCTGACACCAGCCTAGTTCGGCGCCGTGCTGACGCGGCCTCGGCCTCGGCAGCTACCGACCACCTCTCGGCCAGCGCCGTGTTCCCTCCCGCTCGGGGACCGGGGTGGGCCTAGGAGCCCTGGCTGGCCAGCCGGGCCAGCGCGGGCCGGCCCCGCCACCACAGCCACGCCACCTGCGCGGCGGTAGCCAGCGAGAACGAGACCATCGCGTAGGGCAGGGCGGGGAAGGCGTGCCAGACGGTGCCCAGCGCCAGGAGCGCCGCGCTGGCGCCCAGGAAGACGAACATCGACTCGCTGATGCCCTTGGTCTTGCCGCCGTGGACGACCACGCCCTGCAAGAGGTTCCTGAGCACGTCGAGGAGCGGCCACAGCAGCGCCGCGGCGAAGCCGACCGTCGCGAGGCGCGTGAGCTCGGGAGTGAGGCCCGAGACGACGGTGAACCAGAGGCGCGACAGGGGCGTGAAGCCGACCAGCAGCGTGCCGGCCAGGACGGCGGCGCCCAGTGTCAGGGTGAAGCGCCGCAGGGCCCTGAAAGCCCCGGGCCGGTCGAGCATGGCGACGACGACCTCGTTGAAGGCGAAGCCCAGCGAGCGGAACATGAAGAGCAGGCCGCCCACCACCGGCCAGGCGGCCAGCGACGCCAAGGCCTCGGGCATGCGGCTGATGGCCGCGCTGCCCAGCGGCTGGACGATCAGCGACACGATGGACGTGAGGGCCAGCGGCGCGTAGAACGCCCAGAAGAACGGGAAGCTCAAGGGCGGGCTCACGGCCGGCGCGGCGGCGAGCGGGCCCCTGACGACGGGGCGCGTGACGACGCCGCTGTAGACGGCCTCGGCCGTCACCGCCAGGCCGATGGCCAGGCAGCCCGCGACTATGCCGCTGGCGCCGGCGAGGGCGGCGACCGCCAGCGTCGCGCCGAGCGTGAGGAGCCTCACGAACGTGCCGATGGTCACGTGGTGCGAGCGGTCGTTCCTGATCAGCAGGCCCTGGTGGAAGCGCCGGTAGGCGATCGCCCACGTCCACGGCAGCATCAGCATCAGCCCTACCTGGGCCGGGCGGCGCACGACCTCCGGCGGGCCGAGGAGCGTGGCGACGGTCACGTCGTAGAGGGGCGTGAAGGCCAGCAGGGCGTGGAGGAGCGTGAGGGCCAGGCCGGCGAACATCATGAACCGGTGCATGAGGCGGTAGGAGGCCATGTCCTTGGCCAGGGCCGTGCTGGCGGTGAGCAGCATCATGATGGGCGCCTCGATGAGCAGCGCCACGGGCATGACGACGCCGCCGTACGCCGCCAGGTGCACCTCGGGGTCGGCCAGGCGCGCCATGACCGCGCTGACCACGGGCATCTCGAGGCCCATCACCAGCCAGCTGGCCGCCAAGGGCGCCCAGCGCTTGGCCACCTGCGCCTGGGTCACCTCCTGGCGCCGGGGCGCTTGCCTCGCCTGGGTAGCCTCGGTGGTCTGGGGGAGCGCGGTCTCCACGCAGGCAGACTCTACTCCTGCCGGGCCGGGCGCCGCGTCTCACGCGAGCGCGGTTAGCATGGCCGGATGGGAACCAGCGACGACGCGAGGGCCTTCGAGGAAGCGGTCGAGGAGGCCGAGAGGGCCGACGGGGTGACGACGCCGGAGGAGCGCAGGCGCGTCGCGGTCGACACCGACGACGGCGTCGAGCAGGGCTCGCACGACGACGGGCGCCCCGTGAACATGAACCTCATCTACAACAACCCGGAGAAGTGGGAGATCGGCCGCCAGATCCTCGAGCGGTACACCGGCACCCCGCCCGAGGGCATGCAGAAGCAGGTGCTGCTGACGAACTTCGAGTACTACTCGGAGCGCTTCGGGCGCATGTCCGACGACGTCGTCACCACCCGGGGCTCCACCATGACCGCGCGCCACTCGGAGAAGCTGGGCGTGTCGCTCATCAACTTCTCGGTCGGCTCCCCGGTGGCGGCGCTCATCATCGAGGTGCTGGCCACGGCCGAGCCGAAGGCGACGCTGTTCCTCGGCATGTGCGGCGGCCTGCACCGCTCGCTGAAGGTGGGCGACTTCGTCCTGCCCACCGCAGCGATCCGCGACGAGGGCGCCTCGAAGCACTTCATGCCCCCGCAGGTGCCGGCGCTGCCGACCTTCAAGGTGCAGAAGTTCGTCTCGCAGATCATCGTCGAGAAGGGCTTCGACTACCGCACCGGCGTGGTGCACACCACGGACACGCGCTTCTGGGAGTTCAACGAGGAGTTCAAGCAGCTCCTCTACGACGAGCGCGCTCTGGCGATCGACATGGAGACGGCCACCCTGTTCTCGGTCGGCTTCGCCTCGAAGGTGCCCATCGGCGCGCTACTCCTGGTCTCGGACCTGCCCCTGAAGCGCGGCGGCATCAAGACGCGCGACTCGGCCAACAGCGTCTTCAGGCGGTTCACCGACCTGCACATCGAGATCGGCATCGAGGCGATGAGCGAGATCGCCAAGCGCGGGGAGCACATCAGGCACTACCGCTGGTAGAAATCTACTGGCGGGATAAAGTTTCTGGCGCGGTCCCTGGG